>DATMMA010000075.1:0-10545 GCA_035570295.1 Streptosporangiaceae bacterium
CTCGCTCGCGGACCTGAAGATGGAGCGACTGCTGGGCACGTTCGATGAGTGGGCCCGGACGGACGGCTGCGACGCCGATGCCGGACCTTCCGAGCGCTTCACGCCGACTCGCGTGCCCGAGTCGACGCGACTGCAGCTCGACCTGCGAAGCGGCGAGATCCGCGCGATCGTGTGGGCGACAGGCTTCCGGCCCGACTACGGATGGCTCGACGTGCCCGTGGTCGACCCCAAAGGCCAGCTGAATCACGACGGCGGCGTGGTCGACAGCCCTGGACTCTACGCGCTGGGGCTACCTGTACTGCGGCGCCGCAAGTCCACGTTTATCTACGGCATCGAGGACGACGCCCGTGAGGTGACCGATCACCTCGCGCGGCACCTGGCGACCCCCCGGTGATCCTCCCCGCGGCCCAACCTCGCGCTTGGCCGTCTAGCAGCGGGACTAGGCGAAACGCGTAGCATGCCGGATGTGATGCCTGACCGCCTGGCGCTGCCGCCGCTTCCCACGCTGCGCGGCGAAAGCGTTCTGCTGCGCGGGCGACGCGAGTCCGACATTGACGACCGCGTGCGCGAGCCGATCGATCCGGAAGAATATGACGCTTACGGCTCATCGTGGCGGCGGGAGTGGGATGGTCGCCCCTATCACGACAGGGACGGCGTAGCTGGGCGGTTCCTAGCGGACGAGCCGGACGCTTACACCTGGGCTGTCGAGTACCAAGGCCACTGCATCGGCGGCGCGGGGTTGCGGGTGAACCGCGACCAGCACCGTGCGGCCTTCTGGATCGGCTTGTTCGTGGTCGACCTGCGCGGGAGGGGGTTGGGCCAGCAGATAACGCGGCTGATACTGGACTGGGCGTTTAGCCAGCTCGGCGTGCACCGTGTCGAGCTTGAGGTGCTGGCGACCAACCACCGCGCGATCCGCTGCTATCTGGCTTGCGGCTTCCGCCAGGAGGGTGTGCGCCGCGAGGCGGAGCTCTACCCGGACGGCTGGCGGGATTTCATCGAGATGGCCTTGCTGGATTCCGAGTACGCGCCCTCTCCGTGAGAGATGGCCAATCCCGATGGCCATGAGTTCTGTGTCTTGACCCCGCGATAGCACGAACAGATCCCGGTCGCGTTCAGGCTATCTATTTATCCTATCGGGAAAGTAGTCTATACTTAGTTTATGAAGACGGCAGGATCCGGTGACCGGGCACTGGATATCGCCATCATCGGTGGTGGCGCCAGCGGCACGCTCACGGCAGTGCAGTTGCTGGCGCACGCCGCCGCGCGCGAGATGCCGGTGAGCATCACTTTGATCGACGGTCACGGTCGCCACGGGCTCGGCCAGGCATACTCGACCACCCATCCCGGCCATCTTCTCAATGCCATGGCTCGCCAGATGAGCGCGCTGCCTGATGACCCTGACCACCTCCTCAGGTGGGCCGCGGCCACCCTGGCACCTGACAGCACTCTGTCCGGCACCACGTTCCTGCCACGGCACGCCTACGGACAGTACCTGCGCGATACGCTGGCCGCGGCGGAAACGGCGGCCGGGCCAGACTCCAGGTTGTCCCTGATCCAGTCCCAAGCGGTCGCGATCAAGCGAACCGGGGCAGCCGGACCGCTTCAGGTCGTCCTGACCGACGACGAGGTCCGTGCCGACGTGGCGGTACTGGCAACTGGCAACCCACCCTCCGAGTTGCCTTTCGCTACCCCGGCGAGCGACCGGGTCATCACCGATCCCTGGCTCCCCGGCGCGCTCGATGCCCTGGGGGATGGCTCTCCGGTGGTGATTGCGGGCACCGGGCTGACAATGATCGATCTTGCCATTGCGATCACCAGTGCCAACCCGGCGATAAGGGTGCACGCGGTGTCTCGGCACGGCCTGCTGCCCCGAGCACATCCAGGTGACGCTCCTGCCGTAACCAGGCCCTTGTGGCTGCCAGTCATATCCCGGACGACGGGCCCGGTCCGACTGGGCGAACTCATGTGGCAGGTACGGCAAGCTGTCAGCGCGAACCCGGCCAACTGGCCTGCGGTGATGGAGTCGCTGCGACCGTATGTGCCCGGCCTTTGGCGACGGATGCCCGCACCGGACAAGCAGCTATTCCTGCGACACGTGGCCCGGTACTGGGAAGTGCACCGCCATCTCATGCCACCGCCCACGGCGAGCCGGGTAACCGCGCTGCGCTGCACTGGACAGCTCTCGGTACACCGAGGTCAGGTCCTGTCGGTGCGCGAGGTGAGCGGCGGACTCAGCGTCCTCATCGACGCGGGCGCAGAGACCGTCGAGATTCCAGCTGGCGCGGTGCTCAACGGGACTGGCGCGACCACGGACATTACGGCAACCGGCAACCCGCTCCTGCGTTACCTGTTCGCGACCGGCATGGCAAGGCCAGATCCGCTGCGCCTCGGGATCGACGCCACTGCGCAGGGCGCCGTCGTTAACAGTGCCGGAGTTCCGGACGACGCCATCTACACGCTCGGCCCGCCGCTTCGCGGACTTTGGTACGAGACGACCGCCGTTCCGGAGATCCGAGAGCAGGCTGCCGCGCTCGCGCGTCGCATCACCGCAGATCACGGGCTCAGCCAGCGTTCTGACAGTGCCGCGTGACTAGCTAGCTGAACGCCCGCCTTCGCGATCGCCAGGTCATCGAGCAGCGGGAAAGTGCCGCGTCAGCTCCTGGCGGGCCGCGCCATCGAGCTGGACATTGGCAACGTGGAGGTTCTCCGCCAGGTGCCTCCGCGTCCGGGTTCCCGGAATGAGCAGGATATTTGGCGCGAGGTCCAGCAGCCATGCGAGCGCGATCTGCACCGGCGTCGCTTGCAGCCTCGCACCCACCGCAGCCAGCACCGGGCTTGCCAGGATCTGACTCCGCACCTCGCCAGGCCAGCCCAGCGGACAGTATGGAACAAACGCGATACCTCGTTCGCGGCATGCTTCGAGCACGTCCAGCGACCGTTGATCTGCCAGGTTGAAGAGGTTCTGGACGCACGCGATGTCTGTCTGATCGACGGCCCTCAGCAAGTGATGCAATGAGATGTTGCTCAGGCCGATACCGTCGATAAGGCCGTCTTCGCGGGCGCGGATCAGCGCGGCAATCTGAGCGTCGAATCGCCTCCCGGGCGCCGCCGACTGATCCAGCAGGCGCAGGTTGACGGCCGCCAGCCGGCCGATGCCAAGAGTGGCGAGGTTGTCTTCGATGCCACGGCGCAGCTGATCCGGTTCGTCGAATGGCAAGACCGCGCCAGCGTCATCGCGGCGGGCAGCCACCTTGCTAACAATCGCCAGGCCCGCTGGGTAAGGATAAAGCGCCTCCCGGATCAGCTCGTTGACGACGCCCGGTCCGTAATACTGCGCGGTATCGATGTGGTCGACACCGCTGTCCACGGCGGCGCGCAGTACCCGTAGCGCTTCCTCGCGATCTCGCGGCGGTCCGAAGACACCGTCGCCGGCCAGTTGCATCGCGCCGTATCCGATCCGGTGCACGCGCCAGGGGCCCAGCGCGTACGAGCCGGCTTGCTCGAGGTCGTGCACGGAACTCGGCATGACTCCTCCTTAAGGTGGTACCAATCTACATGCGTGCGCAAGCAAGCTAATGCTATCGTGCGGGCAGACGCGGATCGGTGGCAGGATTCGGGCGTGGAGACACTGGAATCGCAGCCGGGCGAGCCCCGGTGCATGCCGTGGGGAGTGCCGCTATGCCGCACCGATTTCCGGCACTGATCGCTGCGCCCGAGCCGGGGTCGGCACGGTTGTGGATCACCGGAGTGCGCCTGTTTGACGGCACCGGCGGGCCGGTGCGCGACAGCGTCGCGCTGCTCGTTGAGGATGGCGTGATCCGGCGCGTGACGAGCGCAGCGGAGCGACGTCCGGAGGGGGCACGGGTGATCGACGGCGGCGGGCGGATGCTCCTGCCCGGACTGATCGACGCGCATACACATGCCTCGGGCCTCCTCCCGCGAGTGCTGCGGGGCGCGGAGGCTGCCCTTCCCGGAACAGCGGCCCACTTCCTGCAGGCTGAGCTGCGGGATTACCTGCGCCGCGGAGTGACCACGATCCGGGTCACCGGGTCGCAAGGGCGAGCGCCTCAGGAAGCCCGGCAGGCGATGCGATATGGCGCGTTTCGCGGACCGCGCCTGCTGACCTGCGGGAAGATCATTTCGGCGACCGCGCCCGGTGGGCGGTTTTACGGGGACATGTATCGCGAGGCCGACGGGCCTGACGATGTGCGGCGGGCGGTGCGCGAGCAGATCCGGGCGGGGGCGGACTTCATCAAGGTCATGACCACCGGCGCCAGGTCCAACGAGCTGGAGGATCCCGATCCGCTGCAGCTCACCGAGGCGGAGCTCTCGACGGTGACCGGCGAGGCGCACCGGATGGGATTCAAGGTGGCCGCTCACGCCGAAGGGCTAGCCGGGTGCGAGGCCGCGATCGCGGCGGGCGCGGACACCATTGAGCACGGGATGTATTTGCACCAGCGTCCGGACTTGCTGGAGGCAATGGCCGCCCGCGGCCAGGTGCTGGTCCCGACGCTGGCGGGCTATTACTGGATGGCCGGGCTCAGCGACGGAAGCTCCGGTGCGGGCACCGCCGCGCACGCGGAACCACCAGCCGGGATGACGCCGATGCTGGCAGGCCTGGCCCGTAGCAACATCGAAGATGGCGCCGCCAGCCTGCAGGCTGCCAGGGATGCGGGCGTCAAGATCGCGGTCGGCAGCGACGTCTCCCTCGGCACCGGTCTGGAGATCGAGCTGATGATCCGCCACGGGCTCACTCCGGCCGAGGCACTGGCTGCCGCAACCAGCATCGCCGCCCAGGCGCTCGACCTCGCCGAGCACATCGGCACTGTTCACGAGGGCAGGCTCGCCGACTTGCTCATTGTCGACGGCGACCCGCTCGAAGAACCCGGGCTTCTGACCGACACCAGCAGGATCTGGCTCGTGGTGCAGCTCGGCGTCCCCGTCGCCGGGCAGGCCCTGGAGCGGGACGTCGGCACGCGGGTCGTGTCAGCGGCGGGCGAGGGCAAGCCGGGCGGCGCTGATGTCCTCCCGTCCGTGGCCGTCCCTGACCGCTGACCGCCACTGCTGGGAAAGAGCAGAAAGAAGTGGCAGCGGGCGGTCCCCAGCGGCCTGGATCGCCAGGTCTACATCCTTGAGTGCCCATTGCAGCGGGAACTCAGGCGCGTAATCGCCTTGCTCCATCTTGTGCAGCTTGGCGTCGGCAATCGGCGCGTCCAGCGGCCCGCCCTCGATGGCCTCGTCTAGCTTGCCAGGCTCGACGCCGAGTCGCCGGGCGAGCTCGAGGGCCTCGGCGGCCCCCTCGATCAAGACCGACATGTACGCGTTCACGGCTAGCTTCATCCGGCTGCCCGCGCCGGCGTCACCGAGCCATACCGTCTTCCGGCCGATCGCGCCGAAGACCGGTTCTAGCGCGGGCTTGGCTGTGGCGGCCCCGGACGCCAGTATGAGCAGCTGACCGTGCTCGGCTGGGCCTTTGCTTCCAGACACCGGGGCATCCACGAACGACACGTCCGGCCGCAGACTGCCGAGCCGGGCCGCGACCTCCATGGTCGCCGGGACGCCGATCGTGCCCATCTGCGCCCACACCGCTCCCCCGGCGAACGCCGTGGCCGGGCCGTTGAAGATCACCGACGACACAGCGTCGGCAGTGGGCAGCATCGTAATCACCACGTCCGCGCCGGTGACCGCCTCGCCGGCTGAGCCCGCCACTCGCGCGCCCGCCCTGGCCAGTGCGGCGGTCGCCGCCGCCGACTGGTCCCAGACCGTCGTCGCCAGCCCGGCGCCGACCAGGTTCCGTGCCATCGCCGAGCCCATGATGCCGGTCCCGAGTACAGCCACCTGCAGCCGGTCACCGCGGCTTGTCGAATTCATTGACTACCCCCCGCAATCCAGCCTTCTACTCATCTCGTAGCTCCGTACCCGGGGGAGGCGAACTCAGACTCCTGAGCGCCGTGGCACTGCTGGTGCAGGGTCGGCCCGCCTGGCGCGCTGGACGCGCGGGTCCGGAAGCGGGACCGAGGCGAGCAGTGTCCTTGTGTACTCATGCCGAGGCTCCGACAGCACTTGCTCTGTCGGACCCGCTTCCACGACGCGTCCCTCGCACATAACGGTCACCTGCTGCGAGACCTGCCTGACCACAGCCAGATCGTGGCTGATGAACAGACAGCCGAAACCGAGCTCACGCTGCAGCTCCGCGATCAGCTTGAGGACCCCGGCCTGGACGGCCACGTCGAGCGCGCTCGTCGGTTCGTCGGCAATGACCAGCCGGGGACCCAGCACCAGCGCGCGGGCAATCGCTACCCGCTGGCGCTGTCCGCCGGAAAGCTGGTGCGGGAACCTGCTGGCTGTGTCGGCCGGCAGATCGACGCGATCGAGCAGCTCAATAACACGCTGCTGGCGCTCCGCGTTCCGCAGCGTGGTGTGCAGCTTCAGCGGTTCGGCCACGATGGCGCCGACGCGGGCGCGCGGGTTTAGCGAGTCGCTCGGGTTCTGAAAGACGAAGCCGATCTCGGCCCGTGCGGCGCGCAGATCGCGACTGCGTAGCGCGCCCAGGTCGCGGCCCGCCACCGTGATGCTCCCGGACGTGGCCGGGACGAGCCGCGCGATCGCCTTGCCCAGCGTCGTCTTGCCCGAGCCTGACTCTCCGACGAGTCCCACCGTTTCCCCAGCGGGAACGCTCAGGCTAACGCCGTCGACCGCGACCAGATGGCGGTGGCCTGAGCTGTACGTGACCCTGACGTCGCGCAGCTCAGCCACGGGGTCCGCCGACGAGGAGCTGCTGGCAGCTCCGACCACGGGCGGGACGTCGACCCGCGGGACCGCCCTCAGCAGCTCGCGGGTGTAGTCGGACTGAGCCGAGAAAAAGACCTCCTCGGCGGTGCCGGTCTCCATGACCTGCCCGTGCCGCATGACGACGACGTCGTCTGCGAGGTCCGCCGCCACGCCCATGTCGTGCGTGATCAAAAGGATCGCCATGCCGCCACCCAGGCGCAATTCATGCAGCAGGTCCAGGATGCCGGCCTGCACCGTTACATCTAGCGCGGTTGTCGGCTCGTCGGCGATGAGCAGGTCCGGCTCACCGGAGATAGCCATTGCGATCATGGCGCGCTGGAGCTGGCCGCCGGACAACTCGTGCGGGAACGACCTGGAGATCCGCGGCACGTCCGGCAGCCCCACCCTGTCCAGCAAGGCCAGCACTTGCGCGGTGGCTTCACGGGTGCCGATCCGGGCATGCGCCATGACCGCCTCGGCGATCTGCGTCCCGACCCGCATCACCGGGTTGAACGTCGTGAACGGATCCTGGAAGACCGCTCCGATCCGCCTGCCGCGGACCGACCGGAGAGTAGCCGGAGCAGCACCCACCAGCTCCGTGCCGGCCGGCCCACCGCCGGCCAGGACGGCGCTGCCGCGGACCTGCGCCGTTGCAGGCAGCAGGCCGAGCAGCGACAGCGCCGTCACTGACTTACCGGATCCGGACTCTCCGACGATCGCGAGCACCTGGCCACGTGACACCGTCAGCGAGATCTCGCCGACCGCCGTGAGCTTCCCGGCATCGGTAACGAAATCGATGCCGAGTTTCCGCACTGCCAGGAGCGGGTCTCCCCCAGGCCCGGACGGATTTGCCATTACTGCTTCAGGCTCGCGGCCGTGTAGACCGGATACGCGGGGAACTCGCCGATGTAGAAGTTGCCCACACTGGATCCGCGCAGGAACGAGTTCCGGTTGTAGACCAGCGGGACCACCGCGGCATCTCCCATGATCGCCTTGTCGGCCTGCGCCCAGATCTTCCCCGCCGCAGCCTCGTTGATGGTGCCCTCGGCCCGGTTGATCAGCGCGTCCACCTTCGGGTCGGACAGGCGCGAGATGTTGTAGTTCCCGTTCCCGATCATCGCGGAGGCGAACAGCGGCTCGATGTTGTCCATCGCGGACGGGAAGTCCGGCTGCCAGGAACTGAGGGCCAGGTCGTAGCCGCTGGCGCTGTTGCCGGTCGCCAGGGTCGAGAACGCGTTCGCGCTCAGGGACTTGATCAAAACCTTGATCCCGGCCGCGCTGTAGGCCTGCTGGACCGCCTGGGAGATGGCCGTCGAGATCGGGTCGTTCGGCGTCGCGAGCGTGAGCGTCAGGTTATGCACGCCAGCCTGCGCCAGCAGGCTCTTTGCCTTCGCCGGATCCCCGGCCGTGCCAGCCGGGTACAAGTTATAAGGCTCACGCCCCACGATGCCGGGCGTGATCAGCGTCGTCGCAGGGTCCGCGGCGACCGGGCCGCCGGAGGCGACGACCACAGCTTGCCGGTTGACCGCGTATTCGAGCGCCTCGCGCACCTGCAGGTTCTTGAGCTTCGGGCTCTCGACGTTGACCGCCACGTATTCCAGCGGGCTGGCCGGAGATGTGACCAGGCGCGCTTTTGCCGACGGGTCATTCTCCACCTGAGCCAGTTGGGCCGGCGGGACGAAGTCCGCTCCGAAAGCGTTCTGGGCGGTCGGGCCGTCAGCGATCAGAGTCTGCGCCTCGACTGTCGGGTCCTGGTTCAGTTCCAAGATGATCTTGCCCGGCCCGCCGGACCGATTCGGATCGGTCGCAGCGTTCCAGTACTTGTTGCGCACCAGGATCGCCGAGGTCCCCGGCGTGTACGACTGGACGGCGTACGGACCGCTGGTGATCGGATGACTGTTGAACGTCGCGGCAGGCGCCTTGCCCTCGGGAACGGGTGCCATCGAGGTCGTCGAGACGACCCACGGCCAGTCCCCGTACGGCTTGTTGAGGTGGAAGATAATCGTCTTGCTGTTCGGCGTCACGATTGAACTGAGCTGCTTGCCGCTGAACGGCCCCGGGTAGCCAGCCGTGTCGGCGATGAGCGGCTTCTGGTAGTTGAGGCCACCCGACAGCGCGGGCGCGTATGTCCGCTCGATGCCGTACTTGACGTCGTAGGAAGTGATCGGCTGGCCGTTACTGAAGTAGATCCCGCTCTTGAGGTGGTAGGTCCAGACCCGGCCGCCGTCCGAGGGCGTCCCGTCCGAGGTGGCGAGGTCGGGAACGACCGCAGGCGCGCCAGTCGGACCAATCTTCCAGGTCGTCAGGCGGCGCCACAGCAAGCCGGAACTCGTGACTGCCAGCGACCAGCTTTGCGCCGGGTCGAGCGTCAGGGTCGTCTCCGAGTCGAGGATTGTCAGCGTGCCGCCCTTGTCGGCCGCTGAGATCGTGGGCGTTCCCGGCCCGGAGGCGTTGTTGGCACCTCCGCACGCAGCCAGGACCGCCGTCAAGGCGATAGCCGCCGAGCCAGATAGCACGATGCGCTTTCTCATGAATTCAGAACTCTCTCTCCGTCTTGCCTGCCGGCACTTTCCACGCGCGTGCGGTCACACGCGGGGGTCGAGCAGCTTGTAAGTGAGGTCCACGACGAAGTTCGCGACGAGCACGAACACGGCGGCAAGGATCGTCACGCCTGAGATGGTGGACAGATCGGTTGTCTGGACGGCACCGATCAGCAGCGCGCCCAGGCCGTACATCGAGTAGACCTTCTCTGTGATCACGGCGCCGCCGAGCAGGGCACCGACGTCCAGGCCGAACATCGTGACGATCGGGATCATCACGTTCCGCAGCGCATGCCTGACGATCACGCGACGCTCGCGCAAACCCTTGGCGCGAGCGGTGCGCACGTAGTCCTCGCCCAGTGCTTCGAGCATCTGGCTGCGGGTGAGCCTGCCGTAGATGGCCGCGGAGATGAACGCCAGCGTGCACCAGGGCAATATCAAGTGGAACGCCCACTGGGCAGGGCTCTGTAGCAGCGAGACGTAGCCGCTGACCGGCAGAATGTTGAGCTTGAAGCCGAACAGCAGGATCGCCAGCAGGCCGACTAGGTACGACGGCGCGGAGACACCGATGATTGCTGTCGTCATGACTGCGCGATCGGTAGCCTTGCCGTGGCGCAGCGCGCTGATAACGCCCGCTGCCGTTCCCGTCACAAGCCACAGCACGGCGGCGCCGAGGGCGATCGAGGTGGTTACCGGCAGGGTCTGTCCGATCAGCGACAGCACGGTCCGGTTCTGCTGGAACGAGTAACCGAGGCACGGGGCCGGGCAGACGATCGCGCCGGGGCCGCTGCCGTAGGTGCGGCCAGCGAAGATCGCGGCGAGGAAGTCGAGATACTGGCGCCACACCGGCTGGGCCAGGCCCATGAACGCTCTTACGTCACGCAGCTCACTCGGCGTGCAGAGCCGCCCGCACTCGGTGCGGGCCGGATTGGCCGGCAGGATATAGAAGATCAGGAACGTCGCCAGGCTGACCAGCAGCAGCACGGCGATCATCCCAGCGAGCCTGATAAGCAGGAATCGCGTTATTTTCATCGCAGCCTGCCCGACATCCGCGGATCGAAGGCGTCACGCAGGCCGTCGCCGAAGGCGTTCAGGGCGAGCGTCACCAGGAACAGCGCGATGCCTGGAGCGGCCAGATACCACGGGTCCACTGACACCCAGGCGATCGCCGATGAGATCTCGCGACCCCAGGACGGTGTCGGCGGCGGCACGCCGATGCCGAGGAACGACA
>DATMMA010000076.1:0-15861 GCA_035570295.1 Streptosporangiaceae bacterium
CAGCATGCAGCCAGAAGGCTGCGGCTCGGCCTTCGCCAGCAACTCCGACGGCTCCGCGCCACCGGGGACGGAAACGTCAGGAGCGTTAACCGACCGGCTCGCTGTTACTCCGGGAACGGAGATCTCGGCGATCCCCGCTTGAGCTCCGGCTAGCGGGTACGAAACCGGTGCAACGGCCTCAATGCTGATCCGCAGCCACCGGCTCGCGCCGGCTGGCACGCGCAGCGGCTGCGGCGCCGCGGTCTGACGCACGGCCTGAGTGCTGGTTCCGGTAGCCGTCCGCACAGCGACCTTGGTCACCGGCGGCCCCACCGACGGATTGTCGGCGAACGCCACGCGGACGACACCGGGGTCGGCCGGCCGGTCAAAGTCAACTTGGAGCCACTGGTGCACCGGACCGGTCACACTCGCTGATTCCCATATGGTGCGGCTGTTGCCGTCGACGGCCGAGAACGGGCTCAGGCCGGTGGCGCTCTGACCCGGCAGCGCGGAGATGCCCGAACCGGACGACGACGCCGTCACGTTCGCTATTCCGTGATATTGCGCCACTGTCAGGTAGGGCAGCCATGACGGATCAAGGTAGTCATCGGCAGCCTCGAACGTGGTCGCCGGATCTTTGGCAGTCAGCGTCTGGGAGTAATCGATCCTGATCTCGCCGAAGTTCCTGACAATCCGGCGGAGCGAGTCGGTGATGACGTTGGCGCTCGCGCGCATGCTCGGCGAGTCGGCGTTCAGCACTACCGGGCGGTTTCGCAGGACGCCCGAGTCGGCCAGGTTCAGGATCGACTCAGGACCGCCGTACACCCGGATGGTGCCCGCGGCAGGGACGACGTCGGCGACCGGCTGGGTGCCGCGGACAGCGAAGATCTCGACCGGCGGATAGGGCGCGTCGAAGTTACTAACCGCGTCATCCTGAGCTGAGCTGCCGACCGGGTAAGAGCCGAACTGCGCGACCTTCACCAGGCCGGGCGACGAGTAGAGCGCATCCTGCACACGCGCCGGCCACGCGCCGTAAAGATCGCTGCGCAACAGGTCGTTCCTGACGACGATGTACTTGACACCCATCTCAGCGAGCACCTGCGTCAGCCCCGCCGAGCCCTGGCCGGCCTCGATCCGCTGCTCAACCGCATCGAGCAGGCGCGTGTTGCCGACCGAGCCGATGCTGGCGAGCTGCGTGCTGGCCCAGTCCCCGTCGAACATGGCCTCCAGGACATCGTCCATCGGCCGGCCCCAGATGTACTCACCGAAGCTAGCGCCAGGGACCGCAAGCACCGACTGGTTTCTAGCGTGCGCGTTGAGCCAGGTGGTTGCGCTCACCCAGTAGGACGGGACGGCAGGGACATCACCGTCTGCCGCTAGCCCGGTCATCGCTGCCGGGATCGCGAGCCCTGCGATGCCGCACGCCGCGACGAGGGCGGCAGCTTTCCTGACCCGCACGAACCGGAACGACCCGAGCAGCTGAGCCAGTCCCAGGGCGAGCGGCAGCCGGATAAGCGGATCGAACTTCCGGATGTTGCGCAGTGGCGCCAGCGGTCCGTTGATGACGTGATCGACCACGCCAGCCAGCGGGTTGCCGAGACCGCTCACATAGCCGCTTCCGATGATGAAGATGCCGATCAGCAGGGCAGCGAGCAGGAACCGCCGCTCCGGAAGGCGCCGGCTAAGCAGCCCGCCGAGGCCGAGCGCCGCGGTAACGCCGGTGAGGATCGTGGGCAGCGCAGTAGTCGAGATGCGGAAGCCGACCGGCCACCACGGCATCCCGTTCACGGCCAGGTAAGTGGTCCAGTCCTCGGTTCCGCGCAGCGTGCTGGACAAGCTGGTGACGGACGTGGTGATGGCCGCGCTCTCGGAATAAGGCAGGATCGACACGCCGTACTTAGCCAGCAGCAGCAATGGGACGGTCCACCACGAGGTGGCGAGCGCGACAGCGGGAACCCACCAGGCCAGGACGCGCCAGCGTGACCAGCAACGCTGCCCGGTCAGCACGTAGATCAGTGCGAGCGTGAGCATCGCGATGACCGAGGCCGCGTTCATCCCGCTGCAGAGCGCGACAGCGACCGCGGACTGCGCTGCCGCGCGCAGCTTCTGCCTGCGGTCCATCTCATGGCCGTGCCGCAGCAGCCTGACCAGCGGGATGAGAATCAGCGGCAGCATCGCTGCAGGCAGGAATTCGCCGGAGTTGATGCCCATCAGGCTCAGCGCGCGGGGTGCCAGCGCATAGCCGAATCCAGCCGCGAGCCGGCTCACCGGCGTGCCGATCCCGAGGCGGGACGACAGCCGCACGGTGCCGAGGAATGCGGCGATGAAGAGCGCTGCAAGCCAGAGCCGTTGGACGACCCAGGACGGCAGTGCGAGCAGCTTGCCGGCCACGAAGAACGGGCCCATCGGGAAGAAGTAGCCAACGGCCTGGTTCTGAAGCTGGCCGAACTGCGCCGGGTCCCATAGCTGCAGCGCCCGACGCAGGAAGCTGACCGGGTCGATCGCCATGTCGATCTTGGTATCGGCGATGATGTTGCCCGGCCGGGTGACGAAGGCGAGCATCGCCAGCACAAGGCAGCACACGGCGAGCCATAGCGCTCGCCGGAGCCGTTCGTCGACGCCTCCGGCCCTGGTTTCGGACGTGGCAGCCGGCCCGCCGGCCCACCAGCCAGGCCCTCGGGAGGAGCCGTCCCTAGCCGAGACGGTCCGCTGCGGCGACTGGATCAAGGGTTAGGTTCCCGTCGGCCAGCTATCGGTCACCCTGGGATCGGCTTGGCAGGAGACGGGTGGCTGAAGACGGACGGAACCATGTTTCCGATACTGAGCGACGAGACGCACTCCGTCGGGCCGCCGCTCAGCAGCTTCGCCCGCACGACACCGCCGGCGCCGGCCGCCGGGACCCACACCGTATGCAGGCCAGCGGGCAGTTGAACGTTGTGCCAGACGCCGCCGAACTGCACGGCCATAGTGGCCGCGGGCCCGACGTAGCTCATGTTGATCTCCCAGCCCCAGTGATACAGGGCACCGCCGAGCGGAATCTTTGTTCCTCTGGAGCTGACCTGCCAGCAGCCGCGAGCAGCGGGCGCTTTTACTGTGTCACCCTGGATCGCCACCGATCGCCATAGCCGGCCGACGCCGTCGAAGACCATCAGGTTGCTGAAGACACCAGAGGGGGCGTCGGTCCAGTGCAGTTGCTGTGCTGCCGTCCCGAGCGAGCCGACGACTTTGTCGGTGTAGGCGTAGCGGCCGAACCACACGTAGGTCTCCACGAAGGAAGGCACGGGCGTTGCCACGATCTCGGCGTCCTTTGGCGCGGTGGCCACCGCCTCTCTGGCCGTGGCGATATACGACTTTCCGGCCACGGTACTGGTGGCATGCTCGTAGGTGTCGTAAGACCATAGGGAGCCAGCCAGGAAGACCGCGAGCACAGCGACCGCTCCCGTTCGCGGGATCCACCGGGCCGGTTTCGCGCGATAGGCATTCTCCTCACCGGTGAGCGGCCAGAACGCCAGCCCTAGGAAGACGGCCAGGATAGGCAGGCTGTCAGCTAGGTAGTGCAGGTCATCACCAAGGATGCTGGGGCTAACACCGAGGCCGACACGGCCGGCCACCAGCGGAACCACCGCGCTTCCGAAGATCCACGCCGCCAGGATCCCCCACCCGCGCCAGGCGTGGCGGCGGTACCAGAGGCTGGCCAGGATGATCAAAGCGGCGACGGACCAGGACAGCTGCGTCAGCGGCGGGTACTCGGTCGCGAACGCATAGTCGGCGGGCGTGCCATTACTGAAACTGAGCGCGAGCCAGTGCCACGGGCCGCCGAGAGCGCCGGGGATGAAGCTGACCCGGACTAGCTCCGAAGTGAAAGCCAGGACGTTGGAGAACTGGCCGGGCTTGACGGGCTGCTGGGTCGAGGTAGGCAACTGGTGGATGAAAACCACTGCGTAGGCGGCGACCAGCGCGAGGTAGAGCAGCCACGCCCGCCTGAACCTCCGCAAGCTCTCAGCGAGAGCCTGCGGCCAGCCGCCTGGCAGCAGGAATGCCGACGTCAGGGCCAGCAGCAGTACCGGCACCAGGACGGCGACTTCGTCGAACAGCAGGCCGAACGCAATCCAGGCAGCCGCGACTACCGCATGCCAGTAACGACCGGTGCGAACGTAGCTGATATGCGCGTTCAGCGCCATCAGGATTGCCAGTTGAGCCGGCAGCCATTGCAACGTCGTGGCCCAGAACGTCAGGCCCGGCAGCATGATCGGGCTGAACAGGTAGACGACCAGCGGGATGAGGATGGCCGGCCGCACGCCGAACATTGTTCGGAGCAATCGCAGCAGGGCAAGGCACGAGGCTGCCAGGATCGCCAGGTTGACGATCGAGGCCAGCGTCCAGTCGTACAGCGACACGCGGTCGAGCACCCAGGCGAGCGCCAGGCTTCCCGGCATGAAATGACCGCCGTAGTTGGTCCCCAGGAAGTGCCAGTCGAAGCGGCTCTTCAACGCCCAGTCGAAGAGCACGAAGTCATCCTGGCGGAAGTACGCGTGCGACAGCACCGTGGCGACTAGATATAGCTGCGCACCGATCAGGACGACCGCCGCCAGGGTCACCCAGTTGCTGCGGAGCCAGGTGACAGCTTCGCTGGTTTCCGGCTCCGCGACCCGGACCCGGACATGCGCGGCGTGACTCACTGTGACCGCCCTAGACCCCGGCGCCAGCTTATGGGTGCCTTCATGGCGGTAGACTACAGAAATTCCGATCTCCTGCCCGGTCTCTTTAAACCTCTCCGTCGCGGTCGCTGCCTGCGCCTTCTCATAGGATCTTTCGCTGCGGCCAACATCGGCCGCAGCGATCCGGACGAGGGAGCCAGCCAATGACCGAGCGCGCGTTCCGGCAGGCTGGGGTGGCTGGTAAGTCGGTGGCGCTCACCGGCTGGGGGCGAGTCGATTCCACGGTCGCCCGCGTGGCCGAGCCGTCCCGGCACGACGAGGTGGCCGGCTTGCTCGAGGCCGCGCCGCCCCACGGCGCTATCGCCCGCGGCCTCGGCCGGAGTTATAACAACGCTGCGCAGAACGAGGGCGGCCTGGTCATCATGACCACCCGGCTGAGCCGCATCCTCAGCTTCGATCAGGCTTCCGGGTTGATCAGCTGCGAGGCGGGGGTAAGCCTGGAGACGCTGATGATCACCGGGCTGCGGGCCGGCTGGTTCGTCCCGGTGTCTCCCGGCACCCGGCAGGTGACAATCGGCGGCGCTATCGCCGCCGACGTGCACGGCAAGAACCACCACAGGGCGGGCAGCTTCGCCCGGCATGTCCGCTGGATCGATCTCCTGCTGCCCGATGGCCGGGAGCTCCGGCTGACGCCGGACGACGATCCCAGACTGTTCTGGGCTACCGCAGGCGGAATGGGCCTCACCGGGATCATCCTGCGCGCGGAACTGCAACTGACGAAGGTCGAGACGTCCCGGCTCCTGGTCGACACGGTCCGCACCGCCGATCTCGATGAGGCCATGGCCTGCCTTGCCGAAGCCGACAGCCGGTATGGCTACACGGTCGCATGGCTGGACTGCCTAGCGTCCGGCAAGCAGCTGGGGCGGTCAGTCGTGACCAGTGGCGATTTCGCAACCGTCGCCCACCTGCCCGCAAAGGACCGGCGCCAACCGCTGGCGTTCAGCCCGGCGGCCCGGCTGCGGGCTCCGGCATCCTGCCCTCCCGGCCTGATCAACAGGTACACGGTCGCGCTGGCCAACGAGGCCTGGTACCACAAGGCGCCGCGGCACCGGGAAGGCGAGATCCAGACCATCGGCACGTTCTTTCACCCGCTGGACGGCATCAGGAACTGGAACACCGTCTACGGTCCGGGCGGTTTCCGGCAGTACCAGTTCGTCGTTCCGTTCGGCCAGGAGCAGGTGGTTCGAAACGTACTTGAACGGATCAGCGCCGCACATGCCCCGTCGTTCGTCACGGTGCTGAAGCGCTTCGGCCCTCCAGATGAGGGTTACCTGTCGTTTCCCATCCCTGGCTGGACTCTGGCGCTGGACTTCCCCGCACGCACGCCCGGCCTGACCGGCCTGCTCCGCGGTCTCGACGACGCGGTCCTGACCGCAGGCGGCAGGGTTTACCTGGCGAAGGACTCCAGGGTCAGCCCGGAGGCCCTTGCTGCCATGTACCCGCGGCTCGCTGACTTTCGCCAGTTGCGGGCAGAGCTAGACCCGGCTGGCCGGCTGGCGTCGGACCTGTCCCGGCGGCTCGGGCTGTAGCTCGCCCGCCACCGGTCGCGCCGGCGAGCTTGGTGCCGTCGCGGTGGCGATCAGTTCAGCCAGCCGGCCCGCGCTGCGGTCCCAGTCGAACTGACGTGCCCAGGCACGGCAGGCTTGCGCGATCTCGGCCCGCCGCGCCGGGTCGGCGAGTTCTGCCATCGCCTGCTCTGTTACGTCCTCGATCCGCTCGCCCGTCCGGACCAGCCAGCCAGTCACGCCATGGCGGACCGCATCGCGCAGGCCGTCGACATCGTAGGCCACCGTCGGCACGCCGAGTTGTGCAGCTTCGAGTACACACAAGCCCCAGCCCTCGCCCTGCGACGTGTTCAGGTGCAAGACCGATGCGGCGACGGCCGCGCGCTTGGCATCCTCGGCCAGGTAACCGCGCAGTCGCACGCTTCCGGCGAGGTCGCGCCGGGCAATCTCGGCTGCGAGCGGCTCACTCGCCGGCCCGCGCCCGATCACGTCGATGGTCACCCCGGACGAAGCCAGCCTGGCGGCCACGTCGAGCACGCGTTCGGCGCGCTTGTGCGCGACCATCCGGCCCACCCAGGTGATCGCTGCGGGAGGGGCCGACGGCTCAACCACGGCTTGGCCAGCCACGGGCGACTCAACCACGGGCGACTCAACCACGGGCGAAAGCCCGTTCGGGATGATGCAGACCGGACCGGTCCAACGAAGCCGCTCGGCCATGGCATCCGCAGTTGACTGCGATACAGCGATGCACAATGTGCGCCGGTACACCCGCCGCGCGACACGCCCTTCCAGCAACCGCCCAACGGTGGCAAGCAGCGGCGAGAAGTGTACGCCAAATTGCGCGTCGTGGACGTGATGCATGACGCAGAAGACCGGCACCGTCCTCCGCACTACGCAGGGGGTGAAGAACGGTATCCCGTTCTGGCAGTCGACGACCGCGTCGAACTGGTGCCTGCGTCGCAGCAGCCAGCCCAGCACGCGCGGATAGACGGTGAACCTGGAGCCTATCCGCACGATCTCGATGTCGTCGCGACAATCGGCGGCCGACTGTCCTGCTGCCCGGGCCGTAAGGTAGGTCACGCGGGCGCCTCGTCGGCGCAGCCCCCGGGCCATCTGGAAGGCATAGGCCTCTGCTCCGCCGGCCTCAGGGTGCCACGGGTCGCGCCAGTTCACGATCGCGACGCGCAGCCCGTCGACGGCCTCGTGGCTGTCTGTATAGCGAGCCATCTCAGCTGGTTACGGCGCCGATACCGAGGTGCTCACACTGGCCGGCAGTACCGCGCCTGCCGGCAGAGCCGTGCCCTTGACCTGGCCCGGTGCCGGACTGGCGGCGGCAAGCGCCGGGTCGGCGTCACCGTCGGTCCGTGACGACGGGAACCGCAGGGCCAGCCAGATCCCGGCTATTTCGGCGAACGCGGCTAGCGAATGCCGCCAGACCGAGAAGGTGGAACCGGGGATATCGCGCCAGTTCACCGGGATCTCGACCATGTCAGCGCCAAGCTGCTTGCAGCGCGCGATCAGCTCGACGTCGAAGGCGAAGCCAGTCGCCGCCAGGTCCGCTGCCGCGCGACGGGCGAGCGGACCCGCGAAGAACTTGAAGCCGCACTGCGTATCGCGCGGGCCGGCCGCGACTAGCTGGGCTGCCGCACGAAACACTGCTGCGCCTGCCTTGCGTACCGGGCTGTGCCGGACCTCCACTACCGAGGCGGCGTGCGCCCGGGACCCGATGACGACCTGACGTCCGGCCCGCAGCTGCCACAGCGCGTGATCTAGTGCAGACAGGTCGGCCGCCATGTCCGCATCACAGAAGCCGACGAACCTCGCCCGGGTGGCCAGCAAACCGGCCCGCACAGCTGCACCTTTGCCCGGCTTATCGCAGCGCACCAGCCGGACGGTCACCGGGCCCGCAGGCCACTCCAGCACGATCTGCGCCGTCCGGTCTGTGCTGGCGCTATCGACGACAAGAACCTCCACGCCGTCCGGCAGGGTCTCTGCCTTCGCGCAGAGCTGAGCAAGCCCTGCGGGCAACCGCGCCTGCTCGTTACGCGCCGGAACGACAATCTGCAGCCATGGCGGGCCCTGAGAGCCACTCTGGTGTATCACGACAAGCTATGTTGCCGGCGTCGGATCAGCGCTGACCGTAGTTGTAGAGCTGGCTGTTCGCTGGCTTGCCGTTGGCCACTCCGGCAAACAGCGCACCCGCACCCAGACCAGCACCAGCAGCCAGGACGGCACCAACTACCACGGCAATGAGCAACGCTCTCATACGCCTCTCCTTCGCATGCTCGGGGTCAGCGTAACCACATTGGGGGCAAGAGCGCCTCAAGCCGCGAAAGAATCACCAAAAAGTGATAACGCAACGCTTCCAGTACGAATGACGGCGTCAGAATCGGCGACAGTAACGGGCCGGGAATCAACCAGGGACCCGGTAGACATCCAGGCCTGCTCCGGAGAACACCAGGAGGCAGCCTTGCAACCGGGACAGGAACGGGTGGCTGATCCCGGCGTCCACGATCACATAGCGGTAGCCGTCCGCCTCCAGCCGTGACGTCAGCGCCGCGCCGGAGGTCACCGCACTGCTGATCGCGACCGCGGCAGGATCTTCCGGCGGGATCTGCAGTGATCCAACCTGAACGCCGTCATTCCAGATCACCTGGCGAGTCAGCAGCCGGGGCCATGGATCAAGCACTGCTTCGCCGTGATTCCAGCCGAACCGCCGGTAGGCGCCCCAGGGCAGCAGCAGCGCGTTACCCGGATGCGGGTCGGTGTTGATCAGCTTGCGAGCAGCCAGCCAGCCTGCCGGATACTCCACCGGCCGCAGCCGGCCTGCCGCGCCCCACGCAAGGCCCGGGAGGAACGCAGCGGCGGCAACGGTGAGGCCGCCTGCCAGTATTGCCTTTCCTTCGGCAAGCCATCGGGGCTTGCGAAGCTGCAACACCCGCGCCACGACTAGGCCAAACCCGGCCGCCTCCGCCAGGGCAAGCGGCGCGACGAACTGCTGACCGTCCCTGAGCACGGCGAAGCCCGGCCAGAAAGCGATCATGGAGCGCAGCAGATCCTGGCCGAACCCGACTGCGCCGAGCGATGCGATGAGCAACCCGGCAGCCGCACCGACACCAAGCGCAGGCCATCGCGCCCGGCCGAGCAGCAGGAATCCGCCCAGCGCGCTAACTGCGAGGCACAGCCACAACACCGACCCTGCCCCGCCGTAACCAGCCGGCACGGTCTGCGCGTTCCAGGCACCGCCCAGCGCGATCAGGCTGCCAAGCGTCCCGAACGGGGTATCGGCCCTGGCAGCGAACGCCGCCACGCCAGCTGGGCTGGTATGGACCTGGCGGGTTAGGGACGGGATCAGCCACGGCAGGCTGACCACGCCCAGGACCGCCAGAGTTGTCGCGGTCGTGATGAGGCGCATACTGGCAGTCCCCCGCTGCAAGGCGGCGGCCGGCAGAGCGACCAGTGCGGAGATGGAGATGGCTGCGAAGCCGCCGACCGCGGCAGGCAGTAGCGCGACCACTAGCCGCAATGGTCGCTGGCTGAGGCGAAGACCCGGCTTCGCGCAGGCAGCAAGCACCCACGGCAGCCCGGCGTAGCCGAGCAGGAGGGCCCACTGACCGAGTATCAGCCGCTCGGCCATGAACGGATTCCACGCGTACAGCACGCCGGCCGCTAGCTGGGCTGCCAGCGGCTTGCGGGACAACAGGCGCGCCGCGCCGGCACAGGCCAGCACGAAGATGGCCAGCAATACCAGCTTTTGCACCGCGTCGGCCGGCAATACCCTGGCCAGTCCGGCCATCACGGCGTCGCTTGGCACCGCCCTCGGCAGCACTCCGGCCGTGCCGAGCACCGCTGCGTTGAACGGCGGTCGCGGCACGAACACCATGTCGTAGCTCAAGAGGTAACCCGGGCCGAGACCAGGCCCGAGCGCGAGCAAACCGAGGACCAGGCCCGTGCACGCGGGCACCATCCGGGCGACCGGACGGCCGCGCGCGACCTGCGGGCTGGTCCCGGCCGCGGCGACGTTAGTCCTGGTTTGCTCGGTCATTGCGGCCTGAGTGTATTTCGCCTGAGCGCTCAGGCTCCCGTCATCCTCGCGGGCCTGTCACCGTGACTTGTGGCAGCAGCGCCTCGTAGGCGCCAAGGTCCGGCACGCCGTCCTGCGACACAGCAGCGGCCAGCGCCACAGCGTGCCGGAGCATGTCTGGCCAGGACCAGGCCAGCGCGATACCTGGTACGAATCCGGCCACCAGCGCGTCCCGGAAGCCGGCTGCCGGCCGCGGTCCCGGTCCGGCCTGGCACGCGCCGACTCCCGCCAGCCACTCCCCCGAGGCGGTCAGCACCCGGACGCCACCGTCAGCCGGCAGCACAACCGAGCCTGCATCGGCCAGCTCCGGGAGCAGTTCCCCGGCAGTCAGATCAGGTATGACCAGAGCCGGCCCTCGCGCGGCGCCGTAGCGCAGTGGGGTGCCGCCGGCGTCCAGGACGACCGGGACGCCCGCTTCGACCGCATAACTGGTCAGCGAGCCGTAGGTTTCGGCCGGAAGGCCGGCCGGAAGGCTGCCGCACAGCACCACGGCAGTCGCGCCGTCAAGCAGAGCCCGGTAGTCAGCCGCCAGCCGGCCGAGTTCCTCTGTAGTGATATACGGCGCGGGCTCGTCGAAGGCGGTCTGCACGCCGGATGCATCAGTGACCTGAAGCACTCGCCTGGACTCAGCGCTGATCCGGGTGAACTGCGTAGCGACTCCGGTCTTGGCCAGCTCGGTCCTGATCAGATCGCCCGCCGAACCGCCTGCAAGCCCGGCGGCGACGACGTCATGCCCGAACGTGCGCAGCAGCTGGGCCACGGCAAGGCCGCGGCCGCCGACCTGATGCCGCACCCGGCTTACCCGGTTCGATGCGCCCAGCTCGACCCTCTCGGAGTCGTAGCGAACGTGCAGTGACGGGTTGAGTGTCACTGTGACGATCAACCCGACACCTCCGCCGCGAGCAGCGCGCCTAGCTCCCAGCATGCCTCCAGGCCGGCCTTGTCCGGTGTACCGGTGATGGTCACCGCCGGCCTCACCTGTCGCCAGCCCAGGCCGGCCGTGATCGAGTCAACCGCCCGGACCGCGCCACCGGTGTCGCTCGCGCCGTGCACGTACAGCCCGTACGCCCGCTTCCTGGTCGCTTCCAGGCACGGGTAGTAGATGCCGTCGAAGAAATGCTTCAGCGCGCCGGACATATAGCCGATGTTGGCCGGGGTACCGAGCAGGTAGCCGTCGGCCGCCAGCACGTCGGCCGCGGCGGCGGTCAGGGCAGGGCGCACTACGACTTCGACGCCGTCGACCTCGTCGGTCCGCGCGCCGCTCGCCACAGCTTCAAACATCGCCTGAAGCGCCGGCGACGGCGTGTGGTGAACGATCAGCAGTGTCGGCATTACCGCCGAGCTTAGACCGGGCCCAATCAGCTGATCGACTTCTATGTCGACTTCAACCCACCAACCTGAACCAACGTAGAGAATGATTTCGGAGCTGAGCCGCTGCTAGCCGAGGAGGTCTGAGCAAGTATGGCTGTCCGGACCGGGAAGCGGCTACACGACAGCTTGTGCTGTCTGACCTCCCAGATCGAGCTGGCCTGAGCATGGCAGGAAAGCACGCTCGCCGCGCTTTGCCGCCCAGGGCTCGGCTTTTCAGGATGGTTGTCGTCAGGACTACCGTGAGTGCCGCACTGCTCCTTGGCTCGCTCTACGGCGGCCTGGCCACCGGGCAACGCATCGTCGCGGACCGGCAGCGCCTGGCTGACCGCCATGCTGAGCGACCCGTGCCCGCCTGCATCCAGTCTCTGCCACACGGCCAGCTTGCTGCGGCGCACAGGAATCACCGCCACCGGGCGGCCGTGCGTCTGCCTGAGTGTTACCGTCCACCGCGACGAGCACAGCTAGATCGGAAAAGACAGGAGGGTGAGCGGCCCTCGTGACAGCCTCACTCTGGCCGCAGGCGGCCGGGGCCACCTGGCCAAGGACTCCAGGGTCAGCCGGGAGCGCCGGACGCGATGTACCCGAGGCTGCCGGGCTCTGCATTCTGCGGGCTGAGCTGGGCCGGGCCGCGCTGTTCGACCTGTAGTCCGGCCGACCGGGCTCGGTTGGATACCGTGACGGTATGCGCGCTCGAGCCGGTCCGATCGCAGCCGCCGCGGCGGCGGACGCCTGCTGCGTGCTTCTGTTCGTGGCGATCGGCCGTCACACCCACGGTCACGGCGACAGCATGACGGGCATCTGGCACACCGCCTGGCCGTTCCTCGCAGGGCTGGCCATCGGGCTGGTCGCAGTCAGAGCATGGCGACGGCCGCTGGCCGTCAGGCCGGCCGGCCTCGGCGCCTGGCTCGGCGCGGCCGGGGCGGGCATGGCGATCAGGGTGCTGGCCGGACAGGGCACGGCGGCGGCCTTCATCGCGGTAGCCGCTGCGTTCCTGGCGCTTTTCCTGCTCGGCTGGCGTGTCGTGCTGATTGCCAGTCAGCACTTCCGCAACGCCCGTCTCGCCGGTTCCCGGCGGGGTTGATCAGCCGCCCGCCCGGAAGGCACACTCCCAGCAGGGTCCTCTGCCGGACTGAGGCTGGCAGACTGCTCGGACGGGAGGCTCGCGGTGATCACGTGGGTCGTTCGCGGGATAGCGATGACGGCGGTCGCAGTCTCAATGGCTGCTGCGGTCAGCGGAGCCAGTCAGCCAGCCGCAGCCGCGGCGCCGGCGACGACGGCCTCCGTCACATCCGCGAGCAGGCATCTGTTCTGGCGCATCGCATATGAACCGCACATCAGAAATGGCGTCATGACCGGGGTGACGGCTCCAGCCAGCGATGCTGTGTGGGCCATCGGCCGGGTCTATCCCAAGCACGGCACCGGTCCATATTTCCTCCTGCATTGGAACGGCAAGCACTGGCGGAAATCGGGCATGCCTGCCCATGGCTACCGGGCCGACACCGTGATGGCGTCATCGGCACGCAACGTCTGGATGTTCGGCTGGACCGGCAAGACTCCGCTGGCACTGCGCTGGAACGGCCACCACTGGCTCAGGATCGCCGAGCCGAGCGAGGCTCAGTTCGGGCTGCAATCGGAGGCCGTCTTCAGCGCAACCGACGTCTGGGTTGCCAACGGGGCGTATGCAGCTCGCTGGACCGGCAGCCGCTGGATCCAGGTCCCGCTTCCGGTCCCGGTTCAGCAGCTAAGCGGCAGCTCGCCGCGCGATGTCTGGGTGGCAGGCATTGAGGCCGGTGGCAAGCTGGCCGCCTACCGGTATGAGAACCGCAAATGGCACCCGGTCCCGATGCCGCACCCTGCAGCTACCTTTGCGGGCCTGGTGGTTCAGTCAGCTACTAGCGTCTTCGTCACGGCGATCACGACCACAAGTCAACCGTTGTTGCACTGGAATGGCCACCGCTGGCACCGGCTCACTCGCAGGGTCGGCTACATCCCGATTCCGATGGCTGCTTACGGCCGCGACGGGGTCTGGGTGAATCCGGGCACCGTGTGGACCGGCAGGTCCTGGGCATTGGTGGGAGGCCCCGGCGATATTGGCGCAGTGCTGCCAGAGGGCCTCGCTTCCGTTCCCCGCTCAACGTCGGCCTGGCTGGTCGCGAACGCGTCGCCGGGCGCGGTCGTGCTCCGGGCACGGTGACGAGCCTGTGCGGCTGAAGGGCAGGGCAGCCAGCACGCCGCCCCGCCCTCCCGGCCGCCATAACGTGGCCGCCTCCGCCCAGCGGCCACATCACTGACGACAGGCTGATCAGCTGATCAAGGGCAAGCCTCTGGCGGAAGCTAAGAGGTCGATAGTAAAGCCCCGGCAACCAATTCGTTAACGGAGATTAAATCCCTATAAAAGCTCTATGACATAGGGACTCGGGATAGTGCGGAGCGCCCCGCCATGGCGCGGCTCAGGCCGACAAGATGCGGGCTACCGCCGCTCCCGCGTCATCCTCGGCGACCGTGAACTGCGCGCTCCTCCGAAGGTCACGGACGGTGAGCTCAGCCCTGCGTGGCATCGAGCGGCAGGACGACGATCTGGCTGCTCGCCTGCTGGCAGGACGACGACGTGGTCGTCACCTGGCAGAGAATATGCGAGCGCTAGTCCAGGACGGGTTCTTCGCTGTCCGCCGGGACTGTCGGCAGATAGCCAGTGCCCGCAGCTGAGCCGCAGGCGGTAGCAAGCCGCTCGGTAGTGACAGCGATCATCCGCAGGCCATCGCCCCAGGGTGCGATGCCACCGCCCGGCCGCGGCCCGCCTGGGGTTAGTCCGTCCCGGTACTGATCGATATCTGAAGTCGCGCTGTGCTGATACTCCGCCATCAAGGATTACCTAATTTAACTATGTATAAGGGCAGTCATGAGCTTTCGTCCCGGCACGAGACTACGCGACGCAATGATCGAATCGGGGGCTGGCGCGCGAACGGCAGGCCGACGCTTGGCGTCGAAATGACGACGCCGGCCGCTGCGGCCGCCGATGGGGGCGGTGACTTACCGCAGAGATGAACCACGACTGAACGGCGACTCAATTTCGTCCTTGTCAGGCCGGCGATCCTCGCTTTAGACTGAACATTCAGTCAACCGCGTTGGGAGCGCGATATTCATGGCCACCACCCAGGCCAGTTCAGCCGATCGGACCGCTACTACTTCTGCCGCTACCTCCGCCATGACCAGGACGAATGGCGACCGCGACCACACAGCCCGCGAAGGCGCCGCTGTCCAGGACAGCGCCACAGGCAGCGCTTCACTCGCCGAGATCATCGACGCGCAGGAAGAAATCTTCGTCCGACGGCAGCCTGAGTCAGCACGGCTGGCCGGGCTGGCAACCGGCGCGCTGGCCGGCGGCGTCGTGTCCAGCTGGCAGATCTCCCGCCCGCAACCTGTGTGGCTAAGCCACGGCAGCGGCTCCAAGCTTTACGACGTCGACGGCAACGAGTACGTAGACCTGCACGGCGGTTACGGCGTCTCGCTGGCCGGCCACGGCCATCCCGCCATCGTCGAGGCAGTCCGCTCGCAAGTGGAGCGCGGCACTCATTTCGCTCAGCCAACGCAGGCCGCTCTGGCAGTGGCCGCAGAGTTGTCTCGCAGGTTCGGCCTGCCCCAGTGGCGCTTTGCGAACTCCGGCACCGAGGCGACTATGGACGCGGTGCACCTGATGCGCGCCATCACCGGACGCGACCTGATCATCAAAATCGAGGGCTGCTACCACGGCCATCACGACTCGGTCCAGGTATCCGTCTGCCCTGACTCACCGGAGGACGACCGAGGCCCTATAGCGCGCCCGCACAGCGTGCCGTCCAGCACCGGCATTCCGCAAGCGATCACCGATCTCACGCTGATCGTCGGCTTCAACGACCTTGAGGCCGTCCGGCGCCGACTGGAGGCAAATCCTGGCCAGATAGCCGGCATGATCCTCGAGCCGATCATGATGAACGCCGGCATCATCATGCCCGAGCCTGGCTTCCTGGCCGCTTTGAAGGACCTGCTGCACGCCCACGGCGCGTTGCTGACCTTCGATGAGGTCAAGACCGGGCTGACCGCCGGGCCCGGCGGCGCGACGGGCGTCACCGGCGTCACGCCTGACATCGTCTGCCTGGCCAAGGCCATCGGCGGCGGCGTCGCGGTGGCCGCGGTCGGCGGCACGCACGAGGTCATGGCGCACGTT
>DATMMA010000077.1:0-21197 GCA_035570295.1 Streptosporangiaceae bacterium
GACGCCGCCGTCGAGCAGGACCTCCACCTGGCTGCCGACCGTGTCAGCCACCGCGGGCAGCACCCGGATCGTGGCAGGCGTGCCGTCCAAGTTGTTGCCGCCGTGGTTGGAGACCGAGATCGCGCTGACTCCCGCGTCTACCGCTCGCTTGGCGTCGTCGATCCTGGACACTCCCTTAAGCATGAACGCGCCGTCCCATTGCTCACGCAGCCAGGCCACGTCGTCCCAGGTCGGCGGCGATGTCTGCAGCCACTGCCCGTATGCGCCGAAGAAGGTGGGCGGCGGGCTGCCCGGCAGTGCCATATTCGGCACGGTCAGGTCCGGCAGCTTCCCGGTCCGGGCAAATGACACCAGCCAGCGCGGCCTGACCAGCGACTCTGGCGCGTGCTGCAGCGCGGCTCGCAGGTTGACCCGCTCCGGTATCTGCGGGCTGCCCCAGTCACGGGAGTGGGAGAAGGTCCAGTCCGCGGTAAGGATCAGGCCGACAGCGCCGGCGCTCCTGGCCCGGTCCAGCCGAGTCAGAATCTGATCACGGCTGCCGCACCAGTAGACCTGGAAGAAGGTCTGCGGGTTCGCCCCAACCACGTCCTCGACGGGCTTGCTGGCAAACGAGCTCAGTCCCATCGCGGTGCCGCGTGCCGCCGCCGCGCGCGCCACGGCCACTTCGCCGTCGGGGTGCACCGCCTGGACCCCAGTCGGCGAGATGATCACCGGCAGCGATACGGGCTGGCCCAGCACGGTAGTCGCCAGGTCGCGCTGGGCAGGATTCCCGGCCACATGCGGCGCGAGGCCCAGTTCCGAGAAGGCACGGACGTTGTCTTCCAGGGTCTGGCCGCGTTCCGCGCCTGCCAGCAGCGCAGCATAGACAGAGGCGGGCAGTCGTTTGCGGGCGCGCCGCTGCGCCTCGGCGACCGACTCAAACCAGGCGTTTCCCATGTGGCTTCAGTCCTTTCCGTTGCCGCGGTACCCGCTGAGCCGTAGCGGCCGCCAGGCGATCACCGGCCTTACCGGCACCAGGGTTCGCTCCCGCAGGCAGCCGGCCCAGACACCGGCGCCGTAGCAGATGTCGTCGGCAATTCGGGCGAGGGTGAACCGGACCGGGTCCAGGTCGGGCTTGCATTCGGCATACGCATTAAGTGCCGGGCCGAGCAGCAAGCTTGCAGCGGCGGCCCGGCGGCCCCAGCGGCGGGCAGCGGACTTCCCGCCAGGCCTTGCCAACGCGAGCGCGACCGCGGGCACACCGAACTGGGTGGCGTAGCGGCCGATGCCTAGCCACGTCTGCCTTACCGCGGTTACCGTCGCCGCGGGGGTCCCGTCGGCCGGAACGCCGACCCGGCGGAGCGCCGTTGTCACGTCGAACCAGGCTCCGGCCAGCCCCGCTGCCGCGGCAACAGGACGGCGCGCCAGCAGTGCGGCGGCGGTAACGGCAGGCCACGGGTGCAGGACAAGCGGAGCCATGTTGGCGCGGTGGCGGCGCGCCAGCGGAGCCGCCGAAGTGCCATACCGGAAGCGGCGCTCCAGCAGGCCCGCCAAGCTCACCGGCTCGTCGTGCGCCACCTGCACGGATGGCTCGTACCTGATCCGCCAGCCTGCTTCGTGCAACCGCCAGATCAGGTCGACGTCCTCGCCGTAGCGCAGCGCAGAGTCGAATGGGGGCCGTCCGGCAGCGAGGCTGTCCAGCGCGCTACGGCGCACTACCAGCGCCGCGGTCGGCACATATGCGACGCGGCTGTTCGGCAGCACCCTGGCCGGACGCGGGCCGAGGTCCAGGCTTCCGCACGCTGCTGCGTACCTGGCGGCGGGCGGGCGGCCGCCTACCTCGCGTGAGGCGGGACTGCTGATCGGGACGATCCGCGGCGCGACGGCGCCTACTAGCGGGTCGGCGAAGTGCCCGGCCAGCTTGTCCACCCAGCCAGACGGCGGCACGCAGTCGCTGTCCAGGAACGCGATGAGGTCCGTGCCTACCCCGGCCAACCCGGTGTTGCGCGCTGCAGCGGGACCGCCATTAGCTGACCGCCGCCGGACGGCCGCGCTGTGCTGGGCCGCGATCGCCGCGATGGCGTCCGGGTCAGCCGAGCCGTCATCGATCACGACCACAGGGAACCGGGTACCGGCTGCGGCCAGACAGCGCTCCAGCATGGCGGGCCGATCCCGGACCGGGATGATGACCGTCACGGTTGCAGTGCCGTGCTGGTCGCCGCTCCGGCATCCGGAGCCAGTCGTGACGGCAGGGTCTGCCCGGCGCGTGTCTGCAAGCCCTGTGTCTGCGGTCCCTGCGTCTGCAACGACTGTGTCTGCAAGCACGGTGTCTGCGGGCACTGGGTGTGCAAGTCCGGCGTCGGTGAGCCGCCGCGCGAGTTGGCCGGCCGCCGCCGACCGGACCGGTCCCGCCTGCAGTTCGGCGAGCGCCGCCGTTCCTGCCGGGGTCAGGCGCATCACCCTGGCAGGTGAGCCACCGAACAGCGAGCCGTCGCCGAGCCGCTTCGTGTCCTGGTCAAGCTCGACTCTCAGGCCCGACGGCAGCGCAGCGACGCCGTCAGCGCGGGCGACTGTCGCGGGCCTCACAGCGCCAGGCCGCCATCCACCGGCACGACGGCCCCGGTCATGCCGCTGCTGCCAGGTCCAGCCAGGAACGCGAGCACCGCGGCGATCTCATCTGGCGCGAGCAGCCGGCCGGCCGGCTGATTTGCGGCGAAGTCCTGCGGGCTGGCCAGATCGTAGAGCTGAGCGCTGGCCGCCAGGATCGGCGTGTCGGTAGAGCCAGGGCTGACGGCGTTCGCTGTCACGCCGGTGCGGCCGAGCTCGACAGCCAGGGCACGGATCAGGCCGGCCACGCCAGCCTTCGCGGCGCAGTAGGCCGCCAGCATCGGGAGCCCGCGGGTTGCGGCGGCTGACGCTACCGCGAGGAACCTGCCACTGCGCGGCTCGGGCCGACGCAGCAGCGCGGGTACTGCCGCCCTGGCGAGGTTCAGCACGCCGCCGAGGTCGACGTCGAGCACGGCCCGCTCTCGATCCAGCGGGACCTCCCACTGCGGCAGACCCCCTGCGATGACGCCCGCGCAGCCGATGGCCGCGTCGAGCCCACCCCAGCGAGACTCGGCGGTCGCGACCGCGGCGGCCAGCGCGTCAGTATCGCGGACGTCGGCAACGAAGGAAGCGATCCGGTCAGCCCTGCCGGCTAGCCCAGCCGCCTCGGCGACTACCGTGTCTAGCTCTGTTTTAGTGGCGAGCCGGTACGGAATGGCCGCGTCATCCTCGGCGCGGTCCACGGCAATGACCGACCAGCCGTCGGCGGCTAGCGCTCGCACCGTCGCCGCACCGATGCCGCGAGCCGCTCCGGTGACGAGAGCTACTCGCCCCGCCATCGCGCTGCTCATTTCGTCCTGGGCGCTGGCGAGGTGAACCCGGCCGACCCTGCGTGATGAGCTGGGGCCATGTCGTTACCGCTCAGCTGTCTGCGCGAATCCGGTGAATCCTGCCAGCGGGCTCTGATCGCAAGCGCGGTCGGGCACGCTGCGCCGGTCCGCGGCCGACGGTGCACCGGGTGCTAGCTGCGCGGGGCGCGGCCCGATCGAGACCGGCACGGCCTGCCTGCCCCGTGATGGCTGTCCTTGCCGTGGCGCGCCCCGGTGAGAGTGGTCGCCGGCCGGCCGCGGCGCCGCCCCGGCGTCAGCCGCTGCGAGGGCCGCTTCACCGAAGCCGCGCACGCATTCAGGGTCCGGCCCGTCCAGCGGCAGCCCGGTGAAGAATTTGGCCGCCATGCACCCGCCCTGGCAGGCATCGAAGGCCGAGCAGGAGGTGCAGGCACCACCGGACTGCGGACGACGCAGGTCGGTGAAAAGCGCCGAGTTCCGCCATACCTCAGCGAACCCGCCGGTGTCGCGGACGTTCCCGGCCAAGAATGCGTCGTGGATGGCGAACGGGCAGGCGTACACGTCCCCGACAGGGTCGATCAGGCAGACCACTCGCCCTGCACCGCACATGTTGAGACCGGGCAACTCCTGGCCGTATCCGGCGAGGTGGAAGAACGAGTCCCCGGTCAGCACGTTCTCGCCGTGAGCGACCAGCCAGTCATACAGTTCACGCTGCTGGCCTGCGGTCGGATGCAGCTCGTCCCAGACATCGGCACCGCGGCCAGATGGCCGCAGCCTGGTGATCCGCAGCTGCGCTCCGAACGAGTCCGCGAGAGCCTTGAACGCGTCAAGCTGGGACACGTTGTGCCGGGTCATGACCACGGAAATCTTGAAGCCAGCGAAACCGGCAGCGGCAAGATTCCGCATAGCTCGGATCGCCAGGTCGAATGAACCCCGGCCGCGCACCGCGTCGTTGACCTCGGCAGTCGCACCGTCCAGGGAGATCTGCACATCGATGTAGTCACTGCTGGCCAGCTTCCTGGCCACCTCGGGAGTGATCCGCAGGCCGTTAGTGGAGAACTTCACCCCAACGTGATGCGAGGTCGCGTAGTCCACCAGTTCCCAGAAGTCGGGCCGGACGGTCGGCTCGCCGCCGCCGATGTTGACGTAGAAGACCTGCATCCGCTCAAGCTCGTCGATGACGCGCTTGCACTCGGCGGTGCTCAGCTCGCCCGGGTCCCGCCGGCCTGAGCTGGACAGGCAGTGCACGCAGGACAGGTTGCAGGCGTAGGTGAGCTCCCAGGTAAGGCAGATCGGCGCGTCCAGGCCGAACCTGAAGTGCTCGATGAGAGGCGCGGCGGTCACAGTCATGCAGCGGTCCTCCCGCAGATCATCTGGCTTGCAGCGAGGGTCGCCAGAGCCCTGGCGTAGGCCGGCAGCTCAGCTGGTCCGATGCCAGCGCAGGCACAGGCGGCACGGGCGGTCGGCTCCGTGTCCAGCGCTCTGACGACGGTCAGCAGCGCGGGACTCTTGAGAAACGACAGCCGCCTGGTGCCGAAGTGATAGAGGAGCGCGCCGAAGCGTTCCGGCCGGACCGAGACCTGGGGATGCAGCCGCCATGCCGCGTCCAGATCGAACGCGCCGATTTCTGCGGCGGCCTTGCCGCCGGCGGCCGTCCCTGGCGTACTGACGGCAGTTTGGCGGTTAGTAGACACCGCACATGCCGTCGATGGAGATTTCCTCGACCAGCAGGTCAGCCGCGATGACCTCGTTCGCTTCGGTGGCAGTGATCTCGTCGTCGGTGATCTCCGCGGCCGGCGGCTCGAGAAGTTCAGTAGCGCTGTCTGGCATGTCGTTCTCTCCGGTTACCTGGTATGGATAGTTTCGGCACCGCGTGACGAATAGGGGTAACGTTAATCGTCATCGGGTGACGAAATCAAGACCAAGCGGGGCAGCAAACAACGGGGCAGCAAACGACGGGCCAGCAGAGGCACGGGAGCAGCAAGGTAGATGCGAGTTGCCGACCACCCGCCAGCCGGGCGCCGGGGACGTCCGCCCGGTACCAGCGCACGCGAGCTCGAGCTCATCTCACTGCGCATGTTTACCGAGGACGGCTTCGACGACACCACGGTCGAGCGGATCGCCGCCGCCGCCGGAGTCAGCAAGAGAACGTTCTTCAGGTATTTCGACTCCAAGGCCGACGTTCTGTGGCACGCCTTTGACGGCGAGGTTCTGGCGCTGCGCGCGGCATTCAGTGCCATCCCGGCCGGGACACCGATGATGGAGGCGATCCGGCAGGCGGTGGTCGGAGTGAACCGGTACCGCGCCGAGGACGTACCGGAACTGCGGATCCGAATGAACCTGATCGGTTCTGTGCCCGCCCTGCAGGCCAGCGCCGCCCAGCATTATGACGCCTGGGAGCGGACCGTCAGTGCGTTCGCCGCCGGGCGGCTAGACCTCCCGACCGGCTCGCTCTATCCGCTCGCGATCGGGCGTGCCACGCTCGCGGTCTGCCGGTCGGCCTATGAGCGCTGGGCAGAACGCGCCGACGCCGACCTCACGGTCTATCTGGACGAGGCGTTGCGGGCTCTCGCCGTTGGCTTCGACCCGGACAGGCTCACCCGGTGACCGGGCATCGTCAGACTTGCGGGATGAGCCCAGCCGTGAGCTTGTCTGCCCCGTCCGCCGCGGATGCCGAGGAGTTCATCGCGGCGGCGCGAGCTAGCTCGTCGTTGCAGCACCCCTGGGTATCCGCGCCGGACAGCGCTGAGCGTTACCTCGCATTCCTTGGCCGTGCCGCCCGCGAAGAACAGGGCAGTTACCTGATCCGGCACGCGGAGTGCGGCGCGCTGGTCGGCTATGTCAACATCAACAACATCGTCCGGGGCGCGTTCCGGTCCGGTCACCTTGGCTACGCGGCGTTCGCCACCCACGCAGGCCGCGGCCTCATGACAGCGGGCCTGCGTGCGGTCGTCAACGACGCGTTCACCAGCCTGGGCTTGCACCGGCTCGAGGCGAATATCCAGCCGGACAACCTCCGCTCGCTGCGGCTAGTACAGCGGCTCGGCTTCCAGCGTGAAGGCTTCTCGCCCAGGTACCTCATGGTCGACGGCGAGTGGCGCGACCACGAGCGGTGGACAGTGCTCGCCGAAGACTGGACCGGGTGACCGCGGCGCTGGCTATGGCTGACGGCTGTGCCAGCTAACGACTGGGCTAGGTCAGGTTCGCAGGCCTGACTCGCCGGGGCTGCCGAGGGGAAGGGTGACTGCCAGATCGGTGCCCGCTCCAGGCGGGCTGTCCAGCCGCATCTGGCCGCCGAGCGCTTCGGCTCGGTCCCTGAGTCCGATCAGGCCCGAGCCGTGTCCGAAGCCGGCGCCGCCAAGCCCGTCGTCGCGGACGCGCACACGCAGCATGTCGTCGTCGGCATCCACTTGGACGTCGACGAATGTGGCGTGCGCGTGCTTGGCAGCGTTGGTCAGTGCCTCCGCTACTACGTAGTAGGCGGCCATCTCAGACTGTTCGGGCAGCCGCCCCGCGACCTGAACATCCAGGCTGACCGGGACCGTGGAGCGGCGGGCCAGCGCGGCGAGCGCCGTACGCAGGCCGCCCTGGGCAAGGATGCCCGGGTGGAGGCCGCGGGCGGTCTCCCGCAATTCGTTCAGCACATCGATCACGTCGTTGACCGCGCCATCCAGCTGCTCTGCGAGTTCCCCGGCCCCGGCTGGCACCGACGCCTGCGCGTCGCGCAGGCGCAGCGCAAGGGACACCAGGCGCTGCTGGGCGCCGTCGTGCAGGTCACGCTCGATCCGGCGCCTGGTCTGGTCGGCGGTGACCACGATCCGCGCCCGGGAGGCCGCCAGCGCCGCCTGGCTCTCGGCGTTGACGATCGCAGTGGTCGCCAGTTCGGTGAACCCGGCCAGCCTGCCCTGCGTATCAGCAGGCATCTGCTGAGTGGAGGACACGATCATGACGCCCCAGAGCCGCCCGCCGGCGCTGATCGGTACGCCGACTCCCGAACGCACACCTATCTCGCGCGCCTCGGCGGCCGGGCCAGTGCCGCCTGTGAAGTCGTCCATCCGCGCTGGCCGATGACCCTCGAACACCATCGTGTGCAGGTTGTCCCCGCCGATGGTCCACATGGTGCCGACAGGGAAGGCCACGCCGCTGTTACTCCACGACGCGACGACGAACGCGCCGCCGGGGTCGTACCGGCTCAAGACCGCGCGACGGGCGCCCAGCAACTGCCCGGCTTCCTCAGTGATCGCGGCGAACACTTCCTCCGGCGGTGCCAGCCGCGCCACCAGCGTCGCCACCCGCCGCAGCGCCGCCTGTTCGTCCGCGAAGCCGCGCAGTTCCACGCGCGCCTGGGTATTGCTAATCGCGGTCGCGGCTAGCTCGATGAACCCGGCCAGCCGAGCCTCGGTGCCCGCGGGCAGCGGCTCCTGCCGCCTCGACCCGACGACGATCGTGCCCCACAGACGGCCTTCAGCGCTGATCGGCACGCCTACCGCCGAGCGCAGACCGGCCTCGCGGGCTGCCTCGGCGACCGCCCCCGAGGTGGCGGTGTAGTCGTCGATCCGGGCCGGACGGCGGGTCTGGAACACGATCGCGTGCAGGTTCCAGCCCTTGATGCCCCACCGGCTTCCGGCGGAAAGAACCCCCGGGTCGCCGGTCCTGGTCCAGACGCCGACGACGGTGACCGAGTCGTCCGGACCATACCGGCTGAGGTAAGTGAAGTCGGCCCCCAGCAGCTGGCCGACCTCCGCAGCGACCGCGCCGAACACCTCAGAAGGGGGCGTCCCGCGCGCGACAAGCATGGCCACCCGCCGCAGTGCTGCCTGCTCCCCGGTGATCTGGTCATCTTGGGTTCGCCCCGCTAGGGCAGCCATGCTAAGGAGTCTAGCGTGAGGCCTTTTGCCTGCTCAGAGAGCATTTTTGCAAGTATGGCCCGGTCAGTTCGACAGCCTGGCCTCGGCCCTGGGCCAGCCCTGACCCACCGCGTTACCAGGTAGATCGGGCACGATGGCGATGTGACCGACTACACGGGTTTCGCCCGGTTCTACGACCGCATCATGGGTGACCGGACTGAGGAGATCGGCCGGTTGCAGGCCTATATCAGCAGGCACCTGCCTGGCGCGCGATCGCTGCTCGAGCTTGGCTGCGGTACTGGAGCGCTGCTCGCGGGCCTCTCGCCCCGGCTGTCGGTCACCGGCATCGACGGGTCGCCGGACATGCTGGCGGTCGCCGAGCAGACCGCGCCCGCGGCGCGGCTGGTGCTCGGGGACATGACGGCGTTCAGCCTCCCGGACCGGTTCGACGTGATCATCTGCATGTTCGACACGCTCAATCACGTGCAGTCGTTCGCCGGCTGGCTGACGGTGTTTAGTTGCGTGCACGAGCACCTGGCGGACGGCGGCCTGTTCATCTTTGACGTGAACACGGCGGGCCGGCTGCACCGCCTCGACGGCGCGCCGCCGTACCTGGACGAGTTCGACGGGAACGTGGTGGTGATGACGGTGCGGTCTGCGGCTGAGGGGCTGTCGCTCTGGCAAACCAGGATCTTCGAGCGACGGCACGACGACATCTACCGGCTGCATGACGAGCGCATTTACGAGCTTGGCGTACCGCTGATGCACATCCGCGCGGCGCTCGCGGGCCGGTTTGAGCTACTTGAGGAAGCAAGCCTGGACGGGAGCCCGGTCAGCGATGAGTCAGACCGGGTCTTCTTCGTCTACCGGCACCGGTCGGCAGGCATCCACGCGGTCGGCTAGCGCGGGGGCAGGCCGCTAGCACCCGCCCCGCCGGTAATTGATCGCGCGGGTGAGCTTGCCGAGTATGGACGAGAACTGCTTCCGTTCAGCAGGCGAAAGGTCGGCGAAGATCTCAGACATCGCGCTGATCCGCGGGCCGAGTTCCTGCTCCGCCTCGCGAGCCCCCTCGGGAGACAGTTCGATGATCGTTGCCCGACGGTCGGTGGGGTGCCGGCGGCGCACGACGAGATGCGCATCCTCGAGCGCATCGACAATTGCCGTCATGTTGCGCGGAGAGGTCCCGAGCTGCGTACCGAGATCCCGCATGATGGCGGGCCCGCCGCAATGCAGTGCCTGAAGCAGCCGCAGCCGTGCGTAATTCAGCCCGCCGCAGGAGCGCGTTTCCATCCAGCGCAGGAAGCTCGTGGTGAACCGCGCTGTCTGCGCGACCAGCACCGCATCGCTCTCCGGCTCGGTCAGACCGGCCAGATCCGCAGCGCCGGAAATCTCGCCGTCGCCGTGACCGGTGGCGTCATCCGGGGGATGCGCCGCCTCCGCCTCGGGTCCGACCGTGCTCATGCCGACAGCGTACTCGGATGCTCCGGTTGACACGATTATCGGGCCAGGTATTATTACCGCAGTGATCGTTCAAAGTTAAATTACTTTTCCCGGCGAGCAGAGGGCTGACAGCCATGACGACTCCCAACAGTAACCAGGCCAGCGAAGCCGCGACAGCGTACGCGGGCCCGGCAAGCTTCCAGCTGGATCCGGCCGCATCGGCCGTCTCGATCGCCCACAAAACCTTCTGGGGGATGGGCACCGTACGCGGTTCCTTCACCAAGCTGAGCGGATCGGCGGAGATCCTGGCGGACGGATCCGGGCGCGGCCGCCTCGAGATAGACGCGGCATCGATCAACACGAAAAATTCCAAGCGCGACGAGCACCTGCGGTCCAAGGACTTCTTCAACGCCGGCGACCACCCGCAGATCGTGGTCGAGCTGCCGCAGGCCGCCAGGCAAGGAGCGGAAAGCGTGACTACCACCGGGACGCTCACCGTAGCAGGCCAGAAGCGGCCCCTGACGCTGAGCGCCCGGATCAGCGAGGCAACCGGCGACGCGATCACCCTCACGGCCGACGCAGATATCGACCGGGCCGACTTCGGCATGAGCTGGAATCAGCTCGGCATGATCAAGGGAAAGGCGCACGTCAGCGTCGTCGCCCGGTTCGTCAAGACCGCCGCCGCCCGGTAGCGCGGCCCGGATACTAGTAAGGAAGGATCAGATGAAGCTTCAGGTCATCGTCGGCAGCACCCGGCCCGCCAGGGCGGCGGACAAGGTCGTGCGCTGGGTGACCGGCCAGGCGCTGCATGAGGCGTTCGACACGGAGGTGATCGATCTCCGCGACTGGCCGCTTCCGATGTTCGGCGAGCACGCGGGCAGCATCGGCGACCCGACTGACCCGTCGTACTCCGACCCGGCCGTGCGCAAGTGGAACCGCAAGATCGCCGAGGCAGACGCTTATCTTGTGATCACGCCGGAGTACAACCACAGCGTGCCAGGCGAGCTAAAGAACGCGATCGACAGCGTGTTCGTCTCGTTCGCCTTCCGCAACAAGCCGATGGCGATGGTGGGCTACAGCGGCGGCATCGGTGGAGGCATCCGTGCGATCGAGCACCTCATTCAGATCGCGGTCGAGGTGGAGGCCGTGCCACTGCGCAGCACAGTGGTCCTGCCTTTCGTCGAGAAGGCGTTCACCGAGGACCGCGAGCCAGCGGACGCTGCAACAGAGGTCAGCCTGCAAATCCTGCTCGAGGACCTAGCCTGGTGGGCGGCCGCCCTGCGAAACGCTCGCGCCGCCGGCGAGCTGCTTCCCGGCAAGATCAGGGCACGCATGGCGGCCACCGCAGGATCCGCTGCGGCCCGCTAGCGGGTTTGCACCTGCGCCGCTGGCCAATGCGGACTGGAACACGCGCGACCGAGCCAGCCTGCACCGCGACGGCGATGGCTGGCGTACTCGCAGGTGCTGCCCGCTGGCCAGCAGCCGGGAGGTGCCGGACCGCCAGGCACCTGGCATCGGGTGGCGCCCAGCAGCCGCCCGGCCTCCCCGGTGACCGCGGCGGCCGCGCCGCAACCTGGCGTTGGCGCTCGGCCAGTGGCATGCGCGGACTCTCAGCGCGCCGAGCGACGGTCCCGGATGGCATCGAGCCGGCCTGGCGGATCCGGACGGACTAAGCCGCCCGACTGCCCGGATCGCGCTTGCCGTCCAGGCACTAACTCACGGAACGTCCGCCGGTATGCGTTCGGTGTGGTTGCACGCCAGACGCGGAAGTGATGGCGGAGCGTGACCGCGTTCCCGAAACCGGCTCGTTCCGCGATCACGTCTACGATCTCGTCGGTCTCCTCAAGCAGTTGCTGGGCCAGCAGGATCCGCTGGCCGGTCAGCCAGCGTTGCGGCGTCGTTCCGGTTTCCTGGACGAACCGCCGCGCGAACGTGCGCGGGGACATCGCAGCCAGGCTGGCTAGCTCCTCTACGGTCACGGCGCGGCTCAGGTTGTGCTGCATCCATTGGATGACCTCGCCGAGGGTGTCGCAGTCTGGTTCGGCAACCGGACGCTCGACGTACTGGGCCTGGCCGCCGTCCCGGTGCGGCGGCACGACCATCCGGCGGGCAATGGCATTGGCGACCCGGCTGCCTTGTTCCTTGCGGACCAGATACAGGCAGGCGTCGATGCCGGCCGCGGTCCCGGCACTGGTGACGACTGTCTCGTCGTCTACGTACAGCACCGACGGGTCCACCTTGGCCGCTGGGTAGATCCGGGCCAGCCTTGCGGCATGGCGCCAGTGTGTCGTGCAGCTGCGGCCATCGAGTAGTCCCGCTGCGCCCAGCACGAACGCCCCGGTACAGACACTGAGGACGCAGGCGTTCCGGTCGATGGCGCGGCGCAGTGCCGCGAGTAGGGGCTCGGGCCAGTCGCCGCGCATGCAGCGTGCATCGCTGGTGGCGGGCACCGCAATCAGGTCGGCCGTCTCAAGTCTTTCCAGGCCGAACTCAGTCTGCAGGGCGAATCCGGCATCGGACCGGAGCGGACCGTCCTCTCCGGCGGCGACCGCGAAGTCGTAGCCCGGCAATCCCTCGTCGGTCCGGTCAGTCCCGAATACCTCGCACAGCACGCCGAGCTCGAACGGCTCGAAGCCATCGAGCACCACGGCGGCCACGTTCTTCAGCATGGGTTCATCATGCCGCATAAGGCTGGCAGGATATAGCGGTTGACTGTCTTTACTGCCACTGTTGGGCGTCGCGGGAGCCGGCCAGGCTAGTGGTCATGGACACCGCAGCCTGCCACTCATCTGCCATCCGGCATCTCGTCAGCGCGGTTTCCGGTTTCCTGTCTGACTGGGCCTACGCTCAGCACAGGTTGGCCGAAATCCTCACCGCTCCCGACCGCTTCCGGTTCGATCCGGACACGCCTCCAGAGACCTACGCCGAGTTCCTGTTCCGGACCTCAGGGGTACTGCACCGCGAGCCGCCAGCGCGCGCCCGAGCCCGCTGCAGCTGATGCTCCCGGAAGCTGACGGTCCCGGCCCGGGCCGTTCGCCTCAGGTGAATGTGACTTGGCTGTTGCTATAGCAACAGCCAAGTCACATCGATCAAGGTGGGCGCGCAGCTTCAGACGACCGAGGGCGTCAGAACGTCGGCGAAGTCGCGCAGCAGCGCAGCCTTGGACTTGGCTCCGATTACCTGCCTGACCACTTCCCCGCCGGAGAAGACGCAGATCGTCGGCACGTGCAGGATCCCGTAAGCCGTCACAGTTAGCGGGTTCTCGTCCGAGTTGATCTTTACCAGGCCGACCCGGCCCGCGTAGTCCTCCGCAATCGATTCCAGCACCGGCGCGACCATCCGGCACGGCCCGCACCATTCGGCCCAGAACTCCACGATGACGGGTGTCTCGCTGGCCAGCACTTCGGCCTCGAAGCTGTCATCGGTCACGACTCGTGCGCTGCTCATTTACTTCCTCCTCGTTGGTCTGACGACAGCGGGATCGTTACGCTAAGTCGCTACCGCGTCGGGCAGCTGGAGCGCAGCGCACTGCTTGCCGTCTCCGTGCTCGCACACGCGGATGAGCTGGCGGAGCCTGCAGCGCTGCCGCATGAGCTCCCTGACCTGCTCATCGATCGCGGCGAGCTTTGCCTGCGCTGCCGTCTGGATCTCCGTAGCCGACTGTGCCTCGGCCGGACCGAGCAACTCGGCTATCTCACCGAGAGTGAAGCCGAGGCGTCTGGCCCGCCGGATGAACACCAGCCGCGACCGGTCGGCATCGGTGTACTCGCGGTAGCCCGAGCCGCGCCGCTCAGGCTGCGACAGCAGGCCACGGCGCTGATAGAACCGTACGGTCTCCACACCGACGCCCTCGGCTGCGGCCAGTTTCCCGATCGTCATCCCGCTCATGGCTGCACCGTACCGGCCGTACCCAGGTACGGAGTCAACCTCGTTCCGGCAAGCCAATAGCATCAGCCTGGTCCGCACCGGTCCCGGAGCGCCGGAGGGAGCACATGAGCCGGTACGCGCTGCTGATCCTGCCGGCAGCTAACCGCGTCTACGCCGGGGCGGCTGCCAGCCTGACAGTGGCCGAGCTCGCAGCGTTCAGCGACTCGGTGCTCGGCGGCGCTTTGTCGGCGGCCGAGGTGACCCGGCGTGGCGGCGTGCCGTATGTGGAGTTCGAGGCGGACCGGCTGCGGCCCGAGGACTGCGCGTTCCTGGCTAATATCTCGTCGCTTTACGCGCTGTTCGAGGTGACCGGGGAGCTTCTCAGGCCGGTGGAGCTGGGAAGGCTGGACCACTACGACGATGACCTGATCACCATCCAGAAGTACCAGGGCAAGACGAACGAGCAGTTCACCAAGCTGCTGCTGAACGTCACGCTGCTCGCGTCGGCGTTCGCGCCGGGCATGCTGAGCCGGAAGCTGACCGTTCTCGACCCGCTATGCGGGCGGGGAACGACCCTGAACCAGGCACTCATGTACGGCTACGACGCGGCCGGCATCGACGAGGACCGCAAGGATTTTGACGCGTACCGCGCGTTCATCAAGACCTGGCTGACGCGCAAGCGGATCAAGCACAAGGTCAGCTATGACGGCCCGGTGCGGCGGGAGGGCAAGGTTGCGGGCCGTCGGTTGCACGTCAGCCTGGCAGCGTCAAAGGACGAGCAGAAGGCAGGCCAGACGCAGCAACTCGACGTGGTTTGCGCGGATACGGCCAGAGCTGGTGAGTTCTTCCGGCCGGCCACCATCGACCTGGTGGTGACCGACGCGCCTTACGGCGTCCAGCACGGCAGCAGATCAGCAGCGAGCGGTCTGGCGCGCCGGCCGCAGGACTTGCTGGCTGCCGCCGTACCGGTGTGGGCAACGTTGCTGCGTCCTGGCGGCGCTATTGGCATTGCCTGGAACACGCTGGTGGCGCCGCGCGCTGAGGCCGCCGCCGTGCTGGCTTCGGCCGGGCTCGAGCCAGTCGATTCGCCGCCATACCTGCGCTTCAGGCATCGGGTAGACCAGGCGATCGTGCGCGACATAGTCGTCGCGCGGAAAGCCGACAGCGCAAGTTTTTCATGATCCGGGAGAGTTATGCATGCTCCCACATGCATAGCGCTCCCGGATCATGGTGGAACCCGTGGCCCTGTTACTGCTGTGGCGCAGGATGTGACGGCACGCCTGGACTGCCAGCGGGCGGCTGTGCGGCGTCGGACGGGACGGCGGTGCCGCTCCAGTAGGGCTGGCCCTGGTACGGCAGGCCCTGGTACGGCAGGCCCTGGTACGGCGGGCCGGGGTAGAACTGGGCCCGGTCAGGCGGCGATTCGATGGTGAGCAGCATCCAGATGCACAACAGGATGAGCGTGCCGAGGAACGCGCAGAACACCCAGAACATCGGGGTCAGCCCACTGGTGATCTTGAGTCCGACCTCGCTGGCCTGCGCCGGCGAGATGTTGAGCTGCTGCGGCGAGGTAGGCTGCGACACCTGCACCATGGCCGAGATGGCCTGAGCCACCATCGGGATTATGGCGCCCACGGCAAGCGCAGCCCCTAGCCGGATGGGCCGCCACAGCGCCGCCGCCACCACAGTGGCGACCAGCAGCACCATCACGGCAACGTCGCCAACGATCACCGCTCCCGGGTTCTGGAACGCGTTCCCCAGGGTCTCCCTAATCGAGGTGCCGAATGCGGTCTGCAGCAGGTAGCTGTCCCAGGCGGGCCAGAACGCGACCGCGGCGCCGATCGCCGCGAGAATAATCACGACAGTGGGAACGATCTCGTGACTGGCTAGCCTCGTGCGCTGGCTGCCAGCTGGCCGGCCTCGGAGGGTTAGCCCCGAGGCGGCGAAGGCCAACACAGCCCCGGCGGCGCAGGCGAACCAGCCGATGATCGACAAGATCAGGCCGGCGCCCAAGAGGTTCGCGCCGTCCGCGATGGGCGTGCCGAGGTCAGCGAAGAACAAGCCCAGCGTGACCGCGCTCACACCAGTGCCGAGCAGCGCCCCGGCCTGGCGGCGGACGCCGCCGAACAGGATGAGCACAGCACTTCCGGCCCACGCGGCGAGATAGATAAGGTGCGGCACCAGCTCGACCGATTGCGCCGCCAGGCTGACGCCGGCGAAATAGGTGGGGAACAGGCCGATGACCCCGAGAAGGACCCCCACGGCTAGCAGTGCAGCTGCGATGCGAGAGTTTCGCAGCCTCCGGGCTGGACTGGCCGGACGCTCGACCACCTGACCATACTGCGGGTCAATAGCGTCCTCGCCCGCATGCGGGTCGGGCAGGCCGCTCGCTACTGCGGCCGGCGACTCGGTCGCGTCCGCTGGTGCGGGCGTTCCCGTCGCCGAAGAGGTCTCAGAGGCTGCCGGGGTCGCGCCAGCCGATGCCGGGGTGGTCTCCGCCGGCGCCGACGTCGCGCCAGCCGGCGTGATGGTGCCGGGCACCTCGACCGACGCGAACCTGGACCAAGCGCCCGTCCAGCCCTCTGGGGTGAGCGGCCACCACTCAAGCGGCGCATTCTGTGGCGCCGCGGCATGCCAGATCCCGTAGAACTGCGGCCCCTGTCCGATGGCGAAGTTCGCCCCGCGGTAGGCGATGCTGACGTTGTCTGGCACGGCCTCGATCCTTCCTGCTCAGCCCAACCTGAGGTGGGTACTACGAAGAGTATTCGGTCGGCCTGCAGGTTCCCTGGATGATGCCTCTGGCATTGCTGACGCCTGGCTCAGTGCGCTGCCCCTGCTTGATAGCCCCTCGCCTGCTTGTCTGGCTGGCTGCTGCGCTGCCGCGCGCTAACCTGCTCGCGATGACCGACGACGAGATCCCCGGCTTCCTGGCTGCACTTGGCGTCCCAGGGATCGTTGACGCGCACGTCCATTTCCTGCCTGACGGCCTCCAGGCTGCGGTGTGGCGCTGGTTTGACGGGCTGACGCCACCGTGGCCGGTGACCTACCGGGCACCGGCCGAAGATCGGCTAGCCGTCCTGGCCGGGCTTTGTGTCCGACATCACACTGCTCTGGCGTATGCCCACCGTCCGGGAATGCTGTCGTTCCTCAATGACCACACGCTCGGCCTTGCATCCGCGGTTCCGGCGGTCATCCCGACGTTCACGATCTACCCTGAGCCCGGCGTGGCCGAGGAGACCAGGCGCTGCCTAGACGCAGGCGGCCGCGCCATCAAGGTGCACCTGCAGGTCGGCGGATTCGACGCTACGGATCCGCTGCTATCCGGGGCCTGGGCACTACTTCAGGATGCGGGTACCCCGATCATCCTGCACGCGGGCGCAGTTGCTGATGGCTCGGGAAACGAGGAATGGTGCGGCCCGGCTCCGGTCCGGCGGCTGCTTGACCGGTTCCCTGGCCTTCGGCTGGTAATCGCGCATCTTGGCGCGCCGGACTATGACGAGTTCGTCGGACTTGCCGAGCGCTACGACGGCGTGTGGCTCGACACCGCCATGGTGTTCACTGACCCGCCTTACCTCGGCCCTTCGCCATTGCATCTGGCCCAGCGCGTGCGGGCACTCGGCGACCGGATCGTGTTCGGCTCGGACTTCCCTACCATCCCGCACCAGTTCGCAGCCCAGGTCAGCGGGCTGGCGTCGCTGGGCTTCGGCGATGACTGGCTCCGGAAGGTGCTCTGGGCTAACGGCCTGCGGTTGTTCGGCATCGAAACAGCCGCGTAGCTGCCGGGGCACGTTAGCGGGCCTGGGACCGATAGTCCTCGCCGATTCAGGAGATCGGCCCTGCAACGGTCCCGCGTGCCGGAGCGATAGTCAAAGTATGTCGATGAGGTTCCAGCACCCTAGCTATTTTGGCCGTCTCGGCCGAACTGCAAGCGGCGCGGATGAGCGCCCCGCGACACCGGAGTCTGGGGCGGCGCACCAGCTGCCAGCCCGGTACTCGCAGAGAGCTTGCTGTTGTCATGCCCCACCGAGCGTGATCGCGGTCATCCCGGATAACGGTCGCCACGCGCCCGCGGAATTGCTTTTGTGCGGTCATCATTACCGGCAGTCAAGGCAGGCGCTGGCGGCCAGCGGCGCAACGCTCATGGACCTCAAGGGCCGCCCGCTGAGGTCGGAGACGTGGCCCGCACCTTCTGAAGTTGGCATCTAGCGATTCAGGCATACCAGGCGACCCGTCGCCTGTCACTGCACACACCAGGCCGGAGGAGCCACCGTGACCGATACCCAGTGGGCTGACGTCTCTGAGTTTCAGCGCCCCGTCGACGATGCCTACCCGTGGAAGTTCTTCTCCTTCCGGTCCAACGACGGCGAGCACCGCGACGCGAACTTTGCGGTCAACCGGAAGTGGGCCGACAAGGCGGTCGCCGACGGGCGGATCTTCGGCTACCTGGTGTATTACTTCTACCGCCCGGGCGTGAACGGCGCCGAGGTCCTGAAGTCGATGGTTGGCAGCCCGAATAAGCGGATGGCCGTGATGATCGATGTCGAGTCCGACGGCGGGAGGATCACCGGCAACCAGTCAGCGTCGGTTAACGCGCAGTTCGACGAACTAGCCCGCTGGCTCGGCAGCCCCAAGCGGGTCACCGGGTACGGCAACACAGGCGATCTCGACTCCCTCTGGCCTTCCAAGCCGCACGGCATCAGGTTGGTGATCGCAGCCTACGGATCCAACCCGGCCTACCCGGGCAAGTTCGCCCACCAGTACTCCGACACCTACGTGACCCCGCCGTTCGGCGCCTGTGACATCAACTCTGCTGGCGGGATGGACGTCGCCGACCTGGAGCGGATGTTCGGCTTCACCGCCAGCACTCCTAAGCCCAGGCCGAAGGCGCCGAAGCAGCCGTGGCCCTACGGCCCGCACGACTACCTGGGGATGCCCTCGGCTGATCCGCATTGCCACTCGGGGTACTACGGCGGCAAGGACGCTAATGTCGTGATGACCTGGCAACACCAGATGTCGCATCGGGGCTGGCAGATCGCGCGTGACGGCAAGTACGGGCAGGAGTCGCGCTCGGTGTGCCTGCAGTTCCAGGCCGAGAAGGGGCTGGCAAAGGACGGAATGGTCGGCCCGCGCACCTGGGATGCATCGTGGACGGCGCCCGTCACCTGAGCCTGCGTTGCTGCACTCCTCTCGCATCTGCATTCGGTTAGTCGTTGTCGATGTGCTGCAATGCGAGCATCGGGGCATCCTGGGTGACATGAGCGAATCGCGCTGGCGGCAGGGCGAACGTGAGGCTGACCAGTCACACGTCGGCCATAGCCACGACAACGTCCGGCACCAGCGCGGTCGCGGTCATGAGCATCATGACGGGCTAGCTGCTCGAATCTTGCACGTGCTGCGGCCGCACTCGCATGAAGCTGCCGCGAAGGTCGATGCCGCCATGGAAGCAAGCGCAGCGGGCATGCGGGCACTGTGGATCTCGCTGGCAGTCCTGATGTGCACTGCGGCCATCCAGGCAGTCGTAGTCAGCTTCTCGGGCTCGGTAGCGCTACTCGGCGACGCACTGCACAACACTGCCGACGCCCTGACCGCCGTTCCGCTTGCCGTCGCCTTCGTGCTCGGCCGGCGGCCCCCGACTCGCCGGTACACCTACGGCTACGGACGCGCCGAAGATCTGGCCGGCGTGATCATCGTCTTGCTCATGGCGGTCTCGTCGGCGGCAGCCGCGTGGGAGGCGGCATCACGGCTGGCCAGCCCTCACCGAGTCACTAACCTGGTCGCTGTCGCGATCGCGGCCGTCGTCGGGTTCGCCGGAAACGAACTGGTTGCCGGATATCGCATCCGCGTTGGCCGGAGCATCGGCTCGGCCGCTCTCGTCGCAGACGGACTGCACGCTCGTACCGACGGTCTCACGTCGCTGGCCGTGCTGCTGGGCGTAGGCGGGGTAGCCCTCGGATGGCAGTGGGCGGATCCGGCAGTTGGCCTGATCATCACGGTCGCCATCCTGGCCGTGTTGCGCCAGGCCGCCCGCGAGATCTGCCGGCGGCTCATGGATGCCGTCGATCCCGCCCTCGTTGATCATGCTGAGACCACCCTTCGCGGCGTTCCCGGCGTCCTCGACGTCGGGGATGTCCGGTTGCGGTGGATCGGCCACCAGCTCCGCGCCGAGTGCCAGATCGTGATCTCGTCTGATTGCTCCGCTGTCCAGGGCCATGCCGTTGCGGTCATGGCTGAGCACGAGCTACTCCACACACTGCCCCGGCTCAATGCCGCCCTAGTGCATGCCGACCCGGAGCCCGGAGCACCAGGTGAGGACTTCCACGCCTTGCTGGCATCGCATCAGCGAGAGTCCTGACAGCTCGGCAGCACCGATCTCGGGCGCCGTCGTGCGAGCGAACCCGGCTGCATCCTGCGTTACTGGGCAGGCATGTCGACCCTGAGCCCCGCACCCTCAGCCGCGTCCGCCAGTCGCTTGTCATAGGTGACAAATGAAGTCAGGTGCTCCTCCAGCGGATGCGCCCAGTTGACGGCCGGCCCGGTGTCTATCCCGTTGAGCGACGACCGAATGGAGACACCGATGTCCACCTACCTGTTCACGTTCCGCGCACCGGCGCAGTACGTGCCCTCCGCCGATACCTTTGATGCCTGGGCGACCTGGCAGCTCAAGCTGGGTGCTCGCCTCAAGGACCGCGGCAATCCCGCGTTCACCGCCGCGGCACTGGGCGCCAGCCCGGCCGAGACGACGCTAGGCGGCTACTCGCTGATCCGGGCTGGCAGCCTAGACGCAGCCGTGGCGCTGGCTCGTGGCTGCCCCCTGCTGAACCATGGCGGCACCGTCGAGGTCTGCGAGCTGGCCAGCCATGATGAACGTTTCGATAGCTGGCTCGACACGGTAGGGGCACGCCATGACTGAGATCTCCCCCGTCGAAGTGACCATGCACGTTCCGGCAGCACCCGCAGACCTCTTCCCGTACTTCACCGACCCAGCCCATTACGTGCAGTGGATGGGCAGCGAAGCGAAGCTGGAACCGGTACCCGGTGGCGTCTACCGCATCCGCATGCCCGATGGGTTCGAGGCTGCCGGAGAGTTCGTCCACGTCGACCAGCCGCACCAGGTGGTCTTCAGCTGGGGGTTCGCTGGCGAGGACGCGGCGCAGCGCACCAAGCACAAGCGGGGCGAGGCAACCACCGGCAGCGCCATGCCACCGGGCAGCACGCAGGTCACAGTCACTCTCGACAGCGAAGGCAGCGGCACTCGTCTCACGCTACGGCACGAGAACCTGCCGAACCCCGAGCTGCGCGAAGGACACCAGGTCGCATGGAACACCTATCTTCCCAGGCTCGCCATCCGCGCCGCCGGCGGTGACCCAGGGCCCGACCCTCACTCCTAGCCGCTCCGACAGAGACGGGCCCCCGCTCCTGAATCGGACATGGCGCTGGCCCGGCTGCTCGCCAGCGCGGCCGGCTGACTTATCCGGTTGGCGTGGCAAGTCCCCTGCCTCTACGGTTGCTATCACTCCGGGCGCGAAGGACGTGCGCTGACTGGCCTTTGACTCAGCAGATCGGGGCTACGGAGCGAAGGCCGGCCCGAACCAGATGCACTTCCATCTGACGAGCACGTCCCTCGAGGATCAGCAGCAGACGGTGGCGAGGTCGATCGAGCTCGGCGCCG
>DATMMA010000078.1:0-6742 GCA_035570295.1 Streptosporangiaceae bacterium
CGGCTGATGGAGGGTGAGACCGGCAAGCTGCTGCGCATGGAAGACGAGCTGGGCCACCGGCTTGTCGGGCAGCGGACAGCAGTACAGGCAGTGTCGGATGCAGTCCGCAGGTCCAGGGCAGGTATTTCCGACCCGGACCGGCCGTCAGGCTCGTTCTTGTTCCTCGGCCCGACCGGCGTCGGCAAGACCGAACTGGCCAAGGCGCTCGCCGAGTTCCTGTTTGATGACGAGCGGGCGATCATCCGGATCGATATGAGCGAGTACTCCGAGCGCCACTCGGTTGCCCGGCTGGTGGGCGCGCCCCCCGGTTACGTCGGCTACGAGGAGGGCGGCCAGCTCACCGAGGCTGTCCGGCGCCGGCCGTACTGCGTGGTGCTGCTCGATGAGGTGGAGAAGGCCCACCCTGAGGTATTCGACATCCTGCTGCAGGTGCTCGACGACGGGCGGCTGACTGACGGCCAGGGCCGGACTGTGGACTTCCGCAACACGATCCTCATTCTCACCGCCAATCTCGGCTCCCAGTACATTGCTGACCCGAGCCTGGACGACGCTGCCACCAGGGACAAGGTCATGACAGTGGTGCGCGCCACTTTCAAGCCCGAGTTCCTCAACCGCCTCGATGACGTGATCGTGTTCGACGCCCTCACCACCGATGAGCTGACCGAAATCGTGGAGCTGCAGGTCCAGCGGCTGGCTAATCGCCTTTCCGGGCGGCGACTGACGCTTGAGGTAACTCCGGCAGCAAAAGAATGGCTGGCACTAACCGGATTTGACCCGGTCTACGGCGCGCGCCCGCTGCGGCGCCTCATCCAGTCGGCGATCGGTGACAAGCTGGCCCGCGGGCTCATCGCAGGCGAGATCGCCGACGGGGACCTGGTACTCGTTGACCTCGACGAGTCGTCCGACGCTCTGCGCGTCAGCTCGGAGCGAGTGCCGGAGGCAGCTGGCAAGCCAGTCGTCTCCTAGGCATCGTCCAGCATCGCGTCGTAGCTATCCTCAGGCAGGCCAAGGTCGTTCCGAATGCGATAGCGAAGCCTGAGCAGGAGGCGGAGCTCGGACTCGTCGGCGTCGCGCCGCTCTGCGCGGCCGGCGCCGGCGAGGCAGAGCTCCACTCCGGTAGTCGCCCACTCCAGCGCGCCAGCGAGGTCCCCGCGCTCAACCAGCAGCTCGGCGACCAGGTCACAGGTCCGCGGATCGCCGGGTCGCTCTGCCTTCACCTCGCTGATCAGGGCCTGCGCCTCGGACTGACGCCCGAGCTGGAACAGCGCCCGCGCCAGCGGTATCCGCGGATCGTCGAAAACCGGACCACCATCGGCCATTGCACGGCGGAAGCCGGCTGCCGCTTCAGCTGGCTCGTCCGCTAGCAGCCACTGCTCGCCCGCGCGAAGGAACGCCTCAGCACGCGGCATCGCGGCCGTCTCCGTGCCGGTCATCGCCAGCAACGTCATCTGGCGGGCGGCGGCTGCATGATCACCGCTGGCAGCAGCGTCGAATTCGATTGAGTCGAACTGCTCACGACTCAGCGCTGCCACCAATCCAAGGTATCCGGGAAACAGCAGTCTCGGACGCGACTACCGGACGCAGTAATGGCTTCGTGACAATTACTCGCCCATTCGGAGACCGTCAATGACGGGAACGTTCGAGCGCGTCCCAGAACCCTCGTCTCAGAGCGTGCCTCACTTCGTCGTGCAGAAGTGAGTCGATAGGCAGCGCGGAGCCCTGCAGCAGGCGCGCCTCCAAGTCAGACGGCATCCGTGGCTTGCGGGCAAGCACTGCTTCAAGCCACAGAGCGGGCGCGTCTCGAGCCACAGCCTCGCCGAATCCGAAGCCCTCGGCGTGCGCAGACTGAACAGCATCGCCGACTGACAGCCCTGGCGACGGCGCGCCGGGCTGGCCGCCGTAGGCACCGCGGCCGTAAGCAGCGCTCGGCGGTCCGGCGAACTGGGCCGGCTGCACCGGTCCGCCGCCATACGGAGCGGATCCGTCCGGTGCATAGTGCACTCCGTTGCCGACCGGAAGCTGGCGCTCAGGCAGCAGCGGGCGCTGGGACTCCAGCGGTGCCAGACCGTTCGACTGGCCGGGCGGCAGCGGAACGCCAGGGTTACTGCCGTGGCGCTGCGGACCAGCGTGCCCGGACCCTGGCAAGGCCTGTCCGGGTTGCTGGCCTGCCAGCTGCTGGCCTGGTAGCTGCTGACTGTGCGATCCCTGCGATTGCAGCGATCCCGGCGGCAGCCCGGGCTGTGCAGAAGCATGTACCGGCCCCGGGGCGGGTGGCCGCGCCGGCTGTGCCTGGATGGGCTGGCCGGGCATCGATTGGCCCTGCATGGACTGGCTTGGCGGCTGCAGTCCGCCGAACTGGCCGATTGCCTGATTCGGCATGCCGTTCTGCGGCAGGCCCGCCTGGCCCTGGCCGCCAGGTCCCTGATTGCCATGCTGAGACTGCCCGGGTCCGGCCTGGTTCACACTGCCCGTGCTCATACCACCGGGCTGCTGCATGCCAGCGTGCGGTGGCGACCCGCTGCCAAGCCCGGCTTGCAGCCCGCCAGCGTCCTGACCGCTGCCCGGCTGAGGGCCGCCGCCTGCACCGTAGTGAGGACCCTGGATCCCGTTTCCTGACAGGCCGTTCGCTGGCAAGCCGTTCGGCTGCACCGGTGGCTGTCCGCCGCCCTGGCCGCCGGAACCCGGCAGGCCGTTGCCGGCGTAGCCGCCGGGCAGCTGGCCGCCCTGCGCTACCGGCCTGAGACCGTTTCCTGATCGGCCGTTCTGCGAGGCACCGGCACCGGGCCCGCTGGCCGCCAGCGCAGCCGGTGGCATAGCGGCCGGCAGCCCGTTGTCCGGCTGTCCCGCTGGCACGTTGTCCCGGCCGCGAGCCATGCCGGTGCCGGTCACGCCATTCTGCCCAGGGGCACCTAGCCGCTCAGCACCAGGAGCGCCGAGCGGAAGGCTGTCAGGGAGCGGACCGCCACGCCCGTGCCCGTCGTCGGAGACGCCGTGCTGCCCGAAACCACCGGACGACTGACTGGACTGACTGCCCGCTGACTCCTGTGCCGGGTATCCGCTTGCCCGGAAGGCATGGTCGCCGCCAGCCGCCAGTAGCTCGCGGCCGCCATCGGCATGCTGATACTGCTGCGCGCGAGCCGGCTGCTGCACCGAAGGTTCCTGGCCGTGACCATGCACCGGTTCACGCTGCTCCCGATGCCCGTTCAGACCCGCGAGCTGGGGCTGCGGCATGCTGTCGTACAGCGTCGGGAGGGGCGACGAGTAGAGCCGCTGGGCGGGCGCCTCGATCGCGGGATGCTGCTCTGCGGACTGACCGCCGTCAGCCAGCTCGCGATACCCGGCAGCGGCCATTTGCGGCTCTGCGCCGGGGATGAGGTCGACGTAGGGACGCAGGTGGCCAGGCGAGACCTCGATGAGATCGTCGCACTCCTGCCGGAGAGCGCGCGATGCCGCCCAGTCGTCCTCGGTCGCGATCGTCAGCAAGATCGCCCTGATCCCGAGATCCTGCACCTCTGCGATCACCGGCGCCAGATCTTCCTCGGCGCTGACGATGATCACATCGCTCACCGCGTGATTCCTGGCCAGGGCGGTGAGGTCCTTGCGAATCTCGGCCTCGACGCCCTCTTTGCGGTTGGGCCGGATCTTCACCAGACGGAGCTTCACCCCGGGGATATCAGCTACGGCGTCGTGCTCGTCCGCGCGGTTCCCGTCGGGCGAGGTGTCGTACCAGTAGCATCGCAGCAGCGGCAGGCCCGTGCAGTCCCTGGACATGCTGCCAAGCAGCTTAAGAAGGCCCGCGTAGTCCCAGGACACCGAGTCACGATTGCGAGTGCCATGGACTGCGCGTGCGCCGTCAGCCAGCGCATAGCTCGCGTCCACGAACAGCGCGCAGCGATCCAACGCGACACCGCCCTTCCCCTTGCGCGTGACGTTACCAGCGCAGACCAGCGGCTGTGACACATAGCGCAGATCAGGGATGTATCCGCCAGGTCGGCTCTGGGCGCCGGTTCAACCGATTTGGTCATTTGCTCGGCCTGCGGCCGTCCGCAGAAGCTACCAGGCGCGGGGCACTGCTCCGCCGTCTCGCCGGGTAGGCTCGGCTGGCGTGACGGATCGAGACGACTTGCTCGCCATGATCAGACAACTCGCGGTAGTGCACGGTGACGTGATCTTGTCGTCAGGACAGCGCGCGGACTGGTATATCGACCTGCGTCGGCTGCTGCTCGACGGCCGGGCCGCACCGGTAGCTGGCCGGGTCATGCTGGATACGACGAGAAGCCTGTCTTATGACGCCGTCGGCGGCCTGACTCTTGGCGCAGATCCGGTCGCAACCGCGATGTTGCACGCTGCCGCCGCGCGTGGCGGCAAGCTCGATGCGTTCGTGGTACGCAAGAGTGAGAAGGCGCACGGCTTGCAGCGCAGGATCGAAGGCCCGGACGTCGCAGGCCGACGGGTCCTCGCGGTGGAGGACACATCCACCACCGGGAGTTCCGTCCTCACGGCAGTTGACGCACTGCAGGAGGCAGGCGCCGTGGTCGTTGGAGTGGCGGTCGTCGTCGAGCGCGGCGCGCGGGCCAACATCGCCGAGCGCGGGCTGCCCTACCTTCCTGCCTTCGAGCTTGCCGATCTCGGCCTGGACTGACCGGCGAGCGCGGGCAGCGCTGGCCAGACCCTCCTTGGTTGTGCTGACCCCCCTTGGTTGCCTGCTCGTCAGTGCTGTGTGAAGGCGTGCAACGCGAGGGCTCCGACGACGAGCAACGCTAGAACCGCAACCGACAGTACGACGAAGCCCGCGTAGTGGCGGCGGTCGGCAGGGTCCGCATCATGGTGTCCCATGTTTGCAGACTAGACCCGGCGCGGCCGCCGGCTCGGTAATGCTGGACAACTAGGCCCGCAGGCTTAAGCCCGCAGGCGGCCTCCGCGATACTGAACCTAGTGGTCTACGTCCAGCGGATTGAGCCCGACCCGACACGAGAGGATTCCGCGTCATGCCGATCGCTACGCCCGAGGTTTACGCGCAGATGCTCGACCGGGCCAAGGAACACGGCTTCGCCTACCCCTCCATCAACGTGACCTCCAGCCAGACACTCAACGCCGCGCTCCGTGGCTTCGCTGATGCCGAAAGTGACGGCATCGTCCAGGTATCCACCGGTGGTGCCGAGTATCTGTCCGGCGCCAGGGTCAAGGACATGGTGACCGGCGCGGTGGCGCTCGCGCACTTCGCCAGGACCGTGGCGGCGAAATACCCGGTCAACATCGCGCTGCACACCGACCACTGCCCGAAAGACAAGCTCGACGGGTACATGCGCCCGCTGCTGCAGATCTCAACAGAGCGCGTCGCCCGCGGCGAGGACCCGCTGTTCCAATCGCACATGTGGGATGGCTCCGCCGTACCGCTACACGAAAACCTGCAGATTGCTGCCGAACTGCTGGAGAAATGCGCCGCCGCGCACGTGATCATGGAGATGGAGATCGGCGTTGTCGGCGGCGAAGAGGACGGAATCGTCGGCGAGATAAACGAGAAGCTGTACAGCACGCCGGAGGATGCGCTCGCGACTGCGGACGCAGTCGGCCTCGGTGAGCGCGGGCGGTACATGCTGGCCGCGACGTTCGGCAACGTGCACGGCGTCTACAAGCCGGGCCACGTCAAGCTGCGGCCGGCAATCCTGAAGGAGATCCAGGAGGCTGTCGGCGCCAAGTACGGCAGCGAGAAGCCCTTTTACCTGGTCTTCCACGGAGGCTCCGGGTCCGACCTGGCCGATATCAGGGAAGCGATCGGCTACGGCGTCGTCAAGATGAACGTGGACACCGACACCCAGTACGCGTTCACCAGGCCAGTCGCCGGGCACATGTTCAGCAAGTACGACGGCGTACTCAAGGTCGACGGCGGTGTCGGCACGAAAAAAGACTACGATCCGCGGAGCTGGGGCAAGGCAGCGGAGGAGGGCATGACCGCCAGGGTCGTGCAGGCCTGCGACGACTTGATGTCCGCCGGCCAGCGAATGACTTGAGCAGGACCACAAATGACGCGAGAGAACCTATTGGGCGGTCCGCCCGAAACCCTGCTCCCGGCGAACCCGGAGGCGAGCGCTGCATTCGATGCGGCCAGCGACCCGGCCGAAGTCGCGGCACGCTTCCCGGGCTACTGCACTGCCTGGGCGGCGCTCGCCGAGCGGGCGATGGCGGCCGGCGAACCGGTCACCGCCTACGCTTTCGCCAGGACCGGGTATCACCGCGGCCTGGACCAGTTGCGGCGGGCTGGCTGGCACGGCCACGGGCCTGTTCCGTGGCAGCACGAGCCGAATCAGGGCTTCCTGCGCTCACTGCACATGCTGGGGGTTGCCGCCGCCGCGATCGGCGAGGACGACGAGGCGATCCGCTGCCAGCAATTCCTGGCTGACGCCAGCCCGGCCGCGGTGGCGGCGCTGGGATCCTGACTTCGGCGGCGGGCTGGGCAAGCAGGAAACGCGCTGGTTGTTAGCTCGCGGGGATAGCAGCATCCATCGCGGTCTCGGTGAACTTCGGGTCACGTGTGGTGCAGACGGCTTCATCGAACTGACCGCTGGCACTGAAGTGCCTGATGCCGATGTGATAGTGGACGACGATCTTGGTCGTGACCGAGCACGTGCCCGGAGGTGGCGCCGGTATCTCCGCGGCCGCGGTGCGATCGACCGACAGTACGTGACCGGAACCGAACGAGCGCCCGATCAGCGGGCCTAGAGCGGTGCCGGGGCAGCCTGCC
>DATMMA010000079.1:0-31919 GCA_035570295.1 Streptosporangiaceae bacterium
GCTGGGCGGAGCAGCCGGAACGGGCGAGCCTGGCCGACCGTATCCGCGAGACGGCGGCCGAGCTAGCCGCCAACATGCAGCCCGCCGCACCGCCGAGCAGGCACCGCAGCCGACCAGTCGGGCGGGCGACCTGACACCGCCGAAGGCTATGGTGATGGCCTGCCGCTGCGGTATAGGAAGCTCGCCGGCCGACCAGGCTATTTCTTGACTTGTCCAAGTAGGCGATCCGCCCACGGCAGTACAGCCTTACCGGGAACGGTACGACTCCGGGCTAGGGATTGCCACGGCCGTCGGTTCGGGCCCGGACTCGGCATTTCCTAGATTCGACGCCCGGCAGCCGAACGTAGCGTGATCACTACCGGGGCCCGCGGGCACGTTGGGGTCGAAGAGCTCGGGGCACCGGCGGCGCCGAGGTTGGGGCCGACGAGTTGCGGGGTCTGTCGGCCGCAACCGGCGCGCAGCCGACCATCGCACTGGATGGCCAGCAATCGCTCGACGAGGAGAGGCTAAGCATGAAAACCGACACGCTGCACCGGCAGATGCTCCGGCGCTATCGAGAACGACGGCGAGTCCATGCAAACCGCCAGGCCGTCGATGCATTCAGGCTGTCCAGGCGCCGCGTCACGCCCGCCTGGCTGATCGCGCGGCCCTGACGACTGCGACCACACAACCGCGGGTCGCTGAACGAGAGGAGCAACCGACGATGACGGGGACTACTACATCCGCCGCGACCACGACAGTGCACGTCCGTGACCACCTGGCCGCGGCCGCTTACCTGATGAAGCATCGCGCTGTGAGCGCTCTTGCCGTCGTCCGCGGCGACCGGCGGGTGGGCATTATCAGCGAGGCTGACCTCGCCGCGGCCGCAGCACACGGCACAGACCTGGAACGCACCAGGGTTGGCCAGCTGGTCAGCCAGCTGCCACCAGTTGCCAGCTGACCGGCGACTGAGCCAGCCCGGCCTGCAGACGTTCACGCCGGCGGGACGCGTTGTCACCCGGGCACCGAGGGGATGGCGGTCGGCTGGACGGGCCGAGCGCGGGGCGTTGCCCTGTCGCAGTCCGGGTAAAGCGGTGCCCTAGCGGGGGAGGGACAACAACGGGATCACAGGACCAGCGTTCCGGCAGGTCGTCCCTGCCGGACGCCCGCAGCGCGGCGGGCCTAAGGGACTCCGCCGCTGAGCCCGCCGATGCCGATCTGCTGTCTTGGCATATCGGCGGAGACGCCAATGCCTTCGGCCTGCTCTTCGGCCGGCACCGGGACCGGCTCTGGGCGGTGGCGATCAGCACGCTTGGCGACCCGGAGGAGGCCGCCGACGCGCTCCAGGACGCCATGATCTCGGCGTTCCGCCGGGCAGCCAGCTTCCGCGGCGACTCCGCCGTGACGACCTGGCTGCACCGGATCGTGGTGAACGCCTGCCTCGACCGGATGCGACGGAAGTCGGCGCAGCCGGCAGCCACCAGCGGCCACGAGGCACTGCTCGACGCCCTGGCACCCAGCGGGCTGCTGTCAGATCCTGCTGGCCGCACCGACACGGCCATCGACGTGAACACCGAGCTGCGCAAGCTGGTGCCCGAGCAGCAGGCGGCGCTCGTCCTGGTCGACATGCTCGGCTACTCGGTGTCCGGTGCCGCCGAGGCGCTCGGCGTGTCCGAGAGCACGGTGAAGAGCAGGTGCGCACGGGGCCGCGCACGACTGCTCCCGAGGCTGGCGCATCTGCGGCCTCCGGCGACACCGAGCCAAAGCCGACGGAACAGATCCGCTGGCCCGCATGTCCTACCTGCGCAGGAGAGGAGTGAGGAGGCATCATGACCGGGTGTGCAAGCGCCGAGGAACTCGCCAACCTCGCCATGGGCAACCTACCGCCCAGGAAGACCGCAAGGATCTCATCTCACCTGTGCGGCTGCCCCCTGTGCCAGGCCGTCAGCGGCCAGCTGGAGAAGGTCTCCGCCCTTCTGCAAAACGTGCGCTATGCGGCGATGCCCAACTATCTGTCGGCCCGGCTGGAGGCAGTCCTTGCCAGCGAGTGAGCCAGCGTGGTCGCCATGGCGTCAGCCACCGAGCCGGGACGTCGCGACCCTTCCGGCCCAGGCTGCCCGGCAACCCTGTCAGGCTCGCGGCCGCGGGACAGTGACCTCGGATCGCCACGATCGACGGCCGCAGCCTCGCTAGTGATCTCTATCGCCGCGGTTCCGTCGGCTGCAAGGTCTGCCTCAAGGTCATGCTTTCCCTCCTCACGGCCGCTCCTCCGGTCGATGACGCGCGTCTGCCCGACGGTGACCTCAAGGAGGTGACGCACCCACCGCTCGTCATCCGGTGGCTCCTCCATCACTTGCCCGTGCCAGCGGGGCTGTTCGCGCAGGGACTTGGCTCGTCTGGCGCAGGGCGGGCAGGTGTCCTCGGCCGTCGAGACAACCAACCGCGGCTTCCTGCAGCAATGCTGCCGGAATTGGAGCGTGGTGAAGACCAGGACGCCCGGCTCAACCGCGGTCGTGGAGGGTCACCTGGTAGCCGTCGGGGTCAGCGAACGTGAAAGTGCGGCCGAACGGCCCGTCGACGGGCGCTGAGACGATCGTCGTGCCGGCGGCGGCGAGGGCGTCGTGGATGTCCTGCGCGTCGGGGGCGTGTAGCCACAGCGCCATTCCCTGGCCCGGCTGCGCGATCGCGTCCAGGTCGACGCCCGCAGCGACGTCGCGGACGGCGAACGCGATCGGTTTGGTGTCGAACACGACGGCGTGCGGCGGTCCCGCGTCGGAGCGCTTCAGCCCCAGGTACTGCTCGTAGAAAGCTGCGGAACGCTCCAGGTCGCGCACCTGCAGTGAAATGAAGTCGGGTCCGGTGACGGCCATGATCCTTGCCTCCTAATGGTATGTCAGTCTTCTGACACACCGCAATGTATGTCAGACTACTGACATGAGTCAAGGCGAGCCCGGAATCGAGCTGGACACATCGCTGGGGTACATGCTGAAGGCTGCCGCGAGCGCCCTGCACTCTGCCCTGGAGGCCGTGCTGAGGCCGGTTGGCATGACGATCACCCACTACGCCTGCCTGGAGCTGCTCGCCCAGCGACCGGGCCTGTCCAACTCCGAGCTTGCCCGCGGCGCCTTCGTCACCCGGCAGTCGATGAACGTGCTCCTGCAGGCCCTCGAACGCCAGGGACTTGTTGTCCGCCCGGCACAGGCACCCGTCGGCAGGGCCCTGCCGACCGAGCTGACCGCCCGCGGGCGCCGCCAGCTTAATGTGGCTAGCGCGGCGGTTCGCCGTGTCGAGCAAGACATGCTGGCCAATCTGGATACCGGCGAGCAAGATCAGATGCGGCGCCTGCTCACCGCATGCATCGCCTCACTGACTGAACCGCCCGCATCGGCGACGTGACTCCTCCGGACCGCTGGGGTCTCCGGCTAGCGGCCGACTCGCGGTAAGGGAGCGGGGCGTACCGGGCACGGCACCAATAACGCGGAGCAAACGACCCGGGACTGCCCGATGCAGGGTATGTGGTTATAGCCAAAGGCACGGGACCCGAGGCCAGCCCTACATCAGCCCTACGACAAGCGGGTGACCGGGGGTTACCACGGGGAACCGTGGGCCAAGCACGCGGCTCATGCCGCAGGTCAGGAACGCATTCGGGTCAACCCCGTGACGAGGCCGGCACCCGATCAGGGAACTGGCCGGCCTGCTGGAACGGGCAGGACGAGTCGGTGAGGCAATAGAGTTGTGGCAGTCCGCCGACGAAACCGGCAGCAACAAAGCGCACGTACTAGCTGGCCTGCTGGAACGGGCCAGCCGGATTCATGACGCGATAGAGGCGTGGGAGCCCGCCGCCGAACGCGGTAGCGCTGTCGCCATGTACATGCTGGCAGTGCGCTCCTTCGGAAAGCCGGGCGCGGCGGCCTAGCCGAGGAATGGCTTCGCTTCGCGGTCCAGCTTGGCTACGCCGAAGCGCTGGCAGAATTGACGGGCTTGTTGCGAGAGGCTGGGCGGGCCGACGAAGCTGAGCAGATCGCTAGCTTCGGGCTGGAGCCAGGCCAGGTGGCCGGACCGCGGTCCCGTGGGTCTGAGTCTTGCGTCGGAAATGTTACGTTTGACCTTGCCGACTCCGTTTACATGCAGTCGCTGACCTGCTGTGCGGAATCAGGACCGAGTCGAGTTCCGGTTCAATGTCTGACGTCGGTTGGTTTAGCGGGACCAATTCGTCAATTCTTCCTGGGACGGCGTCTGGCAGACCGATAAACATGCCTAGACCATGATCACGAAAACAACCGTATCTCCGGCGAAACATTGTTTACGTGATCATGGTCTAGCCACGTTCGGTGTGCGACTCGACCACCGGCGTCTTGGTCTCGGCTTTGTTGCCTTCAACGCGCTGCCCATCGGTTTCAGGTGACATAGCTAAGCTCGCATGCGTGATCACTGGCATGCATGCGATCGTCTTCTCTCCAGACGCCCAGAAGGTGCGCGCGTTCTTCGCTGACGTGCTCAACTTGCCGTCGGCCGATGCGGGCGGTGGCTGGCTCATCTTCGCCTTGCCTCCGGCCGAGCTGGCTGTGCACCCCGCTGACGGTGACGCCCGCCACGAGCTGTACCTGATGTGCGACGACATCCACGCCACCCTCGCCGAATTGGGCGCCAAAGGGGTAGAGGTGGCACGGGGTATCTCCGATCAGGGCTGGGGCCTGCTGGCAGCAATCCGGCTGCCCGATGGTGCGGAGTTCCCGATCTACCAGCCCCGGCACCCCTCACCGCTACAAACTTGAACGGTCACACCCCTGGGTATTGCGAATGCTTGCGCCCGTACGGAGCGCTGGAACGCGGCCGTGGTGCTGCGTGCAGACGCGGTTATCGGCCTGGGTGCCGTCGGGCTTAACTCTGGGGCTCTCGGTCTTGGAGCATCTGGCTTCTAATCTGAACGGTCCCCGTGGCCACCGCGACGATGGCGCCTGATGCGTCCAGAAGTTCACCGGGCGAGGAAGCCGACGTCGCGGCCGCTGCGCTTCAGCGGGAATCGCCGCCCGATGAGGGTCAGCAACGCTGTGTGCGTTTCGCGGTCAGCCGCAGCGATCAGGCCGCCTGCGCCCGTTTGCAGCGGCTGCCCCTGGAGGCCTGTCACGACGCACCCTGCGGCGCGGCACAATGCGATCCCGCTGGCGAAGTGCACGCTGTTCGTCACGTCGCCATCGGTCACGTATGCAGCCCGTCGGCCGGCCGCCACCCATGCCACCGCCAGCGTGGTGGAGATCACGCGCGGACGGAACCGGTCGGCGAAAAACGGGTCTGCGAGCAACTCGACGACCCGGAAAGCAGGGCTGTTCGGGAACGGCGGGTCGAGGTTCGCCTCCACCAAGCCCGATTCGGCCGATGGTGCAAGTAGTTCATCCACGCCACCGCGGCGGACATGCGCGCCGATGCCTTCGGTCCAGAAGACTTCCCCGGCGAACGGATCTGCTGACACGGCCACCGTGACTTCGGATCTGTTCCGCAGCGCGACATTCACCGCTACCAGTGCGGTCCGGGCGGCGTAGTTCACGGTGCCGCATAGCGGGTCGACAAGCCACGTGCGGTCGGCGACAGCGGGTCCGGTGTGCCCGCTCTCTTCGGCCAGCACCGCATCGCCTGGCAGGGCTGACCGAAGGACGTTGAGGATAGCCGTTTCCGCTTCGATGTCGGCAGCAGTGGCGAAGTCGCCCTGGGCCTTTTCCAATCGCGCCAGCGAAGCACCGTACCGCGACCGCACAACGGCAGCGCCTGCCTCCGCGGCAGCAATGGCGACGTCCCGGTCCGCTAGCAACATGGGCGAAAGGGTACAGGCCGCCTCCGCCCGCTTCCGGCTGTGAGCCAGTCCGGATCAGCTTGATGTCGGCGAAGGGGTCCGCTGGTCGTCAGAGCAGAATGCCTCATCAGAACACGAAGCCACTATCCCGTCAGGCCACACACGGTGAACCCGTCCGCGGCGGCCTGCCCTTGCGCGCCAGCCAACGGCCAGCGCGACAGCGGCAGGTAGTGCCAGGGCCCAGCCGCAAAATCCAAGCATGACGGTGACGGCCACTGTTGCGAGCCGGGCCGCCAGCCGCACCCGGCCGGGCAGCACGCGCGCGGCCGTGACCATGGCACTGAGGTAAACCGTCAGGAACAGCGTGGTCGGGATCGCCACGAGGGCGTCAATGCTGACGATCCGCAGGCCATACAAAGTGATCAGCACGATGCCCGCGCCGGTGATCGCGGCCAGCAGCCGGACCTTGGCTGCGGAACGAGGGCTGGCGGATGCGGCGTGGGCAAGCTGCCCGGCGATGCCTGCTGCGCCGCTGATGTACGCGTTGGTAGCGCCAAGCGTCAGCACAGCGGCAGCCGCTGCGGCCGCGTCGGTGCCGGCCGGGCCGACTGCATGTCGCAGCAGCATGGCCAATGGCGCGCCGTCTACTGCCCGTGGCCCGAGGACGCTAATCGTGGTCGCCGCCAGTCCCAGATAGAGCGCGCTGGTGACCGCGAGAGCGATCACCACCGCGCGCGGTAGCTGCCGGGATGGGTCCGCGAAGCGAGTGGTGAGCGGGGCTACCGCTTCCCAGCCGACAAACGAGAACATGAGCGTTGCCGCCGCGCTGCCCACAGACAACCAGCCATGCGGGGCAAAGGGCACCCAGTTGCCGGCTCGCGATGCTGCCACTGACCCGGCGACCGCCACGACCACCACGACGGTCAGCAAGCTGACGAGGAGTAGCTGGGCCGTAGCAGTGGCTCGCAGTCCGCCCGCGGCCAGACTGACCACCGTCAGTAGCAGCGCGCCCGCGACCGGCGCCTGGGTTGGGTGGCCGCCGGTAAGGTCCGTGACGTAGCTGGCGCCGGCAAGGCAGACAATCGGAGCTCCGCTCACCACCCCGGCGAGGAACATCCAGCCGGTCACCCGGCCTGCCCGCGGCCCCAGTCCTTCAGTGACGTAGCCCATCACCCCGCCGGCCGACGGGACGTGCCTGCCCAGGGCCGAGAACACAGCTGCGAACACGCATGACAGGGCCAGCAGGCCAAGCCAGGCAACGATCGAGGCTGGACCGGCCTCGGCGGCGGCAAGGCCGGGCAACACAAGCAGACCAGGGCCGAGAATCGCGCCTACGTAGAGAGCAGCACCGCGCGAGGTCGTCAGGTGCTGTGCGGTGGCCGACTGGTTGCTGCGCGTCCGAGCCATAAGTTCACCATCGCTGAATTAGGCCGGCATCCGATGGCAAATATGACGCCGATTAGGCCGCCTGACGCAATAGGATTGCGCAATAAAAGGAATAATCTAGGTTTCGTGCCTGAACATACCCCAGACAGAGTAGATCGTGCCGTCGTGACCAGACTGCAGCGCGACGGCCGGATCGCCAACGTCGACCTCGCAGAGGCCATCTCACTATCGCCCTCGGCATGCTTGCGCCGCGTGAAAGCGCTCGAGGCCAGCGGCATCATCGCCGGTTACCGCGCCGAAGTCAGCAGGGCGCGCGCAGGGCTCGGCCTGACCGCTTTCATCGGGCTGAAGGTGGAGGGCCACTCGCAGGAGACCTCGTCCCGGATCGAGGAAGCCCTACTGGCCATTCCCGCGATCGTCGCGTGCTACCTGGTCTCCGGGACCATCGACTTTTTCGTCGAAGCGGCCGTGCCCGACCTCGCCAGCTACGAGCAACTGCTGCTGGGGCAGATCCTCACCATCCCGTCGGTCGTCGAGGCCCAGAGCACCTTCGCGATCCGGACAATTCTCAGCCGCGGGCCCTTGCCACTGGATCACTGGCGGAGCTAGCTGCGAAGGCTAGCTGGCCTGGTGGCCCGCCGACCAGACCGACCGCAGCGGGCATCGGGCGGGAACGCGCTCCTCCGTGGTTGCTCGCCTGCGCAGTGCCCCAAAGGTGTGGCGTGCCGATGCATAGTTCTGGCGCATAGCCCGGCTGACGCTGACCGTGAGACACTGCGCGAGTGGAGGCACCTCGGCCGCAGGGATGGTTCCTCGACCCCTTTGGTGCACACGAAGCCCGTTATTTCTCAGACGGCAGTCCTACCCGCCTGGTCCGTGATAGCGGTGTCGAGTCCTACGACGAGCCGCCTATCGGGGCGGCGACCGTCGGCTTCGACATAACGGAAGCACCCTCGCCACCGGTTCCCTACGGTGGTCCATTCTTCTGGCCGCTCGGAGGGTCTGGCCGCGGGATCATGGCCCTCGCAGGCGTGGCGGCTGCTGTGGCGCTTGTGGTCGTTGTGGTAACCGCGATCAGTGAGCGCCCCATGCCTCAGCTGCGGCTCGCGGTGGTCCCAGCTGTGGCAGTGCTGGTCGTCGGTCAGCTCTGGACGATCATCGTCATCATCCGCCGACGCCAGTGGCTCTCGATAGGGCTCGGAGAAGTGAAGGAGCGGTTCTTCTCGCCACTGCCGCGTCGCATATACCTCGGTATCCTCGCCGTGTTCGTCGTCGGGTAGCTCTCGGCCGCGACCGCGGCCCTCGCTTTGACGAACGGCGTGCCGTCGGCGACCGGCCGACCGGCGTGCCCGTACCCCGCCTACTACCACGGATCAATGGGCTGCATATCGAAGGCGGCTTGGCAGAGCGCAGTAGCCGCCGAGGGAGGCGGGGTAGCGGCAGAGTCGCATGTCACGGTGAACAGCCTGCCGTCGACGCACGGCAGACCGCCCTGCCCCTACAGTTTCGACAATCACGGATCAGCGACGTGTGCATCGAAGGCGGCCTGGCAGCGCGCACTAGCCGCGGAGGAACGCGCAGGAGCAGGCGTCATGCTCGGCTTCTTCGTCGCACATTTCGGAGTGGCGTGGAGCGAGGTTCTCCGCAGCCGCCAGGAGCGAGCACGTGCGGGCTCCGGATGAGATCGGCTACGTAACCCCGATCAATGCACAGCCCAACCGACGTCATTTCGGGACGGCATCAAAACAAATTATAGGTCGGCTTTCCTGCTGGTGGTCATCCTTGGCAGATCTACGGACTCGTCCAGGGGGATCATGGGCGGTCAGGTTTGGCCAGGGAGGCTATGTCCGCGAGGAACTGGTCACCGACCTTCGGGCAACCCTGGGGCGCGCAACCCTTGCCGGTCGGAGGAGGCCAGGCGTTGGAGTTGAGCCAAAACCCGTCCGCGAGCGCGTACGTCTCCCGGTAGTCGCGCAACATGTCGGCTGCGCTGACCGGCGTGCCGCCCGCGTCGGTAGCCAGTCCGATCACCACCTGGACCTTCCGGTTCACCGCCCGGAGCGCCGTCGCGGCTCGCCGTGCGAAGCTCAGGAACCTTGCCGGATTGCCGTCGTTCCGCTGAGTTTGCACGCTAACCGCAGATGCGTAGGGCGCGGCGGCTTTGTCCACGTTTAGCGCGGTGTACATGTTGTGCTCGGCCGCAGTGAACACCAGCACGATGCCGTCAGCCTCGCAGAGTTGGCCGACCAAGGTGGCGTATTGCGCGGGGTTCGCTTGCTCGCTCGCTGGCGTGTATTTCCACGGCTCCTGGTCGAACAGGATCACGTCGCCTTTGACGACCTGGCCGTCAGCGATGGCCTGCTGGAGGGCCACGTAGCTGGCGTACGTGGGCACCTGTCCCGGCTGGCATTGGCCGTTGGGGGCTGGGCCGTTGGGTCCGGTTTGGGTGGCGACTCCGCAGAGATCCCAGCGGAATAGCGGCTGGTACTGCTCACCTATGACCGCCAGGTCGTTCTGCTTAATGAGCCACAGCTTGCTCGGCTCGGACCGGCGGACCGGGCCGGGCGAGGCGTAGGCGTAGCTTGGCAGAGAAGCCAGGACGGCTGCGGCCGACAGGCTCAGGAGTGCCGCCTTGACGTTCCGAGTCAAGTGCTGTCACTTTCCCTTTGTTTAGGTTGGGTTGGGTTATGTAGCGCGTATTTGGTCAGGTAAAGCTCGGTAGCAGCTGAGCAGATTCCGGCAGATTAGGTCGATATGGTAACGCGATTGGTGAGCGAAAGGAACTCCACGACCATTGCCGCCTGGCTAATCCGGTAGCTGAGGTAGCGGGGCTCCTGTTTTCAGGGGTTAGCCACTGGAGGCCTCGACGAACGCACCACCGCTGATCGTCCAATAACCGAGCTGTAACAGCATCGTCACGCGGCGTCGGAACACTAGTCATAGCAGGACACCGGTGACGGCGGCGAAGATCGACGCTCCGGCGAAGGCGCACTCGCCGGCCGGTGGCCTAGCGAGGCGGGCACTACCGAGAGCTGCGAGCGTAGAGTTCCGCGGTGCTTCGGACCTCGGTTATCGCCCGGTTGACCGGCACGTTGCGTGCCGCGAGCTCGCGAAGGATGTCCTTGCTGAAGTTGGTCAGGAAGCCGATCCTGCCGTCCTCGCCGCGCACCCTGAGCCATACGGCGATCCTGCTGTAGGGCAGCTTTACAAGCTCGGCGATGTCGAGCTCGTCGTAGCGCGCCTCCCAAGTCGGGACAATCCAGCGGCTCACGACCACGCCGCGCAGCCGCACGCCCCAGTCGAAGAACTCCAGCCGGGCAAGTCCGCCGCTAGTAATGGCGGACCGGCACATGACGTCTCCGGAAAACGATCTAGTCAGCTCCCCGGCAGGCGCGTCGGTGGTCCGGCCGCAGGAAGCCGTCCGCCTGATCCAGACGGCCAGGCCAGCGATGGCCGCCACCGCGAGCACCACGATGAGCAGGATCACAACGAGCACTACGTCCCCGCCTTCCGGCCGCCGCAGCCGACTCGCAGCCGCGCTGGCTCAGCGTAACTTGTGTCCAGCCAGGCCCGTGACCGGCGCCCGGAACCGGTCCTGGCCTGCCAGCCACCAAGTCGGCCGCGCAGGGCTGCACAGAAGTAAGCTCAACGGTCATGAGCGACCAGTCAACGCAATCCCAGCCGCCGCAGCCGCCCGTCGTCAAGCGGCTGCCATCGGAGCGGACGTACCACGGCGACACGTTCATTGACGATTACGCGTGGCTGGCCGATAAGGACAACCCCGAGACGATCGCTTTCCTGGAGGCGGAGAACGCCTACACCGATACCCTGACCGCCGGGCATCAGGATCTGCGCGAGACGATCTTCAGCGAGATCAAGTCCAGGACGAAGGAATCTGACCTGTCCGTGCCGTCCCTCAAGGGCGGCTGGTGGTACTACTCCCGAACCATCGAGGGGAAGCAGTACCCGGTGAGCTGCCGCCGGGCCGTCCGGCCGGAGGACGCCGGCCCGCCGATGACAGCGGACGGCAGCCCGCTCGACGGCGAGAAAATCTTGCTCGACCAGAACGAACTGGCGGGAGACAACCCGTTCTTCGCCGTCGGTGCCTTCGACGTCAGCCCGGACGGCAGCCTGCTGGCCTACTCCACTGACCTCGACGGCGACGAGCGCTACACAATGCGGTTCAAGAACCTGGTGACTGGCGAGGTCGCGCCCGACGAGATCCCCGACACTTACTACGGCACGGCCTGGTCAGCAGACGCCAGCGCGCTCTTCTACATCACGGTGAACGATGCCTGGCGGCCATACCGGGTCTGGCGGCACGTCATCGGCACTCCGGCGAGCGAGGACGTGCTCGTCTACGAGGAGGACGACGAGAAGTTCAACGTGGGCGTCGGCCTGTCGCGCAGTGAGCGCTACCTGATCATCGGCACGTCGAGTTCGCTCACCAGCGAGATCCGGCTGCTGGATGCCGCGAACCCGGCTGGCGAGTTCCGCGTCGTCGCGCCACGGCGGCCCGGCGTCGAGTACGACGTGGAGCACCAGCTGCTGCCGGACGGAACTGAGCGACTACTCATCCTGCATAACGACGGCGCACTGAATTTCGAGCTCGCAGAGGCGCCGGTTGCCGATCCGGCACAGTGGACACCGCTCATCCCGCACCGCGATGACACCCGGCTGCTCGGCGTCGACGCGTTCGCTTCCCACTTCGTGGTGTACCTGCGCCGGGATGGCCTCACCGGGCTGCGCGTCATCCCGTCCGGAACTGACGGATACGAGATCGACTTCCCGGAGCCGATTTACCAGGTCCACCCCGGCTCGAATCCTGAGTATGAGACGGACAAGTTCCGCCTCGCGTACGTTTCGATGGTAACGCCCAATTCCGTCTACGACTGTGACGTCCCAACCGGTCAGCTCACGCTGCTCAAGCAGGCCGAGGTCCTGCCCGGCCCGGATGGCAGGGCCTACGATCCTGCCGACTACGAGCAGCAGCGCGCATGGGCGGTGGCCAGCGACGGCACCCAGATCCCCATCTCGCTGGTGTCCCGTAAAGACACACCGCGGGACGGGACTGCGCCGTTTCTTCTGTATGGCTATGGCAGCTACGAGATCTCGATGGACCCGGGATTCTCCATCCCGCGGATCTCGCTGCTGGACCGCGGCTTCGTCCACGCGATCGCGCACATTCGCGGCGGCGGCGAGATGGGGCGGCACTGGTACGACGACGGCAAGATGCTGCGGAAGGTGAACACGTTCACCGACTTCATCGCGTGCGCACGGCACGTCGTGAAGGACGGCTGGACGACAGCCGACCGGCTGATCGCGCGTGGCGGGTCGGCTGGCGGGCTGCTGATGGGCGCGGTGGCCAACATGGCGCCTGACGCGTTCGGCGGCATCGTCGCCCAGGTGCCCTTCGTGGACGCGGTCACCACCATGCTCGACCCGACGCTGCCGCTCACAGTGCCAGAGTGGGAAGAGTGGGGTGACCCGCTGCACGACCCCGCGGTGTACCGGTACATGAAGACGTACTCGCCGTATGAGAACGTGACCTCCGACCGCGTGTACCCGCCGATCCTGGCAGTGACCAGCCTCAACGACACCCGCGTCCTCTACCGCGAGCCGGCGAAGTGGATCGCCAAGCTGCAGACCGACGCGAAGGGCGGCCCCTTCCTGTTGAAAACCGAGATGGCGGCGGGCCACGGCGGCCGGTCTGGGCGTTACGACGCCTGGCGGGAGGAAGCTCTGGTGCTTGCCTGGATCGTCGCCACTGCGACTGGCTGAACAGCGCGGACAGCGTTGCTGCCCGTGAGGCCCGGCTAGCGCCGGGCCTCACGGGTTTCACAAGCTCACGCGTCGCGCCGCCGTAGCAGCAGGGCGCCCAGCGCGATCAGCCCGGCCGTGTAGGCCGCGAACAGGCCGAAGCCTGTCCACGGGGCCAGGCTGAGCCCTTCCTTGTGGACCTGCATGATGGCCTGGCCGGCCTGGCTCGGCAAGTAGGGATAGACGTGCGGGAACCAGCTGAGGGGGAGGGCTTGCGCGACCACCGGAAGGATGATCAGCAGGCCGAACAGGATTGACACCGCCCCGGCCGCGTTCCGGATGACAAAGCCGAGCGCCATGCCCATCAGGCCGACAGCCGCGAGGTAGAGCCCGGCGCCAAAGACGGCTCGGAGCACAGCAGGATCAGACAGCGACGCGCCAGCGACGTGATTGGCCGACAGTGCCGCCTGCCCGCCGATGAATCCAATGAACGCAGCCGCGCTCGACGTTGCGAAAGCCACCAGCGCGAACACGCTCAGTTTTGCCCACAGCACCGGCAGTCGCCGTGGCACCGAGCACATGGTGGCCCTGACCATGCCGGTCGAGTACTCGCCCGTCACCAACAAAACTCCGAGCACACCGATGCCGAGCTGGGCCAGGTAGATTCCGCGCAGGCTCAGCCCGGTTGGATTGCCGACCTGACCGTTCGCGGGCTGGAAAATACAGAACAGCACGCCCGGCCCGATGACCATCGCGAAGGTCGCGATCAGCGTGAGAACGGTGGACCGCAGCGACCGAAGCTTGATCCACTCTGAGGTCATGACCCTGGTCTGGGTGACCTTGATTGCTGCGGTCGTCACCGTCCGCTCCTTCCGGCGCCGGCCAGGCCGGTCGTCTCGTGCGCGCGGTACTCGACGTCCTCGCGCGTCAGGTCCATGAATGCTTCTTCCAGTGATGCGTTCAGTGGGACCAGCTCATACAGAACGATCGAATGGTCGGCCGCGATGCGCCCGATGGTGTCACTTTCCAGTCCGCTGATTTCCAGCACATCCGGCTCGGTGCGCGAGATGCTCACGCCGGGGCTGGTCAGTATCGCGCGCAGCAGCTCGGCGTCTGGTGAGCGGACCCGGACCCCGTGTGACGACGCGGAAGTCAGCTCCGCGATCGGCGCATCGGCGATCAGCCGGCCCCGGCCCACGATGATCAGGTGATCAGCCGTCAGGGCCATCTCGCTCATCAGATGGGATGACACAAATACGGTCCGGCCCTGCGCGGCGAGGGACTTGAGCAGGTTCCGGATCCACAAGATCCCCTCCGGATCGAGCCCGTTCACTGGCTCGTCCAGGATCAGCGTGGCCGGATCGCCGAGCAGCGCCGAGGCGATGCCGAGACGCTGGCCCATGCCCAGTGAGAATCCGCCCGCCCGGCGCCGGGCGGCGTCGCGTAGTCCGACCATGTCGATGACCTCGTCGACCCTGCGCGGCGAGATGCCCGTCGTGGCGGCCAGCGCGAGCAGGTGGTTGCGGGCGTTCCGGCCGGTATGCACGGCGCACGCTTCGAGCAGCGCCCCGACCTCCCGCAGCGGCGCGGAGTGCTCGGCGTAGCGACGGCCATTGACCGTCGCCTCACCAGACGTCGGTGCATCGAGCCCGAGGATCATCCGGATCGTGGTCGACTTCCCCGCACCGTTGGGGCCCAGGAAGCCGGTGACCCGACCCGGCTGGACTGTAAAAGACAAGTCATCGACGGCGAGCTTGTCGCCGTACCGCTTACTGAGCCCCCGTGCCGTGATCACGTCGCCTCCGTCAAAGTTGAGATCAGTGCTGAGCTATCGGAGTCGACGGTAGGCGCGGCGGGCAGTCCGGCACGACGGCCGCAAGTGTGATCTTCCGGAGTCCCGGATAGGGCCCTGAGGCTGACGGCAGTAGGTCTGGAGTCTCAGCGATGCGCCCTGCAGGTCTCATGCCTCCGGTGGTTGGCTGGTGGATCTGAGGAGACTAATGCGGCCATTCGGGGCACGCACAGCGGCACTGGCCAGCCCGCCTTCGTCTGTCACACGCATGTCACGCCCCGTCGGGTTTCCTATTCGCTGTAGCCGCGCCGGCCTTCCCGGCGAGCCGCGAGTAAGGACAACAACTGATGCGAGAGCATTGGCACGATCGCGAGCCCGACGGGCTGGACGAGCCTGCCGCGGCGTCCCTCCGCGCCTTCCCCGCGCCGGGCAGGCCGGCCCGGCTACACAGCCAGGCGGCCAGTGGACTATGGACGGCCGGCGACGAGCAGTTGCCCGGTGAGCAGGGACTGCGCTGGCCGCCCGCCGAGTCATGGTGGCCGGGACCGGGCTACGACGAAGCATCGGGGGGTCATCGCGCTGGCGCTGGTGCCGTGGGCAGTCCGGTCAGCGGCAGCAGGGTAATCGCTGGGCCCGCGGGTCGCAGTGAGGCGCCGGGCAGGCGGGACCGGCTGGACTGGCTGCTTGATGATCTGGACAACACGCCAGCACGGGACCAAAGTTCACCTTTCTCGCGCCGTTACGGCGCGACTCCCGGCGTGGCTTCCCGGAAGGGTGGGCGTTTTGCCGCAGAATGGTCTGCGTCAGGAACATCGTCAAGATCGTCGCGCCCGGACGCTTTAGCGCCGAGGCGCCTAAGGCGTGTTAAAAAGGGCGGAGTTGTGATGGCCCGTCGGGCACTCCTCGAACGCAGTGCAGCGCTCACTGCCGACGATGAGGTTACGCCGCGCCAGCCGCACCCCGTCCGCCGCGATCAGGCCACCTCGCATTGGCGCGGTGGAGGCGGCCGATGGCTGATCTGGGTTGCGCGTGCCATCGCCTGGGCTGTGCTCCTGCTCATCGGTTACCGGGGAGTGCTGGCGATCGTCCAGGGGCCTGGCCCCCGTGCCCCGGCTGGTTCCGGCGAGTTGTCCGGCGGGAACTCGCAGTTCCCGGTCACGGTCGCCGAGGCTTATGCGCTGCAGTTCGGTGACGTCTACTTGAACTTCAGCCCGGCCGGCGCCGCGGCGCGTAGCGAGGAGCTGGCTAAATTTCTGCCGCCGGGCACCGACCCGGCGGATGGATGGAACGGGGCCGGAACGCAGCGGCTGCTCGGCGAGCGGGTCGCTGGCGTCTCCGTCACCGGCAGGCACACAGCGGTCGTGACGTTGCTCGTACAGCTCGGCAACGGCCGCCTGATCGAGCTTGGCGTGCCTGTCTACGCCACCGCCGGTGGCATGAGCGTTTCCGGCCTTCCGGCCTGGCTGCCCGGCCCCGCTAAAGCGATCCCGCCGTCCGCGGGCCAGCAGACCTCGGATCAGCCCATCGAAGCAGCACTTCAAACCCAGTTGCCTCCCTTTTTCCGGGCTTACGCCAGCGGTGACCAGGGGACCCTCTCCAGGTTCACAACTCGCGGCGCGCACATCGCCGGGTTGCACAACGATGTCAGCTTCGGTGGCATCGACAGCGTCTACGCTCCCGCGGGCGGCGTGACCCGGCAGATCTCGGTGACCGTCACCTGGCGGCTGCCGTCGGCAGCCGCGACTACGGCCAAGTCAGCAGGCGTCGCGCCGGCCACGTTGCAAATGACGTACCAGATGACGGTCGTCAGGCAGGGCGGCGCCTGGGACATCCGGTCGATCGGTGCATCTACCCGGGCACTGGCCAAGGCGCCACCGTGACCCGACCGCACAGCTCACGGCGAGGCGGCCCGCAAGGACGCAGGACGGGACAGCGTCGCCCGCGACGACAAACAAAGCCAGCACGCGCTCCCGACGGCCGCGCTCACTCACCCCCGGAGATCCGATGTCGGCTCAACTATTCGTCGCCGCCCATCCCCTGGCACTTAGCACAACGGGCCTTGTCTCATACCTGCAGGGCCTATTCGGACCGCTCTTCCTGGGCATCGTCGGCATCGTTGCGATCTTCTTTCTGTTCACCCGCGAGATCATCCGCTTCGTACAGTTCATCGTGCTCGCTATCGCTATCGCGGTCATTTTCTACACGCCGAGCATCATTCAGACGATTGCGTCCGGCATCGCGAACGCGCTCGGGGTGCACTGACCGGCGGAGCGCGCGGAACTCACGACCGGATCTCATGCGGTTTCGGGCGAGCGGACGGAAGGAGGCGGCGCGTGGAACTTCCGACCTACACGAACATCTGGAAGATCGAAAAGCGGCTCTACAAGCTGTATGACTTCCGGCTGCCCATGCCGTTGCCCGTCGGCCAAGTGGCCGTGTTCGTGGCCATCGCAGTCCCTTACATGCTGATCCTGACGATCGCCGGCATGCCATTCAGCCACACATGGGTCTGGCTGTACGTGCTGCCGCCGGGCGTGCTGGCCTGGCTGGTGACCCGGCCGGTACTGGAGAGCAAGCGACTGCCCGAACTCGTACTGTCTCAGCTGCGATATCTCAGTGAGCCGCGCACCTGGTGCCGCATGGCGCCGCTCGCGGAAAAGGAAGAGATCACCGTTGTCGCTCGGGTGTGGCGGCGAGCCGCCGCACCGTCGGCTGACGCGCTTGCAGCCGAAGTACAAGCCGTAGACGTGCGCGCGGATAACGTGCACGACGTTGAAGGCGAGACGGTTGGCGCCGAGCGAGTTGCGGCAAGGACCGCAGCGGCCAAGGCGGTTGAGGCTGAGCCAATTGCGGCCGACGATGGAAACGACGTTCCGACGCGCCCGGTCTGGCCCAGTAGTCCGGCCATCCATGCGCCTGCTGCCAGCGCTGCGCTTGCCGCCGTACGCGTGCGTGCCAGTGCGCCCGGTGTCGTGAATGCGCCCGATGTCAGTGCCCCTAGCGTCATCGGACCAGCCGGCGCTGCGCCGCCTGTCACCGCGCACACAGCCACAGCGCCCACAGTCAGGGCGCCTGCCGGCAGCGGGCCGACTGTCACTGAGCCTGCCATCTCCGTGCCGGCAACAAGCGCGCCGCCCGGGCCGACAACTCCGCCCGCGCCTACCGTTCCGCCCGCGCGTACCGTTCCGCCCGCGCCCGCCGTTCCTCCCGTGCCCACCACAAGGCCCGGGCTCAGCGTCCGGACCGACGGACGCACCGCCGAGCCACTGCCCCTCGTGGAGCGCGCGCTGCGCAGGTCGCCAGGCGGCGGTCCGGCGAGCGGCTGGCATGACCACGTCGTCGTGGTACCCGGCGGCCACCGGCCGGGCAAGCCCGATCAGGTCCAGCGCGACCAGGCCAGGGCCCGGCTGCCGCTGGCCGGACCATCCCGCGTCGTCGTCCTCGGCTGCACCGCCGGCGCTGGCCAGACGGTGACGACCCTGCTGGCCGGCCACCTGCTGGCCGGCCTGCGCGGCGAGGCCGTGGCCGTGCTCGACCTCAGTGCCGGGCCCGACTCGCTGACCGAGCAGGCGCGCCAGATCCCGCGCTTGCTGCCCGGCAGGCGGAGCGCGGCCGGGAGTCAGGAACGAGGGCCAAACCGGGAACGGGGCTTGCAGGTGGTGACTGCCGCGAGCGACGCCGATGAGCCCGCCGACGCCGGGACGCTTATCGACGCGGTCGTTGCCCGCTACCCGCTGACGCTGGCCGATCCGGCGGCCGCGCAAGTGCCCCGCGCCTTGCACGTCGCGGATCAACTGGTGCTGGTCGCGCCGGCGGGCCCGGATGCGGCTAGTGCCCTGGCAATGACACTGGAGTGGCTGGACGGGCATGGCCACGCTGAGCTAGCCCGCGGCGCCGTTGCTGTGCTGAACGGCGTCAGTGCCAATAGCGCGGCACACACGGACAAGGCGGCTGCCGTCGCCTCCGGCTGGTGCCGGGCGATCGTGCGCGTGCCCTGGGACAGCGGGCTTAGCGGCCACGGACCGCTCGGCGTCGCCACCCTTCATGCGTATACGGCGCTCGCTGGAGTGCTCGTATCCGGCCTGGCTGTCGTGGCGGCCAGCGGGGCAGGCCAATCGCGGAGCGCCGGCCAGTGAGCGCGCGGACCACCGGGCGGACCCGGCTGTCAATCCGGTACTTCGATGACCGGATAGTGCTCACCGAGGCGCACGCATGGGCGTACTACCGGCTCCCGACCGTGTCCTACGAGTTCACCACTCCGATCGAACGCGAGGCGCTCGCTACCAACATCACGGTCGCGCTTGCCGCGATCCGGATGGCCGACGCGGAGGTGCACCTGCGCATCGCGCACAGGCCCTATCCGGCCGCGGAGTGGGCCACAAAGCTCGACGGTACATCGGACGGGGGCCCTGGCTGGCTCGGCTACCTGGAGGAGATGTACCGGCATGTCTGGGCCAAAGACTTCTGGAGCAAAGAGGTCTACCTGGGCGTCCGGCTGGGCCAGCGCGGTGTGCGGGCGCAGCTGTCCGGTGGCCTGCTCGGCCAGTTCGCTACCTTGAACCGCAGTGCCGAGCAGGCACTTGGCCTGATCGACGAGGCCGTCCCCGCCGCCGAAATCACCCGCTGGACTGATCAGGCTGAACGCCTCGGTCGCGCGCTGTCGGCCAGTGCGCTCGCTGCCGCTCATGCCAGCTCCGACGAGGTTGCCTGGCTGTTCCGGCATGCACTGGCCGGATCCGTGGCCGAATCGCCGCCGTCGGCTGCCCGCCGCCGCACCTGGGGCGCCGGGGAGATCGAGTCGCTGCTTGAAGGACAGGTAGACAACGGCCGCACGATCCTGCGGCTGTCCCATCCAGCTGGCGAGTCATGGGTGGCGTTCCTGTCATTCGCCCGATTCCCGGACGTCATGTACTTCCCAGACGGCGAGCCCTGGTTGCATTACGCCGATGCGCTGCCGTTCCCGGTGGAAACGTCGTCGCGGATGAAGTTGATCGCGCCTGCCAGGGCCAGCAAGGACGTCAGCCGTCGCCTCGCGCACGCTCGGGACATGGACGCGCACATCAGAGAGGCAGGGGCGGATATGCCGATCGCCCTCGCCGAGCAGATCGAGGCAGCCAGGCTGCTGGAGCACGGGATAACCAAGGAACGGCTGCCGTTCGTCTATGGCTGGCACCGGCTGATGGTTGCGGCCCCGGATCGTGACCTGTGCATGCGCCGGGCGGAGGCGCTGGTCGAGCATTACCGCGACGCCGGCATCGATGTCGTGAACTCGACCGGCGACCAGTTCTCGCTGCTGTGCGAGTCATTGCCGGGCGACAGGGTACGGCTGAATTCCTACCTGCAGCGCCAGCCGCTGTACACAGTCGCTGGCGGCATGCCGACTGCGACCGTCGATCTCGGTGACCGTGTGGCCCAGGAGGCGGGCTGGATCGGCCCCTACATCGGCGAGACGCTCGGGCGGGCGCGGGCGGTTGTGCATTTTGACCCGCTGGTCGCGGCAGCCAGGAACCGGCCGACCGCGGTCGCGATCACCGGCGAGCCGGGCGGCGGGAAGACCACGCTCGCGCTGCTGCTGATCCTGCAGCTCGCGCTTCGCGGCGTGACGGTTGCCGTGATCGACCCGAAGGGCGACGCCGAGTCGCTAGCCGGCTGGCTGTCCCGGCGTGGCCGGCAGGCCAGGGTCGTTCCGCTGGGCAGTGCCGCGCCCGGCCTGCTCGATCCGTTCTCCTTCGGGGATGACCTGGCCGAACGGCGCACGATGGCAACCGAGACGCTCCGGCTGCTGTTGCCGCGGATGAGCGAGGAACGCGAGAGCGCCATGATCCAGGCTGTCGCGGCGGTCGCGGCGGAAGACCAGCCGAGCCTGGGCAAGGTTGTCAGTCACCTGGAGAACTCCGGCGACGCGGCCTCGGTCAACCTGGGTGCCGTGCTGCGGTCGATGTCCGAGATGCGGCTGGCCAGACTGTGCTTCGCGCCGTCCGGCGGTCAGCGGATCGACGCGGCGGGCTGGACGACGGTGTTCACTCTGGCCGGCCTCACCTTGCCGGACACCGCGGTCCAGCGAGACGACTATTCCTACGAGCAACGGCTGTCCGTGGCGCTGCTGTACCTCGTCTCCCAGTTCGCCAGGCGACTGCTCAATGGCATGGACCGGCGGCTGCCGAAGGCCATCTTCCTGGATGAAGCGTGGGCGATCACCTCGACCCCGCAGGGCGCGAAGCTCATTCCCGAGGTGTCCCGGATGGGCCGGTCACGCAACACCGCGCTGATCATGGTCTCGCAGAACGCCGGTGATCTGCTCAACGAGCAGGTCACGAACTGCATTTCCAGCGTGTTCGCGTTCCGGTCCTCCGAGCAGAACGAGGTCGCCAGCGTGCTTGCGCTCCTCGGCCTCGAGCAGTCCGCGGAGCACAAGGCAGTGCTTCGCGCCCTCGGTAACGGCGAGTGCATCTTCCGCGACCTGGACGGCCGCGCAGGTCGCATCGGAGTTGACCTGATCTCCGATGAACTGCGGCAGAGCCTGGACACCAATCCGACGAGAGCGCGGCCTGGAGACGTGCCGGCCGGCCAGCCTGCTGCCGGGCCAGCCCAGTCCGTGCCAGCACAGTCCGTGCCAGCACAGTCCGGGCCAGCCCAGCCGGCTGCCCAGCCAGCCCAGCCCGGCGCCGACCGGCCTGCGTGAGTCACGCAGCGACAATCCACAACAGGAGCCCCGGATGCGCAGACTCCCCCTTCCGCGCCGAATGGCCGTGGTCGTGGCGGCGCTCGGGGTTGTTCTGGTCATGCCGCATGCCGGGCAGGCCGCCAGCGCGCATGCGGCGCAGCGCGCTCATCCCGTTGTTGCTACTACGACGGTCGCGGACGTCACTACTGCGAGCGGCGGACTGTGTTCCGTCCCTGGTATCGGCGACATCGGCGGCCTGCTCGGTTTTTGCGCGCTCGGCACCTCCGGCCTGACCGGCGACCTCAACAGCATCTGCCAGCCGTCGCTGCCCACTCCCGAGCCGGCTAACGCCGGCATCGACGCGATGGTTGCCCCTCCGGCGTCCGGTAAGCAGCTATCGACGCTCTACGACCAGTACGGCGTGGCCGGCGACTACTGGGCGGCGACGAATCTGCAGTGCTCGGATATGACCTCGCTGATCGGCAACAACGTCGCCGGGATGGTGTTCGACGCGGCGAAATCACTCGACCGGGTCACGATCACCGTGTACCAGTCCGCAGCGGGGGAGGGCATCCTCGGCTGGCTCCAACGGGTGACTGACAAGCTGATCACCAGCCTCGGCAACGCGATTTACTTCCCCTATCTCGCGGTCGTGGTCATCCTGGGCGCCATCTGGCTGGCCTGGCAGGGGCTGATCCGCAAGCGCGGGACGCGGACGATCGAAGGCACGATCTGGATGATCGCGGCCTGCGCGGCGGCGCTGTTCCTGATCGGCAAGCCGGCCGACGTTACCGGGCTCGGGCGCGGTGTCTCGGACGGCATCTCGCAGGCGCTCAATGTGGCTTTCGCGAAGTTGCCAAGTCCGGGTCCGAGTGGCTGCGTTCCCGTCCGGAAGGGTGACCCCAACGTTCAGCCTTCCAGCTATAGCTACACCTCGGGTAGCACGGTGGTGGATCAGAACGCCGACGAACTGTGGACCGTGCTGGTCTGCAAGCCATGGCTGGTCGGCGAGTTCGGGACCTCGGAGTATTCGACTGGCAGCGGCAAGCCAACGCTCGTCAACACCTACGGGCGGTCGCTGCTCTGGGCGCAGGCCATCGCCGTCAACGAGAAACCCACGCCTGCGCTGATCCAGGCTAAGCAGGCCGCGTATGCGGGCATTGCCAGCAGCATCAAGGTCAACGACCCGTCGATCTACCCGCTGTTCCAAGGTAATGAGTGGACCACGCGGCTTGAGGTTGCCTTCGCTGCGCTGTTTGCGGCCGTGGTCGCGGGCGTGCTCGTGCTGCTGATCGCGGTCACCCTGATCCTGCTCAAGCTGAGCTTCCTGCTGCTGCTGATCGTCGGGCCGTTCTTCTTGCTGATCGGTGTTCATCCGGGCTTCGGCCGGGTGGTAGCGCTGCGCTGGGTGGAGATGCTGATCGGCGTGCTGCTCAAGCAGGCGGCGGTTGCTCTCGTGCTCAGCCTGCTGCTCTACTGCTACGCGCTGATCATGGGGACCAGTGATGCGGTGCTGCCGTGGGCGCTGAAGATCCTCATGATCGCGCTGGTTACTGTCGCGGCCTTCATCTACCGCAAACCGTTCCAGCACCTGTTCTCCGCGGTGGGCTACGGAGTCATCGGCTCGCAGGAGCGGGCAGAAGCGGACCTGGCCCGGGCGGCAGCCGCCGCTCGCACCAACACTGTGAACGCGGCGACTGCAGCGCTCCCCGGCTTCGCCGCCTACCGGGCCGGCCGCTGGGCACGACGCAATCCCGGTCAGGCCGCGAGCCTGGCAGTGGCAGCTGCGTCTGGCGGCGCTGCCGCCTCGGTGGCAGCCGGCCTCCAGCAAGGCGAGGCTAGCGCTGACGGCAGCGCCGGGGCGAGCGGGGCCGCGACAGCCGCGTCGGCGGCTGGCGGACAGGCCAGTCCTGGCGCGGACGGCGCAAACGGTCGGCTGGCGCTGGCAGCACGCGGTCGCGGTGCCGCTGGCGCGGCCGGGGCAGTTGGCGCGGCCCCGTCCGAACCGCCTCCGCTGAATCTGCCCTCGCGTGCTGGCAGGGCTCCGGGCGCGTCCGGTTCTGCATCTAGTGGACCTGCGTCGGCTGGTTCTGCGCCGTCGGGTGGTTCTGCGTCGTCGGGTGGATCTGCGCGGCCTGGGTCACGATGGCCGGGTGCGGCGCGGTCGGGCGCTGCGCCGTCTGGGGTGGCGCCTTCGTCTGGCGCGGCGTCTTCGGCTGGCGCAGGAGCGGGCGTTCCCGCCCCGGCGCCGGGTGCGTGGCCGCTCGGTCGCGGCACGCCAGGTTCCGCACTAGGGTCGGGTCCGCGCGCGCCCGGCGGGGCTGGTTCCGCCGGGGCTGGTCCCGCGGCTCCCGCTGCGTCCGGGTCGGCCGCTGCGGCCGCGCCGCCGCCTTCGAGCCGGCCGTCTCGGGCGCGTCCGGCACCGAGACAGTCTGCACCGAGGCAGGTTCCGGAGCGCCAGCCGTCGCAGCGCCAGGCAGGGCAGCGCCAGGCAGGGCAGCGTCAGCCATCGGCACGACAGCCCGCACAGCGCCAGCCGTCGAACGGGTCAGGTTCGCAGCGGCAGTCCTCCGGGGCTCGATCGGCCGCAGGCCAGGGGTCGCTCGGCGGTCGGCTGCGCGCCCGGTGGTCAGACAGCGCCACGCCGCCGCGTCAGGCGCCGGGCCAGCCCGGGGCCGGACGGCAAGCTCAGCCGCGGCGGCAAACTCCGGCCGATCGACCGCAGCCAGCATCCGGGCCTGGTGCGCCAGAGCGGCAGGTTCCGGGGGAGGGCCAGTCGGAGGGCGGACCGCTGGCAGGGCCAGCGGTGGAGCAGGACCGGCGCGGACCGTTCTGGCTCCGGCCGGTGCGCCGGAAGTAGCCTGCCGATGGATAGCCCCGCCTGGCGGCGAGTCGCCTTCGCAGTGATCGTGTGTGTCTTGGTGGCGCTAGGCGCTTACCTGATCGGTCCGTTCGCGCATCGGGATCGGCAGCCAGGCAAGCAGGCGGGTCATCGGCCCGGAGCCGCGGGCACACCGCATCCGGCAACCTCGCCCTCGTCTCCGGTGACGGGGGCAGCGTCCCCGCAGTCCGGGCAGCCTGACATCTATCAATGGCTCCCGTTCACTCAGTCGGGCCTCGCGGCGGCAGCGGCAACGGTGACGCGGTTCGGCGATGCCTACGGCACGTACTCGTATGCCGAGAGCGCTAGCGCCTACGGCGCTTCGTTGCAGCCGCTCACGTCGGCTTCACTGGCGGACCAGATCGAGGCCGCGTACGCAGCGCCTGGTGTGGCGTCCGCCAGGGCTGGCGCGAAACAGGTCGCGGTAGGCACGGCGACGATCGACTCGATCAGCGCGTTCGGCCCGACGAGCCTGACCTTCTATCTCCAGGTCACCCAGCGAATCACTGCGACGACCGGCGCGAGCCAACAGAGCACACGCTACGCCGTGACGCTCACCGGTGCCGGCGCGAACTGGCAAGTCACCAGCGTTGAGCTGGCTACCGTGGGCAACTCGTGATCGCCGGACCGGGCCGCGGCGGCTACCGAGGCACCGGGGGACTCGGCGCGGGCCCAGGCAGCCGGCGTGCTCTTATCGCTGGCGTGGTCTGCGCCGCCGGGCTGGTGCTGCTCGTCGTCCTGGCGGGCCCGGTCGTGATGTTCGCCAGTGGCGGCCTGCTTGCTGAATCGAACATGTCGTGCTCGTCCGGCAGCGGGAGCAATCCTGCTGTCCAGCCTGTCGCTAGCCAGTCGGCGCGCGACTCGATTCCCGCCAACTACCTGGAGTTGTTCCAGTCGATCGGCAGGCAGTACAAGGTCCCGTGGGTAATCCTGGCCGGGATCAGCAAAGTCGAGAGCGATGACGGCCAGAGCACGCTGCAGGGCGTGCACAGCGGTGCTAACGCTTTCGGCGCGGCGGGCCCGATGCAGATCGGCATCGGAGGCGCGGCCGGGAACCAGTGGGGCGGCCGACCGGTACATCCGGCGAGCGAGAAGGTCAACGGCGTCGCCACTGACGCGAACAGTGACGGGGTCGCGAGCGTATACGAGCCGGCCGATGCGATCGCCGGAGCAGCCAGGTACTTGCTCGCGCATGGCGTGCTCAGCAATGTAAATCAGGCGATCTTTGCCTATAACCACCTCGGGTCGTACGTCCAGGCGGTGCTCTACTGGGCCGGGCTGTATGCACGCGGCGGGTACACGGTCAGCCCTGTAACGCTCGACAGCGCGCCCGAGTGCCTGCCCGGAGTCGGGCACACACCCAACGACGCTGTCGCGACCGCGATCGGCTACGCCGAGCAGCAACTGGGTAAGCCATACCTTTGGGGCGGCACCGGACCCGACGCCTTTGACTGCTCTGGTCTGGTCATGATGGCCTACCGGGCAGCCGGGATCGACATCCCGCGCACCTCGCAGCAGCAGTGGGCATGGGGGCCGCGGATCAAGGCAAGCCAAGTGCGGCCTGGAGACCTGGTGTTCTTCGCCGGCTCCGACGGCACGCGGACCTCACCCGGACATGTCGGCTTGGTCATTGGTGGCGGCCTGATGATCGAGGCCTATGCGACTGGCTTTCCGATCAGGGTTGCTCCGTACTCGGGTCGTGATCCGGTCGGCTTCACCCGCCCGTGGGCGCGCACTGGCATTAGCAATGCAGGTTCTCATTAGATCTGTCACTTTCTCATTTGACTTCTCCTTTACTTGTCACTAGTGACACTGCAGTGAGAACAAGCTGAACAGTCTGTCCGAAAGTGACCGTATTCGCGATTCTTTCCGCCCCTGCCTGGCGCTAGACGCGGCTCTTCTTAGACGTCTCCGCTTTGAGTCATGATCATTGGCGCTGGACGATCGGACGATGCGGACAGCCAGTCGGTGAACGAGTTTCTCCGCGAGCAAACATGCGTTCGCGCGCAGCGCCTCAAGCTCGTCGGCTCATGCAGAACGCCAAAGTCCGGGGGCTTAAAAAAGTACACCGCCAGCGATTTGAACCCCGAATCCGCGGACGGCGGCAGGCGGGTTGTCATCGAGGGCGCGCTGGCTCTGAAAGGCTCGCTGCTCAGGGCTGGAGTGGCGGATTCGCTGGAGCGAGGAAGCCGCGCTCCTTCAGCCAGCCGTACAGCGGGGTTGTCGCCGGGTCGTGGCCCCATGCGTGGTCCCCGCCGGGGTCCTCGGCACCGCCGAGCAGCTGCTGCTGAACCGGGTTCAGCCGGCCGAACCAGCCGCTGGCCCGGACCGGGTCGAGTGCGTCGCGGATAGCGGTCCACCGGTAGGTGTAGCCGAAGAAGACCGCCTTGCGGGTGTGCTGTGAGTAGTTGAGTGACCGGGCGTGCCAGATCCGGCGGTCGAAGAACACGGCATCGCCAGGCTCGGCGGTCACCTCGGTGGCGCCTTCAGGATCGGGCCATTCGATGTGTCGTCGCGGCGGGCCGTCGATCCGGTTCACCAGGTGGCTGCCAGGCACGACCTTCAGGTTGCCGCGGCCGGGTTCGGAGACGTCGGACAGCCAGAACGCGAGCTTCACTGACAGGCGCGGTCGCGGGGTCGTCTCGATCTCGCGGTTCTGCCTGCCGCCATCCTGGTGCCAGTCAAACCGGAACGGCACGGTTACCCGGACGGGCGGATGGACGTCAAGGTGAGAGTGGTAAACGTGAATGTTCCAGCCGAGAGTCGACCAGACATAACCGAATGTGGCCGGGTGATCGATCAGGCCGGCGATTTCCGGGCAGTTCGCGACCGCGCTCAGCAGGTGCATCGACCCGTCCGGGCCTAGTGAGCCCGCCCTGGCCATGGCGGCGTACGTGCGGTCGATCGCGTCGCGGACGGCGGCGACCTCGTCAGTGCAGAGCGCTTCCCGGATGATCAGGTAGCCGTCGCGTTCGAAGGCGGACCGTTGCTCGGCCGTCATCGGCGCAGACGAAGCGGCGCCCGTTGCTGAAGTTGGCTCGCGCCTCATTGCTGGCTCCAGTCTCGTGAGTTGTCGTGAAACGATCAGTTGCCGTTCGGGACGTTTCTGGTGCGCGGGCACCGCGGGCGGCCGTTCTCCGACGAGCGGGCGGTGGCGTACCCGCGCTGGACAGCAGGGCTCGCGATGCGCCCAGGCGCGGTCGGCCGGGCTAGCTGTGCGCGGGCGGGGCCTTCCGGTCATGCGGTCGACGGCGGCAGCTGCGCCTCCAGCGCATGGCGCTCGGCCATGGCCTCCCCGGCGATGGCCACTATCGTGTCGCCGTCGCGAGCTGCGACGGGTAGGCGGCTGCATCCGACGGCTCGACCGTGATATCCGGACGCGACCCCCCCTGCAGGCAGGGGATGATCCTGCAGGATGACGTAGGCGGTCATCAGATTTGGCGACGCTCGCTTTGTCCCACCGCTCGCCGCCATTGCGTGCGCATCACTCGGCCCGCAGCGCCGTGGCCGCAGCGGAGCGGGCGGCCCAGCCGGCGGGCAGCAGCGCCCCGGCCACCGCGATCACGAGGCCCGCGAGGGCGAGCAGCGCGAGTTCGGGACCGGAGTAGACGGCGATGTAGCTGGCCGGGAGGTTGGTGGCCCCGGCGTGCGCCATGACCGGGAGCACGTACCGGTGCACGGCCATGCCGGCCGGCACGGCGACAAGCCCGGCAGCGAGCCCGGGCCCGGCGACCCAGCAGACGACCATGACGATGGTCTGCCGCGGCGTCATTCCGACCGCCCTGAAGATGCCGAGGTCGTGGACCCGCTCCCTGCTGTGCAGCAGGACGGTGTTGAGGACGCCGAGCCCGGCTACCACGGCAAGCAGCACGGTCAGCAGCGCGATCAGGGCGGTCAGCGTCAGGAAGAACGGGTCATTGGTATTGAGGCTGACGGCACTGCCTGACCCGAGTGCGTGGCCCAGCGCCCGGGCGTACCGCTGCGGGTCGGTGCCAGGCCGCAGGCCCACGTCGTAGGTCGCGGGGACGAGCCGCGGGTCAGCGGTCGCGACGGTCCGCCAGTCGGTGAGCATGTCGAGCCCCTGGTTGCTGGTGTCAAAGATCTCGCCGACGATCCGCACGGCAATCAGCCCGCCAGCGTCGCTGATCGTGACCGTGTCCCCGACTGACGTGCCGGTGACGGTGAGGAAATTCGTGGGAACGACCGCCTCACCGGCGCGGTTGTACCAGCGTCCGCTGATCAGGTCGTAGCCGGTCCAGCGTGCGTCGCCGCGGAACGCCGTCAGGTCCACCTGACCGGTAAGGCCGACGACGCTGACCCGCTCGTCTGCCTCGGCCACGTACCGCAGCGTGCCCGGCTGGGCGCGCAGCGCCGCCTCGGTCGTGCGCTCGGCCACCGCCACCGGAAGGGCCCGCGGTGCGCCGCCCGGACCGAAGTTGGCCGGGCCGCCCGTATTGCCCGACGGCAGGTAAGCCTGCACGGGCTCGGCCTGCGAGTGCGACTGGCCGACCACCACACGGTTGAGCGAGCCGGTCAGGCCGGCCGCGAAGGTGACGGTGGTGGCGCCGAGCAGGACGGCCGTGAGGGTGACCGCGGTCCGCGCCGGGCGGGCGAACGGCGCGGCGAGCCCGATGGTCACCGGCCGCGGGAGCCGCAGCCGGGCCAGCAGCCGGTGCGCGGCATACCCGCGGCCCTGCAGCGGAGCCCGCCCGGTCGCGATCGCCTGGACAGCGCTGAGCCGCCCGGCCCGGATAGCCGGAGCAATCGCTGCAAGCCCGGCCAGGCAGCACATCGCCACCGGCACGGCGAGATCCACCCAGGGAGGCACGGCCAGAGCGCCAACCTGATAGACGCTCGCGGTCCGGCCGAGCAGAGGCACGGCCAGCACGTTGCCGAGCACGACTCCCACCAGGCAGCCGACCAGGGCTGGCACGGTGATCTGGGAGGCGTAGGTAGCGACGACCTGGGCGGGCGTGAAACCGATGCTCTTGAGCACCCCGATCCGCCGGTAGCCCGCCACGACCGCGCCGCTGACGACGTTGACCACGATCAGCACCGACAGCACCAGGCCGATGAGGCCGAAGGCGACGACGAACGGGACGATCGGGGCGATGCCGGTGTCCACCTGCTGCTTGACGGCCAGATACGACTGGCTTGCCAGCACTGTCCTCGCGGGCAGCGCGCTGGCAACCGAGCGCGCGTCTGCCTTCAGCGCGGCGGCGGAGCCTGCTGCAGCGAACCGATAGAGCAACTGGGCCGTCGGCAGGCTGCCCGGCGCGCGCAGTGCCGGGACCTCGGCGGGCAGCACCCAGCCGTCCGCGGTCTGGCCGACGGAGTTGGCAACGCCGACGAGGGTCAGCACTGGCGAGCCGGGCACGCCGCTGGCGGCGATGTGCGCGCCGAGCTCCAGGCCAAGGCCAGAGTCGCTGGACAGCACGAACTCGCCCCGTCGGTGCGGCCAGCGGCCGTGAATGAGAGTCAGGTGATCGAGCGGCCCGCCGGGCGAGGGCCGGCCGACGAGCGTGATCGGCGGCGCGCTGTAGCCGGGCCCGCCTGGGCCACCGCCAATGACCGGACTGACCGTCACCTCGCTGAACGGACCGGATAGCGCCGTGACGCCTGGCAGCCTTCCGGTAGCTGCTAGCTGTGCCGGAGTTGCCCGGCTTTTATCGACGGTGACCGCCAGATGAGCGCCGCGCTGGGCCGCGAACGCGGCGTCGAACGGTGACCTGGAGTCGACAACGAGGCCGAGGGCAAGAGTGCAGGCAGCGGTCGACACCAGTACGACGACGCCGATCACGACCGTGGTTGCCCGGCGCCGCGCCACGCCGCCCCGGGCGGCGGCCGCCACCGCGCCCGGCCGCCACCGCATCATCGCCGTGCCCCGTTCATGACGTCGGCGGCGATCGTGCCATCGACGAGCTGCACGGTCCGGCTGGCGTAGCGAGCCGCCAGCTCCGGGTTGTGGGTGACGAGCAGCAGCGTCTGGCCAGCACGGTTGAGGTCGAGCAGCACGTTACCGATCTGGTCGCCGGCCTCGGTGTCCAGCGCGCCCGTCGGCTCATCGGCGAGCAGCAGCGCCGGCCTGTTCACCAGCGCCCGGGCGATCGCCACCCGCTGCCGTTCACCGCCGGACAGCCGGGCCGGGTACGCGTGCTGATGCTGGGAGATCCGCAGGGCGGCGAGCAGCTCGCCGGCCCGCGCCCTGGCGTCGGTCCTGCGCACCCCGGCGAGCTGGGCCGGAAGCAGCACGTTGTCGAGGACGGTCAGGTCGTCGAGCAGGTTAAAGAACTGGAATATCATGCCGACCTGCTGGCGGCGGAACCTGGCTACTCCGGCCTCGGTCATCTTGTCGATCCGCTTCCCGCCGACAGCGACCGCGCCGCGAGTCGGCCGGTCGAGGCCGGCGACGAGATTGAGCAGGGTCGACTTACCGCTCCCGGAGGGTCCCATGATGGCGACCGCATCCCCGGCGGCGACCCGGAGGCCGATTCCGTCGAGGGCAGGCCGGCCGGCACCGCCGTAACGCTTTGTAACACCATCGAGCCGTATCAGTGCGTCCATGGCGTGCACGGTAGGCGGGCGCTGGCGCGCTGCGCGTCCGCCGAATGCGGCAATCTCGCTACCACATCAGGCGGAACAATGGCGGGCGTCATACTTTTGAGGTAACGGGCTACCTCTACTGGTGGACGTCAGCAGGGCCGCGGAGCGCGAGAATAGGCCCATGTTCAACCTTTCGCAGCTGCGTACCTGGCCGTCCCGGCTGCTTGCCTTCGCACGGGTAACAGAGCCGCGATCCGTGCTGAGTTACCGGGCTGTCGGTCTCGATGCCCTGCTGGCATGCGCCGCCTTCATCGCCTCCCTGATGATCGACGACCGTCATTCCTGGTCGAGCGGCGAAGCAGCGCTGGCGGCCCAGCTGATAACAACGGCCCCGCTAACGCTGCGCCGCGTCTACCCGGTTGCGGTGTTCTGGGTGGTGCTGCTCGGCATCGTGGCTGAAAGCCAGGCGACGAACTTCATCTCATTCGGCGCGATCATGCTGGCTGCATACTCCGCCGTGGTGCACAGCCGTTACCGCGGCGCGGCGGTGCTGAGCGTGCTGGTCGCCGGGGTCATGATCACGGCGGTGTATCCGGACACGTCACCGCAGCCCGGCAGATTCACCGCTCTGTTCGTGCTCGTCCCGGTCGTGCTGGTCGGGAACGTCGTGCGGCGGTGGCGGCACCAGGCTGGGGACTCGCAGGAACGGCTGCAGCGCGCCGAGGCCGAGCACCGCGCGGCCACTGTGCGAGCCCTGGCTGCCGAGCGCTCGCGCATCGCCAGCGAACTGCACGACGTCGTCACCCACAATGTCAGCGTCATGGTCGTCCAGGCGGGCGCCGCCCGGCGGGTTCTCGCCGGGTCACCGGACGACGCGAGGGCCGCACTGCTGGCCGTGGAGGCAAGCGGCCGCACGGCCCTGGTTGAGCTGCAGCACCTGCTTGGCCTGCTTTCCCCGGTGGAAGGCATGCAGCCAGAATCCGGTGCGGGCGCGCTGGGCACTGCACCCCTGCAGCCGCAGCCGGGCCTCGGGCATCTTCGGTCGCTGGTCGACCGGGTTGCTGCCGCCGGCCTGCCGGTCGAGCTGACCGTCACCGGGCAGCCGCGGACGCTGCCGCCTGGCCTC
>DATMMA010000080.1:0-4382 GCA_035570295.1 Streptosporangiaceae bacterium
GCCAGGCTGCGCCACGCCGTCGTGTCCGCGAACCCGGACCTGCGCGAGCGCGAACTGGTCAAGCACGCGGAGTTCGCCGCGGCGATCGCAGGCGCGCTGCGCGACCGCGGCCTCCCTGAGCTGGCCGCAAGCCTGGCCGCCGAGACCGGAGTCGCCCTCTACCGGGTCACGTTCGCGCGCTGGATCGGCGACCCGGCTCAGCGGAACCTGCCTGAGCTTCTGCGGGAATCCATGGCGGAACTGAGAGAAGCGCTCGCGGACCCGCTGCTTCGCGCAGGTTAGATGACGCCAGCGCTGGACAGTTGCCTGCTATGGCTGATTCCTTCGCGGCTGCTTCTGCGGCTGTTCACTCCACGGCTGGGGACGTTCGGCGTCAAGGCGGCTGGCTGCCGGATAACCAGGACGACCTTGAGGCCTGGCTGGCCGGTCACCGGGAGCGCGTCGCGGCCAAGGGCGAGCAGGTCCCGCTGCACCCGGTGCTCGCCGAGTTCCAGGCGCTGATCGACAGCGACCCGGTGGTGCGCATGTACCTGAGCGAGATGATCGTCCAGGTGCCGCGGAACAGGCAGTACCGCAAGCGGCACCTGGAGAGCGTGCCGCAGCTGCTGCAGTTGATCAACGAGGTGCTCACAATGGCCCCGGAATACAGCGAAGACGCGATGGTGGTCCTGCCGCTCGGCGCGATCCTCGACTGGACCATGGGCACGCCGGCCGGCTTCGCCGCCTTCCGCGACAGGCGGATCAACGCGATGCTCAAGAAGATCCTGAGCGTGTGGTGCGAGTTTCTCAGCAGCGGTGCCTCCCGCTACGTCCTCAACGACACGCCTTCCGGCTGGAAGGGCGAGGCCGCCAGGCGGGCCGTCGGCATCGGGCAGTACCAGCACGACCCCGAGGACGAGTACTGGGGCTTCACGTCGTGGAACGACTTCTTCACCCGCCGCCTGGCCGGCGGCGCGCGCCCGGTCGACTCGCCGGACGACGACAGCGTCATCGTCAGTGCGTGCGAGTCCACCCCGTACGGCCTCGCCGTGAACGTTCAGCGCCAGGATCAGTTCTGGATCAAGAGCCAGCCGTATTCGCTGCAAGACATGCTGGCCAATGACAAGTCAGCGGGCGAGTTCGTCGGCGGAACCGTCTACCAGGCCTTCCTGAGCGCCACCAATTACCACCGGTGGCACAGTCCGGTGGCCGGGACGATTGTGCGGGCCTTCGTCCAGGAAGGCACCTATTACTCCGAGCCCGACTCCGAAGGCGCCGACGCATTCGAGCCCCAGTACTCGCAGTCGTACTTGGCGCACGTCGCGGCCCGGGCGGTCATCCTCATCGAGGCAGACAACCCCGTCATCGGCCTGATGGCGTTCGTCCCGGTCGGCATGAGCGAAGTATCGTCCTGCCTGATCGGCGAGAAGATCCAGCCCGGCTACCACGTCGCCAAAGGCGAGGAACTCGGTTACTTCCAGTTCGGCGGGTCGACTCACTGCCTCGTCTTCCGGCCGGGCGCGATCGCCGACTTCTCCCTGACGGCGATCCCGCAGCCGCACGACCCGCATCCTCCCCTGGTACGGGTCCGCTCGAAGCTCGCCACCGCGGCGTCAGGGTAACCCCTCAGACGCCGCGGAGCGAGCAAGTCAGCTGGCGTTGGTGGCGAGAACCCGAGCCGCGATGCTGACCCGGAGGCTTTCCAGCTCGTCCGACTGCCTGGCCGCCCGCGCGAGGAGCTCGTCCAGCTGCCCGGTGTCGAGCCGGCTGTCGCGCTCGGCGACGGCACGGAGGGTCCGCCATCCGGCGGCCTTGCCTTCCACGCCGAGCCGGAGCATCTCCGTCTCTTCGAGATCGCTGAGCGGAGACCGCGTGAGCAGGTGCCCGTTGAACTTGAGGTGCCCGGCCTTCTCGCCGGCCCACGCCGCGAACATCTTGTAGCCGCGGATCTTGATCCCCAGGGTGGTCATGATCTTGATGAGCGCAGACCGGTCGGCGGCAATCTCGCTGACCAGCCCTTTCCTGACCGTGGCGGACTCGGATCCCGGCTCGGCGGACCCAGCCGCCCGCCGCGCAAGCTGCAGGCCCGCGGTGGCACCGGCCAGATGGTCGTTCAGGTAGACGCCGAGAAGGACTTGTTCCGTATGCTGTGTCGTCTTCGTAGCCATCAGCCTCTCCTTCCCATGCGGAGCCGACTATTCAGCTTCCCGGGTGAATCCACCCCTGGGCGAGCCGTTCCAGCGGATGCGGCCGCACGCCCGACGGCGCCAGCACAAGGCCGTCCGGACGTACCGCGGGCGATGGCAGCGGCCGGCCGCGCTGTGCTCCGCGTACCAGGCCGGTGATCCGCAACTGGATGTTCCGGTAGAAGCGCCGCTGGGTCCACCGGCCAAACAGAAAGAAGCCCAGCCGGACAATGGGGTTTCCGATGGGCGCGGGCCGCGAGTATCCCGCGACGCGGAACGCCACTTGCCCGGTCGTCAGGTGCTTGATCACCTCATAGCTGAGGCGCCCTTGCTCGAGGTGGCCCTCCAGCGTCTGGTAACACCAGCCCCACACGCGTTCCAGGCCGTCGCCGGCGTCCCGCTCTTCATGGATGACCCCGGTAACCCGGACGCCGAAGTAGAAGCGCAGGCCGAAGAACCGCCCCTCGAGCAGCATGTTCCGGCCGAGCAGGGCGGTGTCCCCGCGGTAGATGCCGCGCAGGATCCGCGCGTCGGCGAACTCGTACTCACCGACCAGGCGGCACGCGGTCTCCCACAGCCCCCCGTGCTCCGGCGGGCCAGGAGCCTCCCAGCCGAGCGGCGTGGCGCTTGAGTCGACGTGCCAGTGTCCCTCGGCTGCCCGCAAGCCGCTCCCCGGAGCGTGGGTCTGATCGTAGTTGACCCGCAGTCTCGACAGCTCGTCGAGCGCGGCTGCGTCGTCGATCTGGCCAAGCAGCCGCTCGCGCACTTACTCGGTGGCTTTCAGCGAATCGCCCATCAGCCAGAACATCGGCGGCCACAGGCCGACGAACAGCGCCCGGCGTTCGGCGTTACCGCGCTCATCCTGGTCGACGGTCTTGGCCCGGATCCACAAGCCGATGCACAAGCCAATCGAGGCCAGCGAAGTCACGTAGAGGTGCGTGCTGCGCACCCCGGCCCTACCCAGGGCTTCGCTCACCGTCATCGGTCATCCCCCAGTCGTCGCCTGCAACCCCCGTACCTGCGTCGATGCAATGGCTGCCCGCTGTGCGACCATTTACGCATGACGACGGTAAGCCACTCCGTCCGGCTGCGGACCGTCCTCGGCTGGCCAGTCGGGATCGCGGCGGTCAGCTGGCGCTACATGTGGCGCACGATCCCGCTGCACCGCTCCGAGGAAGCGGGCACGGGCGCGGACCTGCCGGGCCTCGCGTACGACACCAGCGGGTTCGGGGACCGGCTCCAGCCGCTGCACGCGGGCGTTGGCCCGATGCTGCACCGCTCGTACGGGGTGCGGATCGCAGGATCCAGCATGACTCCGTCGGCACTGATCGACCTGGTATCCGTCAGGCTGAACCAGGCATCCCCCGAGATGGCGGTGTTTCGGAAGACCCGCGGCGCCCAGGGCACCCTGCGGAAGGGCGATGAGTTCGTTGTCCGCATGCCGGGCCCGTGGGACGGGCCCGTGCGCGTAGTGCGCAGGGACGAGGCGTCCTTCCGGCTCGCGACGCTCGACGGTCACCTGGAAGCAGGCGAGATCGAGTTCCGCGCCGAGCCGGACGGCGACGCCCTGCGCTTCGAAATCGAGTCCTGGGCCAGGGCGGGCGACCGGCTGTCGGCGCTGCTCTACAACAAGCTGCGGCTGGCCAAGGAGGTCCAGCTCAACATGTGGTCGCATTTCTGCGTCCGCGCGGCCGGCCTATCTGGCGGGCGCCCGCAGGGCGGCATCACCATCAGGACCCGCTGGGTGCCCTGGGACTGACCGGAGTTTTATGGTCGCTGGCGTTCCATCTCTGCGGCGACAGTAGCGCCAAGCTCGCTCCAGCTCTTGTCGAACTTGGCCAGGCCGTCGCGTTCCAGGTATTCGGTGACGTCATCGAAGTCGACGCCCGCTGCCGCCAGCTGGTCAAGCACGCGACGGCTCTCGTCGTAGCGTCCGGTGATGGTGTCGCCGCTGACCTGGCCGTGATCGGCGAAGGCTTCCAGCGTCTGGCCGGGCATGGTGTTGACGGTGCCGTGCGCGAGCAGCCCGGCCACGTACTTGGTGTCTGGGTAGGCGGGATTCTTGACTCCGGTGGAGGCCCACAGCGGTCGCTGCGGCCGCGCCCCGAGGCGGGCGAGCCGCTGCCAGCGCTCGCTGGCGGTCAGCTGCTCGTGGGCCTCGTAGGCCAGGCGGGCGTTGGCGATCGCGGCCGAGCCCTTCAGCGCATCCGCTTCCGG
>DATMMA010000081.1:0-18699 GCA_035570295.1 Streptosporangiaceae bacterium
CGCGGAGCGGGCCGCGGCTGTCACTCCTGAGCCGTCCGGGATCGAGGGTCGCGGCCAGTGGCGGCTGGCGTGGAGCCGGCTGCGCCGCGACCGTGTGGCGGTGGCCTCGGCCGCCTTTATCGTGCTGCTCATCCTGCTCGCTATTTTCGCGCCGGCGCTGGCTCACCTCGTGGGCCACGGCGTCGACCAGCAGAACTACTCGAAGGGGCTGACCAGCGCCGGGCTACCTCGCTCGCCCAGCTCGACGTACTGGTTCGGGACCGACGACCTAGGGCGCGACGTCTTCGTCCGGACGATCTACGGGGCGCGGATCTCGCTGATCGTCGGCATCGTGGCCAGCGTGAGCGCCGTCATCATCGGGACCACCATCGGCCTGCTGGCTGGTTTTCTGGGCGGGATAGTCGACTCAGTGCTGTCCCGGTTCATGGACCTGGTGCTGTCCTTCCCGTTCCTGCTCGCAGCCATCGCCCTGGTGTCGGTGGTGGGGCCCAGCCTGACGGTGATCATTGTCGTGATCGCGCTGTTCTCGTGGGCTGCCGTTGGCCGGATCGTGCGCGGGCTAGCCATGTCGATCAAGGAGAAGGAGTACATCGAGGCGGCCCGTTCGGCGGGCGCCGGGAACCTGCGGATCATGCTCGTCGAGGTGCTGCCCGGCCTGGCCGCGCCGCTGATCGTGTACACGACCCTGCTGATCCCCGCTGCCATCTCGTTCGAGGCCGTCATGTCCTTCCTAGGTCTGGGCATCACTCCGCCGACGCCGAGCTGGGGCGACATGCTGGCCGAGGCAGTCGGCTACTACCAGGTTGCCTGGTGGTTCATCACATTCCCTGGCTTGGCGTTGCTGGCCACGACGTTGGCCTTCAACCTGCTCGGTGACTCTTTGCGCGACGCGCTCGATCCGCACGGTGAGCGGCTCATCGCCGCCCTGCGCCGCAGCAGGCGGCGGCGACGGCTGCGGCCGGTGACGGCAACCGGCGCGCCGGGCAGCGGCGCGTCCGGCGAGGCACCGGCCAAGGAGGCCGAGTCGCGATGATTCGCCTGCTTCTGAAACGGCTGCTGTCCGGGATCGTCGTCCTCTGGATCATCAGCATCGCGGTGTTCGCGCTGTTCTTCATAGCTCCGCGAAACGTGGCCAGGCAGATCGCGGGCCGTCAGGCGACGCCGCTTACCGTCGAACTCGTGACCCGGCGGCTGGGCCTCAACCGCCCGATCATCGACCAGTACGGCAGCTTCGTCTGGAATCTGCTTCATGGCAACCTCGGCTACTCCTACTACAGCTCCGAACCAGTCACGAGCCTGATCGGCAGCCGCATCGGCGTCACCGCTTCGCTGACTATCGGCGGTGCGATTCTCTGGCTGGTGATCGGCGTAGGCACCGGCGTGCTGGCAGCCACTCATCCGCGGTCGCTCATCGATAAGGGCGCGACATTCTTCGCGGTCCTCTTTTACTCGATGCCGACGTTCCTGCTGGGCCTCATCCTGCTGTACGTGCTGTTCTTCCGGCTCCACCTGGCCGGGATACCGATCTTCCCCGGCAGCGGGTACGTGTCGATCTTCTCCAGCCCGCTCGGCTGGGCGCAGCACCTGATCCTCCCGTGGATCGCCGTGGCGCTGACCACCGCGGCGACCTACACCAGGCTGACCAGGGCGGGCATGCTAGAGGTGCTGGGAGAGGACTACATCCGTACCGCGCGGGCCAAGGGCGTCAGCGAACGCCGGATCACCTACCGCCATGCGCTGCGGGCCGCCCTGACATCGGTGGTCACCCAGCTCGGCATAGACGTCGGCGTACTGCTAGGCGGCGCGGTCGTCACCGAGAACGTCTTCGGGCTGCCGGGCCTGGGCCAGCTTGCGATCCAGTCTGTCACCAACCAGGACCTGCCGGTGATCATCGGGATCGTGATGCTCGGCGCCACCTTCGTGGTCATAGCCAACTTCGCTGTCGACCTGTTCTATGCCGTGCTGGACCCGCGGGTCCGGGCCCACTAACCGAGGAGTCCTGCCGAGTGCTGTCGCAGCCTGCCCATCCAGATCGCATCGCCGTCAATGCCGGCGGAGATGCCGCCGCCTTCGTCGTGGGTCCCGGCACCGATGGGCCGCGCGAAGCGACCGGCCTCTGGTACGGGTCGCTCGACGGGAAGCCATCGAAGATCGCCGATCTCGTTCCCGACACCAACCTGGCGTTCGCGCCGGTCAGCGACACATCAGCCGGCCGGAATGCCTTCGCTATCGCCGTGCAGGACGATGCGGGCAGCCGGCTGATCATCGCGGAGCCGGCGGCGCCGCCGGACGGCTGGCGCGAGTACCCGCTGCCGGCGTTCGCCGAGCGAGTCGCGTGGACCGCCACGGGCCCGGTGGTGCTGGCGGCCGATCCCGGCGCCGACGCCGCGTCACTCACCTCCGGCAAGCCGCTGACTGAGGCAGAGGAAGATCCGGTGGTAGCGCGGGACGGCGCCGGCTGGCGCCGGCTGTGGACGATCGACGCCGCTACGCAGGCGCTGGCTCCGGCCAGCCCCGACGGCCTGGCCATCTGGGAATTCGCGCCCGTTCCGGGCGGCGGCATGGTGGTGGTGGCCAGCAGCGATCCCACCGAGGCCGGCTGGTACCGCTGCGTGCTGGCGCTGCTCGACAGTAGTGGCCAGCAGGTGCGGGTGCTGCGTGAATCATCCTGGCAGCTTTCCTCGCCCGCGGTCAGCCCTGACGGCCGGGTCGTCGCCTATATCGAGGGCTGGTCCAGCGACCGCGGCCTGCTCGCCGGCGACGTCCGCCTTGCCCGGCTCGACGACAGCGCCGCCGACGGCTCCGGTGCCGGCGGCGACGCGATCGACGTCGACGTGACCTGGCTGTCCTGGGCGGGCGACGGACGCCTGTGGCTGGCCGGCTGGCATCACCTCGGCACGGCCTGGGGCTGGGCCGACGGGGTCGGCGAGACCGGAGTCATCTCTCCGGCTGAGCTCGTCGTACGGGCCGAAGATGCAAGCTGCCTGAACTCCCGCTGGCACCCGGAGGTCGTCCCGCTAGCCGACGGGTCCGTTCTCACCGCACGGTCCACCCCGACGGAGCCGCCCGAGGTGATGCGGCTGCGCCACGACGGCGCAGCGGCGCAGTGGACCGCTCTTAACGAGGGCCTGGCCGCCTCCCGGCAGATGGTCGTCAGCGAGCTGCGCTGGGAGGCGCAGGACGGCACGGCGATCGAGGCCCTGCTGGCCGAGCCCGCCGGCGCCCGCCCCGGCCGGCCACGGCCGCTGATCGTCGACATCCACGGCGGGCCAAGCCTGGCCTGGCATCACAGCTGGGATATGACCTGGGCGGAACTGCTCACCGGCGAAGGGTACGCCGTGCTCATGGCCAACCCGCGGGGCAGCGCCGGCCGCGGCCAGCAGTTCGGCCGCGCCAACCTCGAAGACCCCGCCGGGGCAGAGTTCGCGGACCTGCTGGCCGGAGTGGAGCATTGCGCCGCCACCGGGCTGGCCGACCCGGGCAGGGTCGGGGCCATCGGCGCGAGCTACGGCGGCTACCTCACCGCCTGGGCAGTCGCCGGGGGACAGGTGTTCCGCTGCGGTGTGGTCATCGCCGGGATGAGCGACCTGGTGAGCTGCTGGGGCACCGCCAACAACGCGCCGTTCTATGACTACCTGCTCGGAGGGCGGCCGGACGAGCGCGGAAGCCTGTACCTGGACCGCTCGCCGGCCGCGCGCATCAGCGCCGCCTCGCTGCCCGCGCTGATCCTGCACGGACAGGAGGACCGGTGCGTGCCCGTCGGGCAGGCGCAGGAACTGCATGCCGGGCTGCGCCGGGCCGGCGTCCCTGTCGAGTTCGTCAGCTACCCGCGGGAGGGTCATCAGGCCCGCGAGGCCGCGCACGTCGCGGACCAGCGGGAGCGCGTCCTAGGCTGGTTCGCGACTTACCTGAAGGGATCGGCGTGAAGTTCGGCCTGCACCTGCCCAATTTCGGAGCCCTGGCCGACCCGGCCGCCGTGGCCGAGCTGGCTGGCCGGGCCGAGGCCGCAGGATGGGATGGCTTCTTCCTGTGGGACCACGTGGCCAGGCCGGAGGGAGAATTCCCGATGGCCGACCCGTGGATAGCGCTGGCGGCTATCGCCCTGCGCACCGAGCGGATGCGGATCGGCCCGCTGATCACGCCCCTGTCACGGCGCCGCCCGTGGAATGTCGCGCGCCAGGTGGCCAGCCTCGACCACCTGAGCGGCGGCCGGGTCACCCTCGGCGTCGGGCTAGGCGTCAGCCAGGGCCCGGAGTTCCGCGACTTCGGCGAGGTATCCGACCCGAAGGTGCGCGGCGACATGCTCGACGAGAGTCTGGACATCATCAGGGCCGCGTGGCAGGGCAAGCCGGTCAGCCACGATGGCGCCCACTACCGCCTGGACTCGGTGGCCATCCTCCCGCCGCCGGTGCAGTCCAGGCTGCCGATCTGGGGCGCCACCGAGCGCACGGCAGGCCGGCCGGTGCGCCGGGCGGCCACGCTGGACGGCGTGTTCCCCTTCGGGCTGCGCCCCGATCAGCTCCCGGAGTTGCTGGAGAACGTGTCCCGGTTGCGCCCTGGCGGTTTGGACGGCTACGACGTGGTTATCAGCGGGACTGATGACTGGCGCGAGTGGCATGAGGCAGGGGCTACCTGGTGGCTGCGCGTGCTGCCGTGGTCCCGCCCCATTCGCGAGTCGGCTGCCATAGTCGGGTCGGGGCCACCCGCCCCGATGAGCCCGGGCTCATGAACGCGGGGCGCTCCTACGACGTCGTCGTGGTCGGCGCCGGCATCGTGGGCTCTGCCTGCGCCTACTTCCTGGCCCGGGCCGGCCTGACGGTCGCCGTCGTCGAGCGCGGCGCGGTCGCGTCCGGCACCACCGGTGCCGGAGAGGGCAACATTCTGGTCTCCGACAAGGAGCCAGGACCCGAGCTGGACCTGGCCCTGCTGTCCAACCGCCTGTGGCGCGAGCTCAGCGAGGAGCTGGGTCCGGCCGCCGAGCTTGAACCCAAGGGCGGCCTGGTCGTGGCCGCCGGCCTGCGGCAGCGCGAGCACCTCGACATGTTCGCGGCCACGCAGGCTGCCGCCGGCGTGCAGACTCGCCCGGTGGCGCCGGACGACTTGCCTGAGCTGGAGCCGCACCTGGCCGAAGGCCTTGCGGGGGGCGTTTTCTACCCTCAGGACATGCAGGTGCAGCCGATGATGGCGGCCGCGCTGCTGCTGCGCCTGGCCCGCGATCTGGGCGCGGATGTGCACCTGCGCACGGAGGTCACTGGGGTGCAGACCGCGGCCGGGCGGGTGACCGGCGTGCGCACCAGCCACGGAGCGCTCGCCGCCGGACAGGTCGTCAACGCCGCGGGACCGTGGGCCGGCGACCTGGCATCCCTGGCCGGGTTGCGGCTTCCGGTGCTGCCGCGCCGCGGCTTCATCGTGGTGACCGAGCCGCTGCCCGTGCTGATCCGGCACAAGGTCTACACCGCCGACTATGTGGCTAATGTGGCCAGCGGATCGGCGGGGCTGGAAACCTCGACGGTCATCGAGGGCACCGCCGGCGGCACCGTCCTGATCGGCGCCAGCCGGGAGCGGGTCGGTTTCGACCGCAGCTCGTCGCTGCGGGTCGTCGGGATGCTGGCCGCCCAGGCGATGCGACTGTTCCCGGTGCTGGCCGAGGCCCGCGCCATCCGCTTCTACCGCGGCTTCCGGCCGTACTGCCCGGACCACCTGCCGGTGATCGGCGCCGACGACCGGCTGCCGGGCCTGCTGCATGCCTGCGGCCACGAGGGCGCCGGCGTCGGCCTCGCCCCGGTCACCGGCCATCTCATCGCCCAGGTCGCCGCGGGGCAGGCGCCGTCCCTGCCGCTGGCCCCATTCGGGCCGGGCCGCTTCGAGGAGCTGGCCAGTGCCTGAGCACCCGCGGCCGCGTATCGACATCACGGTGGACGGCGTCGCCTGGTCAGTCCCGGCGGACTGCACCATCGCCGCTGCGTTCACCGAGCACGGGCAGCCCGCCTGGCGCCGCACCCGGCGCGGCGCCCGGCCACGCGGACTGAACTGCGGCATCGGGGTGTGCTTCGACTGCCTGGTCACAGTCAACGGAATGCCCGGCATCCGGGCCTGCCTTGCTGACGCCCGGCCCGGAGATGTCATCTGCACCGAGGAAGGGTCGGGATTTGGTGAACACGGTTCCTGACCGGATCCGGGCGCCAGAACCTTCCGCCCGGGCTGACGTAGCGATCATCGGGGCCGGGCCTGCCGGTCTCACGGCGGCCGTCACGGTGGCCGACGGCGGCCGCGCGGTCTGCGTGCTCGACCTCGGGGAGCGGCCGGGCGGGCAGTTCTGGCGCTGGGGCCCGGCCACCGGCGACGGACGCTATCACCACGGGTGGCCGGCCTTCACGGCGCTGCGCGACCGGTTCGCGGCGCACGTAGCCGGCGGGCGGATCGATTACCGGCCGGGGCATGCCGTTTTCCACGTCGGGTGCCCCCGCGACGGCGGGGCGTTCCGGGTGCACGCCGTGGCAGATGACCGGCGACGCGAGCACGCCGCCGTCGAGGCCGCCGCGGTCGTGGTCGCCACCGGCGCCTACGACCGCCAGCTGCCTGTGCCCGGCTGGACGCTGCCGGGCGTCATGTCCGCCGGCGCCGCCCAGGCCCTGCTTAAGGGGAGCGCCGTCGTGGCCGGCCGGCGGGTCGTCGTGGCGGGCAGCGGTCCGTTCCTGCTGCCGGTCGCTGCTGGCCTGGCGCAAGCAGGCGCCCAGGTCGTGGCCGTAATCGAGGCCGGCCAGCCGCTGGACTACCTGCGCCATCCCGCGGGCGTCGCCGCGGCGTGGCGCAAGCTGCCCGAAGCAGGCGGCTACCTGGCGCGGCTGGCCCGCCACCGGGTGCCGCTGTTGTCCCGTCACGCCGTAGTCGCGGCGCACGGTGGCGAGCGGCTGCACTCGGTCACCGTGGCCAGGATCGGCCCGGCGTGGGACCGAGTGCCGGGCAGCGAGCGCACCATGGAGGCTGACGTCCTCGCGGCCGGGTACGGCTTCGTGCCGCAGGTCGAACTACTCGCCGAGGCCGGGGCCGGGCTGCGTGCTGTGGCCGGCGAGGGCGCGTTCGCGGCGATCGTCGGGCCGGATCAGCAGACCACGGTCCCCGGCCTGTTCGCCGCCGGGGAGACCACCGGGGTCGGCGGCGCCGACCTGGCCCGCATCGAAGGCCTGATCGCCGGCCGCGCCGCCGCCAGTGCCGCCGGCCGGGCCGCGGGCCCGCTCGCGCACGACCCACGGGCCGAGCGGCAGCGTGCCGCGCTGCGCAGGTTCGCCGCGGTCATGGACCGCGTGCACGCTGTCCAGCCGGGCTGGACCGGGTGGCCGGACGACGACACCGTCGTGTGCCGGTGCGAGGAGGTCACCGTGGGCCGCCTGCGCGCCGCCATCGATCTCGGCGCGGACGACGTTCGCTCGGTCAAGCTGCTAGCCCGTCCGGGCATGGGCTGGTGCCAGGGCCGGATCTGCGGCCAGGCGGTGGCGGCGCTGACCGCTCAGCACCCGCGCTATCGGGGGCACGCGGGGAGCGCCGAGCACGACGACGCGATACACGACGCGGAGCGCGCCGTCTCGCGGCCGCTGGCACAGCCCGTCCCGCTCCGCGTGCTCGCTGAGCTGGCCCGCGATGAGGATGATGATGATGCGGTCTCGCTCGATTGAATTGAAAGGTTAAATCACATGTCAGATGTCACTGGAGGTGATGCTGTGCGGACCAAGCCATGGCACGGCGTCCTCGTTGCCAACGCCCTGCCCTACGACAGTGAGCTCGAGGTCGACTTCGACCGCTACGGCGAGCACGTGGCGTGGCTGGCGGCGTCGGGATGCGACGGGATCACGCCCAACGGGTCACTGGGGGAGTACCAGGTACTCACCCCCGAGGAGCGCACCCGCGTGGTTGAGACGGCGGTCGCCGCAGCGCCGCACGGATTTTCCGTCATTCCCGGCGTGGCCGCGTACGGGGCCAGGGAAGCGGCCCGGTGGGCCGAGGTAGCGGCCAAAGCCGGCGCTGCCGCCGTGATGCTGCTGCCGCCGAACGCCTACCGCGCTGATGAGCGAAGTGTGCTAGAGCACTACCGGGCAGTGGCGGCCGTCGGCCTGCCGGTCGTCGCCTACAACAATCCAGTCGACACTAAGGTCGACCTGATCCCTGCGCTGCTGGCCAGGCTCTTCGACGAAGGGCTGATCGTCGCGGTCAAGGAGTTCACCGGAGACCCCCGCCGGGCATACCAGATCGCCGAACTGGCCCCCGGACTCGACGTCCTGATCGGGTCCGACGACTCCGTCCTGGAGTTCGCCCTGGCCGGAGCGAAGGGCTGGGTGTCGGGCTACACCAACGCCTTCCCGCGCTCGTGCGCCGAGTTGTATCACGCGTCCGTGGCCGGAAATCTGGACCAGGCCGGGAGCTTGTACCGGCTGCTGCACCCGCTGCTGCGCTGGGACGCCAGGACGGAGTTCGTCCAGGCCATCAAGCTGTCAATGGACATGGTCGGCCGCTACGGCGGGCCGTGCCGGCCGCCGCGCGTGCCGCTGACGGCTGAGCAGGAGGCTGACGTCCGCAAGGCCACCGAGCGAGCGCAGGCGAAGGACTGCGCCTGATGCGCTCCCGGCGGGTGTTCCACGCGGTCGACTCCCACACCGAGGGCATGCCGACCCGGGTGATCGTCGGCGGCGTCGGGGTCATTCCAGGCGACACGATGTTCGACCGGCGCCGCTACTTCATGGAGCACCTCGATGACATCCGGACGCTGCTCATGTACGAGCCGCGCGGGCACAGTGCGATGAGCGGCGCGATCCTGCAGCCGCCCACCCGTCCGGACGCCGACTGGGGCGTGCTGTACATCGAGGTCAGCGGGTGCCTGCCGATGTGCGGCCACGGCACCATAGGCGTGGCGACGGTGCTCGTCGAGACAGGCATGGTCCGGGTCACCGAACCGGTGACCGAGATCCGGCTGGACACGCCCGCCGGACTCGTCGTCACGCGGGTAGAAGTGCGCGACGGGCGTGCGCAGTCGGTGACGCTGCACAACGTCGCGTCGTTCGCTTACGCGCTCGGTGCGCGGGTCGACGTGCCCAAGATCGGCGAGATCGAAGCGGACGTGGCCTTCGGCGGCAACTTCTACGCCATCGTTGAACTAGACGCCCTCGGCATTGAGTTCGCGCCGAGCGACGCTCCGGGCCGCCAGCGCATGCTCGATGCAGGACTGGCGATCATGGACGCTGTCACCGAGCAGGTCGCACCCAAGCACCCTGAGCAGCCGGACATCGTTGGCTGCCACCACGTATACCTGGCCGCGCCCGGGTCGAACGCCGTCCGGTCCCGGCACGCAATGGCGATTCATCCCGGATGGTTCGACCGCTCGCCGTGCGGTACTGGCACATCAGCGCGGATGGCGCAGCTACACGCTCGCGGCGAGCTGGCACTGAACACAGATTTCGTTAACGAGTCGATCATCGGCAGCAGGTTCGTCGGTCGCCTCGTCGACACCACGTCGGTCGGCGGCCTGCCGGCGGTGGTGCCTACGGTGACCGGCCGCGCCTGGATCACCGGCATGGGTCAGTACCTGCTCGACCCCACGGACCCATTCCCCGCCGGATTCCAGCTCTGACCCTCAACCCCGCGAGCCGAAACGGAGATTCCTCGTGACCATCGTCCAATCCACCTCTCCACAGCAGCCGAGCGACGTCGTCGTCTCAGTGCCGGCGGCTGGCCCCGCAGAGGTGGCGCGCGCGGCCGACGAGATCCGCGCCGCGCAGCCTGGCTGGGCTGCCTGCCCGCCAGCCACGCGCGCCGCCGCCCTCGATGCTGCTGCTACCGCGGTCGGCGACGCCGCCGACGAGCTGACGGCGCTGGTCATCCGGGAGGTCGGCAAGCCGCGGGCCGAGGCAGCCGGTGAGGTGGCGCGGTCGGTCGCGATTCTCCGGTACTACGCCCAGCAGGTGTACCACCCCCTCGGCGCGGTGCACGCGTCGAGCGCGGGCGCAGGCCTCACCTACACCCGCCGCCGTCCGCGCGGTGTCGCCGGACTCATCACGCCGTGGAACTTCCCGCTGGCCATTCCGATCTGGAAGGCCGCGCCGGCGCTGGCCTGTGGCAACGGCGTATTGCTCAAGCCGGCACCACAGTCCACGGCGTGCGCTCTGCGCCTGCACGAGCTGATCGCTCCGCACCTTCCGGACGGGTTGCTGCACGTGCTGCCGGGTGACGCCGAGGCGGGCCGTGCTGTTATCGATTTCGCCGATGTCGTGTCGTTCACGGGGTCGCGCTCGGTCGGGTCGGGTGTGGCCGTCGCTGCCTGCGAGCGCGGCGTGCCGGTGCAGTGCGAGATGGGCGGGCAGAACCCCGCGGTCGTTCTTCGCGATGCCGACCTGGCATCGGCGGCCGCTCAGATCGCCAGCGCTGCGTTCGGCTTCGCCGGACAGAAGTGCACGGCAACCAAGCGCATCGTGGTCGTCGATCGCGCCGCCGAGTTCACGAGCGCCTTCCTGGACGCTGCGCGGAAGCTGGCCGTCGGCGACCCCGCCGATGCGGCGACGGTCGTCGGACCGGTCATCGATCAGCCGGCCCGCGACCGGGTGGTCGAAGCCGCGGCTGGTGCCGTGGATGCGGGCGGCCGGGTACTCATGGGCGGGGCTGACGAAGCGCATGACGGGTGGTTCGTCGCACCGACCGTCGTTGACGGACTGCCCGACGGGCACGATCTGCTGTGCGAGGAGGTCTTCGGCCCGATCTGCGCGATCGTGGCTGTGGGCTCAGATGCTGAGGCGGTGCGCGTGGCCAACAGCGTGCGCTACGGCCTTACAGCAGCGGTGTACACCAGCGACCTGGGCAGCGCCCTGCAGATCACCGGAGGCCTGTCCGCCGGACAGTTGAAGGTCAATGCGCCCACAACCGGGGTCGATTTCTACTTGCCGTTCGGCGGCGAGCGCGACTCCAGCTACGGTGAGCGGGAGCAGGGCACTGCCGCGCTGGAGTTCTACACCTCGCTGCACACCGTGACAATGGCGGTGCCGGCTCGGGGCGAGCAGGAATGACCGAGTCGCTGGACCTCCCTTCGCTGGCCGAGCGGCGCAGCGTCCGGAGCCAGGTCATCCACGCGCTGCACGCAGCACTTGTCGCTGGCCAGATGCGGCCGGGTGAGGTGTACTCGGCGCCAGCGCTCGCGGCGCGCTTCGGGGTCTCGGCGACGCCAGTGCGTGAGGCGATGCTCGAGCTCGTTAAGGAAGGCCTGATGCTGGCCGTCCCGAACAAGGGCTTCCGAGTGCGCGAGCTGTCCGACACCGAACTCGACGAGATCACCGAGATCCGGCTGCTGCTCGAGGTGCCGAGCACCGTCAAGGTCATCGGCACGGCGACGCCGGACGATCTGGCACGGCTGCGCCCGATGGCTGGCCGCATCGTGGACGAGGCGAAGGAGAAGGACCTGATCGCCTACATCGAGCACGACCGGCAATTCCACCTCGAGTTGCTGGCACTTGCCGGCAATGCGCAGCTGCTGGACCTCGTGGCCGAACTGCGGGCACGCTCGCGCCTGTTCGGACTAGGGTCGCTGGCCGAGACCGGTGAGCTCGTGGCCTCCGCACATGAGCACGTCGAGATGCTCCGGCTAGTAGGGGCGGGGGACAAGCGAGGGCTGGAAGAGCTGATGCGGCTGCACATCGGTCATGTGCGCGGAAGCTGGGCCGGCCGCGCGGAGTCGCAGCCGTCCGGATCTGCAGGGCCGCGAGGTCACTGAGGCAGCCAGCCCTGGCGGACAGGTACCGGACCTGGTCCCGGCCACCAGCGGGCCAGGATGATCGCGCCCAGCCTGCCGAGGATCTCGTTCCCCTCGGCCAGCGCCGTCATGCTGCGGTCGGCGAGCCGGTCCGCGGCCGCGCAGTACGCCACGGTCCCGCCGTTGCCGGGCAGGTACAGCAGTCCCGTCTCGACCCGGCAGCCGCCGACACTGCCCGTCTTGCTGGCAACGGCCGGCCCTTCCGGACCTGGTAGGTCGGCCGGCTCAGCGACATCAAGATAAGACCGGGGAACGAGCACTTGTGACTGCTGATGGCGCAACGTACTGATCATCTCGGCCGATGCCGCCGCGTCGACGACCGCGCCGGCGTGCAGGTCCGCGAGCAGACGACACAACTCGGCCGGGGTGGCGGTGCCGAGCGGCTCAGTACTCGGCACCGACGGGCGCGGGCTCGCGACCACTAGCGGAGGCGGCGCATAGCCGATCTTGTGGTTCAGCCGGATGCTGTGGTATCCGAGTGCGTCGAGACCGTCGTTGACCGCGCCGGCACCGCCGAGCATGTCGATCAGGATGTTCGTGGCAGTGTTGTCGGATATCACGATCATGAGAGTGCACAGATCGGCGACGGTGCAGCGCAGCCCCGGTCGCAGAATGCTCAGCACGCCCGAGCCGCCGGCCAGGTCGGCCTCCCGGGTGACGACCGCGGCATCGAGGTCGAGCCGGCCGAGCCGGCGCTGCCGCATGACCTCGGCGTAGATGGCGACCTTCACCGCGCTGGCAGTGCCGATCACTTCATCAGGGCTCCAGGCCAGCTGCTCGCCGCTGTCAAGGTGCCGCGCGACCAGGCCGAGGTGGCCGCCGGAGGCTGCGGCCAGTTCGGCGACGGCTGCCACGGCCCGGCTGGCGGCGTCTTGATCGAGGCTGGTTACCAGTCCTGCCGCGGTCACCGGCGCGCTCCCGGTCCGGCCAGGGCGCGGCCCGCAAGCTCGCCAGTGAACGCGCCGCCGGAAATGGTGATCTTGCCATTGACCAGGACTTCGCTCACTCCCGTCGAGAGCTGGTGCGGGTCGGCAAAGGTCGCGCGGTCAGCGATGGTCTCCGGGTCGAACACCACTACGTCGGCAAAGTAGCCTTCGCGCAGCAGGCCCCGCTGCCGGAGACCAAGGGTCGCCGCGGGAAGCCCGCTCATCCGGTGAATGGCGTCCGCGAGCGTCAGTACTTTCTCGTCCCTCGCGTAGTGGCCGAGGACCCTCGCGAAGCTGCCGTAGGCCCTGGGATGAGTTGGCGCCTGGAGAAATGCGCCCTCCGGCGCCATCGAGGCGCCGTCCGAACTGACCGCGATCCAGGGGCGCTGCAGCGCCTGCCGGAGGTTGTCCTCCGACATTGAGAAGAACGCGGTTCCCACCCGTGACCGGTCGGATGCGATCAGGTCGAGGGCTGTATCGATCGGATCGGCGCCCTGCTCCGCCGCGATGTCGGCTAGCGTCCGGCCCTGGCAGTGCCGGTTCTCGTCTTTGGTGACCTGCAGGATCAGCACGCTCTCGGCCTCGGTAACGTCGCCCCAGCGGCGCGAGCGCTGCAGCTCAGCACGGATCTGGCCGCGCACCTCCGGGTCGGCCAGCCGGTCGTACAACGCAGCTGATCCGCCTTCGTGATAACGATCGGGAATGATGCTGGTGAGCCCGGTCGAGCTAGCCGGGTAAGGGTAGACGTCGGCGGTGACCGGCTCACCGGCCGCGCGGGCCTGCTCCAGTAGCTCGATGGCGCCGTCCATCTTGTCCCAGTGCTGCCGGCCGGCCGCTTTCAGGTGGAAGACCTCACCGCGCAGCCCGGCGTCCCGGCAGATCGCCAGGAACTCCCGGAGAGCGCCGTGCAGGTCCTCGCCCTCGCTTCGGATGTGCGAGGCGTAGCAGCCGTTGTACCGCGCTGCTACCGCGCACATCTCGGTGATTTCGGCGGTGCCTGCGTAGCTTCCCGGCGGGTAGATCAACGCGGAGGCGATGCCGAGGGCGCCGTCTGCCATCTCTTCCGCGACGAGCGCGCGCATCCGGTCCATCTCCGCCGCGGTGGCCGGCCGGTCTTCAAAGCCGACGCCGTTGATCCTGATGGTGCCGCCGCCGATGAAAGACGCCACGTTCTGCGAGGTGCCACGGTGCTCAACGTGGTCCAGGTATTCGCGCAGCCTGGTCCAGCACACCTCGTAGGACAGGCCGTTCTGGCTGTTCTGCAGCTCGGACTTCATCCGGGGCGTCAGCGGACCCATCGAGCTGCCCTCGCCGAACACTTCGGTGGTAACGCCCTGGGTGAGCTCGCCGAGCGACCGCGGGTCATGCAGGATCGAGAGGTAGGAGTGGCTGAGGATGTTGATGAACCCGGGGGACACCGCCTTCCCGGTTGCATCGATGATGACCGCGGCATCCGCGGGACCGGGTTCGGCTGAGTCTCTGTCGCGCGGGCGGATCTGCACTACCCGGTCGCCGGCAATAGCGAGGTCTGCGATGACAGGGTCCGCGCCGCTGCCGTCGTAGACCTCGCCGCCCGAGATGAGGACATCGAACACCGCGATACTCCGTTTCTCCCTGCGGGACCGGGGCTAGGCAGCACAGGCCGAGGTTGTCCGGTGCGAGTACAACATGATTCAAAGTTGGCGGTCAAGGCTGTCTCTCGTACCGAATCATTCAAAGCAACGGGTTGTCCCGGCCGGGCTCGGCCTGCGGCCAGAACCTCATCCATCGATCGGCTATCCCGCCAAATCGCTCGAAGTGCGCGCGGCCTGCCTCACCTAGCGCGCCAGCCACTGCGGTAATCAGCGTCTCGGTGACCGCCACCGTCGGGGCAAGACTCGGGAACGGCGACGGCCCGGCCTCCTGGGCCGGCAGGATGGCGTCGGCAATGTCGGCGATGGGCGACAGCCACGGGTCGGTGAACAGGACGAGCCGGGCTCCTGCGTCCTTGGCGGCCGCGGCGAACACCTGCGTATCGCTCTCATAGCGGCGAAAGTCGAATGCGCACAGCACGTCTCGCTTGCCGATATCCGCTAGCGCGGCCGCGCGCTCGGCAGCGATGGGCGGAACCAGGCGCACGCCGGGCCGTATCTCCCGCAGCACGCCGACCAGGTAGCCGGCGACGAGCTGGCTAAACGCGCCGCCCACGGCTAGGACGTGGTGCTGGCTGTCAGCGAGCAGCGCGGTAGCGCGTGCGAATTCGGTCGGGTCCAGGCCCTGGAGGCTGGCCAGCACGGAGTCGGCGAGGGCGGCCCCGCTGCGGCTGGCGAAGTCGGGTTCGGCTGGCCCAACCTGATGCCGGCGATACACCTCTACTGGCGAAACGACCCGTGCCGCTATCTCGTCGCGCAAGGCCTGCTGGAATTCGGCATAGTTCTGGAAGCCCAGGCGCTGAGTAACGAAGCGACTCACTGTAGGACCGCTTACGCCTGCGTGATCGGCGAGCTTCGCCGACGACTCAAGCCCGGCAGTGGGCGCACCAGACAGCAGCACCCTGGCTACCCGCCGCTCGGAAGGCGAGAGTGAGCCGAGCTTCTGGCGGATCCGCTCGGCAATTCTCCACTCATCGGCATCTGCGGGCGGCCGTCCGTCAGCGCGTGCAGGTGCCGCCACCGCGGACCCCCGCTTGTGTTTCATCTCATTCATAACGCCAGCTTGACCAAGGATCGTGAATCATGTTGTACTCAGCGCGTGTCTGGAACCGGCGACGGGTCGCGCACGATTGCCCAGCTAAACGAGGCTCTGGCAAGAGCCGCTGACCAGTTCGGCACGCCTGTCTATGTCATGGACATGATCTCGGTGGCCGCCGCGGCGCGGCAAGTCGAGGTCGCGTTCGGCTCGCCGTGGCTGCTGCACTACTCGTTGAAAGCCAACGACCTGCCGGCTATCGCCGGGTACCTGGCGGACCGGGGCTGGGGCGGGGCTGTCGTTTCGGTCGGCGAGTGGCAGCACGCGCGGCACGGCGGGCTTGGCAACCAGAGCGTTGTCTTCGAGGGGATCGGCAAGACTGACGCGCAACTCGCGTACACGGCGGCCGAGGCAGCGGCGGGCCGGCCGCCCCGGTGGCTAGTCGTCGAGTCGGCAGCGGAACTGGCCTGCCTGGCCAGCCTGGCGACCGGATATGAGCTTGGCCACGGCGGCAGGCCTGCCATCGATGTCCTGCTGCGTCTGAATCCCGGCGTTGATCCAGAGACGCGCAGCGAGTTCGCGGTCGGGTCGCCAGCCAGCAAGTTCGGTATTCCTGCCGCCGAGATCAGCGCGCTGGCCCGCAGCGCCGCCGCGGACGGCCCCGGCCTGACGGTACGCGGCATACATGTGCACGTCGGCTCGGCGCTCACCGACGTCGGAGCATGGGCGCTGGCTGGCGTGCGCGCGACCAGACTGCTCGCAGACATTGCCAGGTACTGTCCGCAGGCAGACACCGTTGACTATGGCGGCGGGTTCCCGCTGCCCGGATCGCGCCCCGGCCCCGCGCAGTTTCGGGACGCACTGCGCGACGCACTCGCTGCGGCTGGGCTGTCGCTGCCGCCCAGGCCCGCGATCGAGCCCGGCCGCTATCTCGTCGGGGGGGCCGGCTGGCTGGTGAGCCGGGTGTTGCATGCGCGCCAGCCGCAATCCAGTGCCGAGGAGCCGCGGGTGATTCTCGATGCTGGCATGACGGAACTGATGAGACCGGCGTTGTACGGCAGCGTCCATCGCGTGCACGCCCTGCGACCGGGCGCCGGCTGCTTGCGTGCGACCGCAGTCGACGGGCCAGTCTGCGAGATGACCGACTCGTTCGGGACTCATCAGCTGCCGTCACTTGCCCGTGGCGACCTGGTCGCGATCGAGCAGGCGGGCGCGTATGCGGCATCATTCACCTCGCGGTATAACGGCAGGCCGCATCCGGCTGAGGCGCTGTTGTGCCACGGCGGCGAGCTCAAACTATGCGAGCGTCCAGCGGTGCAGGCGGCACCCGGCTGGCTTGCCGAACGACTCCCGCCGGCCGAAAGGAGCATGAGATGAGTAGCCGATGGGCGGCTGAGCAGCGGCCGGCTTCGCTGCGCCGTCCGCCTGCGCTGGTGCCCGGCGACAGGGTCGCCGTGCTAACGATCAGCAGTCCGGTGAATCAGGATGCGCTGCCGGCTGGCCTGGACGCGCTGCGGTTTGCCGGGCTGGAACCCGTGGTCTACCCGTCGGCGCATGATGCCGGCAGCTTCCGCCAGTACCTGGCCAGCGACGACGCTCAGCGGGCTAGTGACCTAGGCGCCGCGCTGTCCGACCCTTCCATCGCCGGGATACTCTTCGCCTGCGGAGGGTACGGGGCGCAACGCACGATCGAGGCCATCCGCTGGGACAGCCTCACCAGCTTGGAGCCGAAAGTCCTGGCGGGCTACTCCGACGTCACGGCAATCCTGGAAGCCGTGGCTGCCAAGCTGGGCTGGAGTTCTCTGCTATCGACCATGGTGGCCACATCAGGGGTCCGGCCGCACTATTCGTTCGGCTCGATGCTCAGGACGCTGATGCGACCCGAGCAAGCCATGAGCATTTGCTACCCCGACGCGCTGCCGATCCGGGGCGGTCGCGCGCGCGGAATGACCTTGGGCGGCAACCTGGCCCTGCTGGCTAGTTCCATCGGCACCGACAGCTGCCTGCCGGCCAAGGGCGGCATCCTGCTGATAGAAGATGTGGACGAGGAAGACTACCGGCTCGACCGGATGCTCACTCAGCTGCGCCGCTCGGGTTACCTCGAGGGAGTCGCCGGGGTGCTCACGGGCACGTTCGCCGACTGCGGGGAGCAGTCCGCGATCGAGGAGATTCTCGCCGAGCGGCTGGGCGATCTGGAGGTGCCGGTGCTCGCGCGCGCGAACGTCGGCCATGGCTGCCCGTTCCAGGCATTCCCGATCGGCGTGGCTGCCGAGCTGGACGCGGACGCAGGCACGCTGACACTGCTCGACCCGCCGCTGCAGCCCCGCTCCACCGACGCCGCCGCCATCAACGATGCGGCCGGGCCCGTTCTGAGCCGCTGACAAGGAGCACCATGAAGATCCTTATCTCCGCCGACATGGAGGGCGCTACCGGCGTGACCTGGCCGGCGGACGTGGAGCCCGGCACCGAGCAGTGGCAGCGCTGCCGCGCGATGTTCACCTCCGATGTCAACGCGGCGGTCGCAGGCTTCTTCGATGGCGGGGCTACCGAGGTGCTGATCAACGAGGCGCACGCCAGCATGCGGAACCTGCTGCTTGAGTCCCTGGACGAGCGCGCGGCGATGCTGACCGGCCGGCACAAGGACCTCAGCATGGTCGAGGGCATTCAGTACGGTGACGTCGACGGAGTGGCGTTCATCGGGTACCACGCTGGCGCGGGCACCGAGGGCGTGCTCGCGCACACCTACCTGGCCAACTCGATTATCTCGGTCGTCGTCAACGGAGAGCCGGCCAGCGAAGGCTGGCTGAACGCGCGGGTGGCAGAGCAATACGGCGTCCCGGTGATCTTGATCACCGGCGACGATCGCACATGCAGCGACGCGGCCGGTTACGCCCCGGCGGCCGAGACCGTGGCAGTCAAGAAGTGCGTCAGCCGGTACGCAGCCGTCTGCAGGCCGCCGAGGGTTACCGCTGAGGCCATTCGCTCGGCGGCGGAGAAGGCGACGGCCCTCGCGGTCCGGCAACCGCCCGCTGAGGCTTCGACGTTCCGGGTCAGCGTGGAAGTCGACGCCGCGCAGCTCGCGCTCGCCGCGGCCATCGTGCCCGGGGTTGAGCGGACCGGCGTGCGCACAGTGGAATACCAGGCAACCACAGCTTCGGAAATGATCCGCTGCTTCAAGACCGTGTGCACGATGATCTCCGAGGCGATTGAGGCCCACTATGGCTGAGACCCAGGCCGAGAACGAAGTAGTGCGCTTCGCCTCCGATCTGATCGCGATGGACACCACGAACCGCGGCGGCGGCGACTGCTGCGAGCGGCCAG
>DATMMA010000082.1:0-3181 GCA_035570295.1 Streptosporangiaceae bacterium
CGGGAGGCGTCGTCGGCATTGGTGTGCGCCTCGATGCGATAGGTGATCGCCTCGATGAGGGTCGGTCCCTGACCGGCCGCGGCCCGCCCGACCGCGTCAAGTGTGGCCGCGTACACAGCAGCGGGATCATTGCCATCGATAAGCAGTGCCGGGATGCCATAGCCGAGGCCTTTTGCGGCGAGGGTCGGCGCCGCGGTCTGCTTGGTCACCGGGACGCTGATCGCGTAGCCGTTGTTCTGCACCAGGAAGACCACCGGCGCCTTCCACACTGCCGCGAAGTTCAGTGCCTCGTGCGTGTCTCCCTCGCTGGTAGCGCCGTCGCCGAGCAGCACTAGTGCCACCTCGTCGTCGTGCTTGACCCGAGCCGCATGGGCGAGGCCGACGGCGTGCAGAGTGTTGGTCGCGAGCGGAGTGCACTGGGGGGCGACACGATGCTCGTACGGGTCGTAGCCGCAGTGCCAGTCGCCGCGCAGCAGCGTCAGCACCTCGACCGGGTCCACTCCCCGGGTCAAGATCGCGACAGAGTCCCGGTAAGTAGGAAAGAGCCAGTCCTGCTCGCGCAATGCGAGGACCGCCCCGACCTCACAGGCTTCCTGGCCGCGGGAGGACGGGTAGACGGCTAGCCTGCCCTGCTTGGTAAGCGCTGTGGCCTGAGAGTCGAAGCGCCGCCCGAGCACCATCAGCCGGTGCAGGCCGGCGAGGACATCTGGCGCGGGCAGCGTCAGGTCGCCTGGATTGTTGCCCGGCGTGCCGTCTGGATCGATTAGCTGCAGCGGCGTCGAGCTAGGCAGCCGGATGTCGCCCAGCGCCGTCTTGCCGCTGCCGGCGAGAGTGCTCACGGCGCGTCCTTCCCATGTGCTTTGACCCGAATTTTCGCTGATCCGTGGCCATAACTCCAGATGAGCGCCGGGAAACGAGACAACTGTCCAGTGTCGCCGCCCAATGCGGACCGAATGGCTCCTGCCGGTCAGGCTGCGCCGGGCCTGCTGGACGAATGGCGCGTCGCGCCTGCTCGGCCGCGCCAGGGAGCGCGGTCTGAGAGCCCGGACGGCGGCGCTTCGCCGCGCTGCTAGCGGCGACTCGTCTGGTGAGGTAGCCAGACAACGAGACGATTGGCTCAAGTATCGACTTATGCTCAAGACATGGTGTCGAAATCAGACGGTTCTGACCTCCATCCGGCTCTTGACGATGTCGATCGGGCGATAGTCCAGGCCCTCCGTCGCGACGGCCGGATGTCTATGCGCGCTCTTGCTCAGGAGCTGCATATCTCCAGGGCCGCGACGTACACCAGAGTTCAGCGCCTGGAAGGCGCCGGGGTCATCACTGGCTACACCGCCACGATTGACCCGGAACGGTACGGGCACGGGGTCTCTGCGTACGTGTACCTCAAGATTGCGCAGCGGACGTGGAAGCCCTTGCGGGACCGGCTCATGCAGATGGGCCAGGTGGAGCACGCAGCGCTGGTCTCAGGTGGCGGCACCGACATCGTCTTGCTGGTGAGAGCCCGGGATGTCCGGGCACTGCGTGATCTTGTGCTCGAGCGATTGCACACGATGCCCGAGGTGATCTCGACCGAGACCGTGATGATCTTCGATGAGGCCGTGCGCGTCCCGCAGTCCAGCCGTGCCGGTTAGAGCAGCTTGTCCTGCACGTTTACTGCCGCCATGCCGGTGGAACGGATCGTCGAGCAGATTCCTATTCCTGACGGCCCGGTCGACTGTACGGACCTGAAGTGGCAAGGACGAGATCACCATGAACACAATGACGGCTCCGGCAATCGTCACGGCGGCGGAGTGGGAGGCAGCGCGCCAGCAGCTGCTCGTGAAGGAAAAGGAGCTCACCCGCGCCCGAGACGCGCTAGCTGCGCAGCGCCGGCGGATGCCGTGGCTGGAGGTGGAGAAACGCTATGAGTTCGACGGTCCCAAGGGTAAAGCGAGCCTGCTCGACCTGTTCGAGGGACGCCGTCAGCTGATCGTCTACCGCGCCTTCTTCGAGCCCGGCGTGACCGGCTGGCCCGAACACGCGTGCGTCGGCTGCTCCATGCTGGCTGATCACGTCGCCAACTTGGCACATCTGAACGCCCGTGACACCACTCTCGCGTTCGCCTCGCGGGCGTCGCAGCCGGACATCAACCGAGTGAAGGACCGGATGGGCTGGACGATGCCCTGGTACACCATGACCGACGACTTCGACGCCGATTTCGGCGTGGACGAATGGCATGGCACTAACGCGTTCATCCGCGCTGACAGCGGCAACGTGTTCCGCACTTACTTTGTCAACAACCGCGGCGACGAGGCGATGGGCAACACCTGGAACTACCTCGACATCACCGCGCTCGGCCGCCAGGAAACCTGGGAAGACTCGCCCGAAGGCTGTCCTCAGGCACCGCCGTATACCTGGTGGAACTGGCACGACGAATACGGCCGCCGCAAGCCGCCTATGGGCTGACCGGCCAAGCCCGGTCAGACAGCGCGCGTCGCTGTAATCATCTGCCGATCAGCGTGCTGGCGCGCTCGGCGATCGCGAGCACGGCGGCATAGGTGTTAGCACCAGGGATGGCAGGCATCACCGATGCGTCCGCTACCCGCAGCCGGTCAACGCCGCGCACGCGCAGCTGCGGGTCGACAACCGCTGCCGGATCGGTGCCGATCCGGCAGGTGCCAACTGGGTGGTTGTACGGGTCGGTGTCACGGCGCAGATAGTCGCGTAGCTCGGCCGGGTCCCGCACGTCGGCCCCCGGGAGGACCTCGTCGGCGCGCCACTCGTCGAACGCCGGTGAGCTGCCGAGATCGCGGGCGACGCGCAAGGCGGTCAGCATTGCGTCTATGTCGCGGTCGTCACCGAAGTAGCTAGGGTCGATCAGCGGCGCTGACGCGGGATCGGCGTCGGCCAGCCGGACCGAGCCACGGCTGCAGGGATGCAGCGTGGTGAACGCGATCGTGTACCCGGCCGCTGGCCCCTCGAGCCACGGCGGGTGAAAGGGCACGTCGATCAAGAAGAGCTGGACGTCCGGAGCAGCTAGGCCGGCGCTCGTGCGGATGGCCGCCAGGGCCTCGCCGTGGTTGTTCCGGGCGGGAGGAACCGGCCTTGCCGCGGCATAGATGACTCCAGCGAGCGGGTGATCATGCAGGTTCGCCCCGACTGCAGGCAGATCGGCCACCAAGTCCACGCCAACGGCGTG
>DATMMA010000083.1:0-19677 GCA_035570295.1 Streptosporangiaceae bacterium
CGATCGCGACGTGTTGTTGCCAGATGGTGGAATCTGCGGCCCGGCTGTATCTCGCGCGCCGCAGGTGACTCCGCGGTAGCGGAGGGCGAGCTACGCCACCAGGCCTGGTCGCGTTCCTAACGCTCGGGAGGTACATCTTGATCAAGCACGCGCGCATAGCGCTGGCCGGCGCAGCCGGCCTCGCCCTGGTCGGCGTGACGGCAGCGCTGGCAAGCGAGGCCGCGAGCGCCGGCACCCCCGGACATGCGGCCAGCATCCGCACGCCGCGCTGTACCGCCAAACAGATGTCGACTGGACTGCACGGATCCCAGACGGGGCTGTCCAACCGCGGCTTCATCCTGACGCTGACCAATACCAGCAACAACTCGTGCACTGTGGACGGTTATGCCGGCCTGAAGCTGAAGGATGCGGCGCATCACCTGGTGCGCTCGCGCACGCATCGCGGTGGCACCTACTTCGCCGCCGACCCGGGCAAGCACCTGATCGTGCTGTCGCCAGGTGAGACCGCTAGCGCAGACTTGGCCTTCGGCGCCGGCACTGGTGGTTCCACCGACTCGGTCGCGACCTATGTGCTGGTCGCGCCTCCGGGCACCAGCCGGTACCTGACGGTGCGGATTCCGGGCGCGCCGGTTCGTATCAACCTCGGCAAGCTGTTCGTGACCGCCATGGCGCGGCACACGCCCTACAACACCTAGACAGCCCTGCTGAGCAGGGCTGCGGTCCCTTCCCTTAGCACTCAATCAACAGGATTGAGGCAATGAGTTCACTGTCGACCGCTACCCGCCGGGTGGCTGCCGGCATCGCTATCGGCGCCGCGGCGGTGCTGCTGCCCGCGTCGGCGCCGGGCAGCGCGGCGATGCCCGGCGACCAGGTCCGATCCAGCCGGTCGAAAGACCCATGCGCCGAAACGTGCCCATGATGATGGCAGGGGCTGGTTACATGGCAGGCGGTATGCGGAAGGACCGGAACGGAAAGTGCATCGACCCTGGAGGCCGCGTGCAGACCCTGGAGGCCGCGTGAACCGCTGGCTCTCGGTTGACCAGAGATACGGGCGGCCGCGGGGGTTGACAGACTACGTTAGACGGCCAGCCTTCAAGTGGATCGGGCTGCTGGTGGCCTGGGTGATAGTCGCCGGGGTGCTGTCATTTGCCCATCTCGGCGTGCTGCTTCTTCTGAGCACGGTTGGCCTGATCTGTTACTGCGCCTACCGCATTTTCCGGGACACTCCGCGTGCGGGAGGGCAGACGGCAGACCAGTGGGCATCGGAGCAGGTCACCGGCTGGCCGGACCGCCGGCAGTTCAATGCGCCTCCTGGCTGGCCCGAACCTCCGCAGGATTGGGAGCCTCCGCCAGGCTGGAAGCCGCCCCGATCCTGGCCCCCTGCTCCGCCCGGCTGGGAGTTCTGGGTATGGCCGGATAACAGAGCGGCAGTCCAGCGCATGGGTCGCACGCAACGGTCGGGACGCCGACCGGAGACCTGAGGCGCCAACCGGCCAGCTTCCAGCAAGGCGTCCCCTGCTCGGTGGCTGGTTCCGGCGGCTATGCGTGAGCGGATGCCGTTCCCGGCGGGTCCTGGTCCGGCAGGATGCGGGGCAGCCCGAAAGGCCGCAGGGTGTGCGACTCGAAGCGGGTGAGCCCAGTGATCTGGTCGCCTCGCAGGGTGACGACCAGCAGTCCGCTGCCGCGCCAGAGGCCGCTGGCCTCGTCGCGAGTGTAAACGGCCAGGGCGGGTTGCCTGTTCGCGCGTGTCCCGACGAAGCGTGCCTCTGGGACCAGCCGGAACGCCACTTCGGTCAGGAACTCCGCCGCGCGCTCTCGGCCCTGCCAGATGGCGGGCAGTGGCGGCATGACGATCCGGATGTCGTCTGCTAGCAGGCTCACCACCTCGTCGATATCATGCGCGACCAGCGCCGCGGCCAGGCGGCGGGCCATCCTCTCCTCCGCGGCCGTTCCGGCCCCGGCGGGCGGTGCCTCGGGTGAGAGCGTGTGCTGGCGCAACGTCGCACGGGCACGGCTAAGCGTCATCGCCACGGCCTCCTCGCTAGAGCCGATGATGTCGGCGGCCTCACGGGTGGTGAAACCGAGCACGTCCCGGAGGATGAGTACGGCGCGGGCGCGCGGCGAGAGTAGCTGCAGCGCGGTGACGAACGCCAGCGACACCGCTTCGTTTCGCTCGACGCGCGCCTCGGGTCCCGGGTCGCCGTCGGGGAGGCCATCCAGCAGCTTGTCGGGGTATGGCTGAAGCCAGGTGACCTCGCTCGAGCCGGTTGACACCGGCGCGGCAGCGGGCAGGGGCTGGGTCATCTGCGGCCTCCGTGCGGCCTTGCGGACCAGATTCAGGCAGGTGTTGGTCGCGATGCGGTATAGCCACGTGCGCGCCGATGCCTTGGCCTCGAAAGCGGGGAGTCCACGCCAGGCCGCAACCAGCGTCTCCTGAAGGGCATCGTCGGCGTCGTCAAAGGAGCCGAGCAGGCGGTAGCAGTGCAGGTGCAGTTCCCGGCGATGTGGGCTGACCAGCTCAGCGAAGGCCGCCTCGTCGCCGGAGCGTGCCAGGTCCAGCAGCGCGTCGGCCATGGTGCACCGCTCTCCTCTCGGTCGTTCCCGCCCTTGGGCGGCCGGTGAGCCGTGAGGCCCGCCGGCCGCCAGCGCGGTGTCACCCGGTGGCCTTAGCCCCGAAATGCTTGGTGAGGGGAGTCAGGTAGAAGGTCGGCCAGTTGGCATCCAGATGATCGTGCCAGGTCTGGTGACAACCGAGGGTGTCGGCCTCTTCTGGCTCGCCGTCCTGGTCGATAACCAGGCGGGTCCCGCCGTCCTCGGTCTCGAGCGTGAACCGGACGAGAGAGTACCGCCCCGGCTCCCACACCGGGAAACGCCAGGCTTGCACCACTCGCTGATCTGGCACCATGTCGATCTGCCGCCCGGTCACGTGGCCGTCAAAGGCGGAGAACTCCTCGCCCGCTGAGCGGCCCGCCTGGCCGCTCATCCCGGATAGGGCGGACAGCACCTCGGCGTCCGCCAGGATCGCATATACCTGCGCCGGGGTGGCGGGGATCGTGGCCTGCTGTTGAATGCTCATCTGGTTCCTCCATGATCGGGAAGCTTGGCCGATGCTTGCGATCAGGTAGACACCCGGCGGCGGCAGAACCTAACGAGGGGAAGTCCCCAGGCGGGCCCGCACTGACCGGAAAATAGACCATCTCAGCTGGGCGCGCGGCAGCGGACCCCGGCCTGGTGTGGCGGTCGGGCCTGGTCAGCGAGGTTGTTGGGTTAGGCGGCTTGGGTGATGGTGACGTCGAAGCCGAGCGCCTGGATCTGGCGGATGTGGTTGCGGAGCTTGCGGTTGGTATCGGTGCGGGCCTGGTAGTAGCCGTAGCCGAGGTCGGTGAAGCGGGCTGCTGGGTTGCTGAGCAGGTGCCAGATGATGACCAGGCTCGTCCGGCGTTGATCGGGATGTGGGGTCAGCCAGGGGCAGTAGATACGCCGAGAGAGTTCCGCACGGGAGAACAGTAGGCGAACCACTCTGCGTTATTTGGTCCGGAATGACTATGCCGGGCGGCAATCACGGGCAGGAGTCTCAGATGCGAGAGGGACAGCCAGTCTGGCGTTAGCGATTGCCGTCGGCTGCATGGTCGCCGGATGCGGCGCCGGGAGCGCTGGCTGGTATACGGCCGGCAAGGCCTGAGCATTTCCCGGCCGAAGGCGGGTGCCGGCCAGCAAGGCCAGCTCGGCAAGGAGAGAACTACATGATCTTGACAGCCATCTATACAGAGGCAGGATCCTTCCACGTGCACCAGACCGGCTGCCCCGACATCGCCAGGTCGCGAGCCCAGCACCCGGATCGCGACGTCCGAGAGCTAGGCGAGGTGGCCAGCCAGACCGACGCAATCGGCGCGTTGTGGGGCGACGCGGCCAGTAATTACGCGGGCAGGGAGCTGGAGCAGGTGCTGGCGAGCTGCGCGGCCGACACGCACTTCATCTGGTGCACCCGAGGGTTGCCCAGGTGACCGCGGAGAGCCCTCGCGTGCGCCGCCTTCCGGCGGCCTCGCTCACCGGAGCAGCCGTCAGCATGCTCCTCGCCGCCCGGCGCGGGCAGGCACAGGATTCCCGCTGCGAAGTGAGCGAGACGAGGACCTCAAGCCCGTCGCCTAATCCAACACCAGCAGCCGAGCGGTGCCGCTCCACTGCCGGTACGGCATCGGTTCGTGCCCGCCAGCCTGGCTATCGACTTCAGCTCGCAACGCCGATGCTGCTGCTGGAGATGTACCCGCGGTGACGTCCCGCCCGCAGCGGTGTGTGCATCGCGGGGCGCACTGGCGCACACCTGACCCTTGACGCGATAGCGACGCAGAGTCAAGATTGTTTCGTTTTCGTTAATTGGAAGCGGTTCCATGACGAAACGCAACGCTCGGGAAAGATCACTATGCGGACTTCGCGACGCGCGACCATCGCGGACGTTGCAGCCGCATCAGGGGTCGGCGTCGGGACGGTTTCGCGTGTCATAAACGGCGCAGTAAATGTACGTGAGGCGACTCGCCTGCGCGTGGTCAAGGTGATCGATCAGCTCGGATACCGGCCCAGCCACCTGGCCGCTGCGCTGTCGCGCGGGAAGCAGCGCAGCGTCGCTATCGTGGTGCCGCACCTGACCCGCCCGTCCGCCGTCGAGCGGCTGGCCGGGGCGCTCGCGGTGCTGGCCGCCGAGGGCTACGACACAGTCGTCTGCAACGCCGACTCGCCCACCCGCCGCGATCACTTCCTGGCTGCGCTGACCAGCAAGGACCGTACCGACGGCATCATCATCATGTCGCTGCCGATCAGCCAGCATCAATTGGCCGCGGTCCGCCGTGCCGGCGTGCCGGTGGTGGCTGTCGACGTGACCCTGCGCGGCGTTCCGTACACAGTCATCGATGACAAGGCCGGCGGGCTCCTTGCGACCGAGCAGCTGCTCGCACTTGGGCACCAGCGAATCGGTTTCGTCGGCGATCTGGGCGGCCGCATGACGAAGTCCACGTTCGGCTTCACCGCTTCCGGGCGGCGGCTAGCGGGGTACCGGCAGGCGCTTGCGGCCGCCGGCCTCGCCCCGTGCCAGAGCCTGATACGGCTCGGCCCGTACGGCGCGGCGAACGCCGAGGCACTGACGACCGAATTGCTCGGGCTTCCGGACCCGCCGACGGCCATATTCACCACGTCGGACACCCAGGCGATGGGCGTGCTCGCGGCTGCCGACCGGATGGGCTTGCGGGTACCGGGCGAGCTATCGGTTGTCGGTTTCGACGACATCGAGCTTGCCGCGCTGATCGGCCTGAGCACGGTGCGCCAGCCGCTCGAGCAAAGCGGCGTGGAAGGCGCCAGGCGGCTGTCGGCCCTGCGTCGCGGCGAGAAGGTCAGACCGCTGCGGCAGGTGCTCGACCTGCAGCTCGTGCAGCGGAACACTTCGGCGCAACCTCGGCCAGCGGGCCAGGCCAGCTCGGGTCGCGGCGTAGCGCGCGAGACGGTCGCCGCCGCGGAACGCCACTACCGCGCCGATGGCTGGGGCATGCCGCGCACCGGATGCCTGGCCAGGGGTTACCGTACCGACCGCGCGGAACTCAGGAGGCAGTCATGACCGGCGACCGGCCTGGCAAGCCAGCCGCGTTCGCAGCCCAGCTGGCCGCTGCGGCCATGCGTTGCGCACACCGCAGGTGCCGCCGGGCGTACCGGCAGCTCAACACCATGCTGGAGGGAAGATGATGGCAGGCAGAGACCGTCCGCCCATGCGACCGCAGCGTCCAGCGAAGAGCAGGCGACTGCTGCCCGGCGGCAGGCGGCGTCGGACAGTAGCGGGGCTGGCGAGCGCCGGCCTGCTCGCTGCGGGACTTGCCGCGTGCGGCACGAGCGGCGCGAGCACGGGCCCTGTCACACTGAATTTCTACCTCTATCCAGATAACTCCGGCGCGACCCAGACGGCCATTAAGAACTGCGACCACCAGAGCGGTGGCAAGTACACGATCTCCTACCAGAAGCTGCCCAACGGGTCTGACGGCCAGCGGCAGCAGCTGGTCCGGCGGATGGCCGCGCACGACCCGACGATTGACATCATGGGCCTCGACGTCACGTGGGAGGCCGAGTTCGCCCAGGCAGGCTGGGCCGCGCCGTGGACGGGCGCTAACAAGGCACAGGCCGAGAACGGCACGCTCAAGCCCTCTTTGCAGACTGCGATCTGGCACAACCAGCTGTATGCGGTGCCTGACAACACCAACACCCAGCTGCTCTGGTATCGCTCCGACCTCGTGCCGAAGCCGCCGACAACCTGGGCGCAGATGATCGCCGACGCGGAGCAGCTGGCTAAGCAGGGCAAGCCGCACCTCATCGAGATACAGGGCGCGCAGTACGAGGGCACGACCGTATGGTTCAACACCATGGTGGCCAGCGCCGGCGGCTCGGTGCTAAATGCGGACGCCACGAAGGTGACACTCAGCACGCCCGCCATCAAGGCGCTATCGATCATGAAGCAGCTCGCCACCTCGTCCGCAGCGGATCCGTCGCTGCCAGTGCAGATGGAGAACGACAACCGGCTCGCGATGGAAGGCGGAACGGCTGCGTTCCAGCTGAACTACCCGTTCGTATATCCCGCCATGAAGGCCGACAACCCCAAGCTGTTCAAGCACTTCAAGTGGGCGCTCTACCCGGAGGTCATCCCGGGCGTGCCGGCCAAGGTGACGATCGGCGGGATAGACCTCGCGGTGAGCGCCTATTCGCAGCACCAAGCGCTCGCCTTCCAGGCAGCCCTGTGCCTGCGCGACGCGCAGAACCAGCTCATCGCTGCCAACGTTGGTGGTGTGCCACCGACGATCGCCAGCCTGTACAGCAATCCCGCGCTCTTCGCCAACTACCCCTTCCATGCCGACATCCTGAAGGAACTCGAGAACGCAAGCGTCCGGCCGAAGACGCCGGTCTACCAGGTGGTGTCCATCGACATCTCGCACCTGATCTCCCCGCCTAGCGGAATTAACCCGACAGGTACGGAGCGGTCCATGATCAGCCAGCTCAACAATGCCCTGCAGTCAAAGGGCCTGGTCCCGTGAGGCGCCGCAGGCACTGCAGCCGGCCGCTAGGAAAGGCCGTTAGGAAAGGAAAGCGCCGATGAGCAGCACCGAGGCGGTCACGGTTGCCGCCCAAAGCGAAGCGAAGGTCAGGAAGGGCCGAAAGCAGCTTTCCGAGGGCGCGCGGGCCGAGCGCAGGCTTGGCTGGATGCTGTGTGCCCCGGCGGTCATCGTGATGATCGCGGTCACTGCTTACCCGGTGGGCTACGCCATCTGGCTCTCGCTGGAGCGCTACAACCTGGAACTCCCGCAGGCCATCAAGTTCGTCGGGCTGAGCAACTATGGCGCGATCCTCAGCTCGCCGTACTGGTGGCAGGCGCTGAAGGTAACAGTGATCATCACAATCTTCTCGGTCGCCATCACACTGGTGCTCGGGATGCTGCTGGCGCTGCTCATGCACCGGACGCTGTTCGGCCGGGGCACCCTCCGCACCGCCGCGCTCATTCCGTACGGGATCGTGACGGTCGCCGCCGCCTACGGCTGGCAGTATGCCTGGACGCCTGGGCAAGGCTACCTGTCCGCGGCATTCAACCACAGCGCGCCGCTGACCTCAGAAGTCAAGGCAATCATCGTCATCATCCTGGCGGAGATCTGGAAGACCACGCCGTTCGTCGCGCTGCTGCTGCTCGCCGGGCTGTCGCTGGTGCCCGAGGACCTGCAGAAGGCAGCGAAGGTGGACGGCGCAACCGCCTGGCAGCGCTTCATCAGGATCACGCTGCCGCTCATGAAGCCGGCGATCCTCGTCGCCCTGCTGTTCCGGACGCTGGACTCGTTCCGGATCTTCGACAACATCTACATCCTGACCGGGGGGAACAACGGCACAGGGTCGGTCTCAAATCTCGGCTACGACAACCTGTTCAACGCGCTGAACCTGGGGATCGGCTCCGCGATCTCGATCCTCATTTTCATCTGCGTGGCCATCATCGCCGTCCTGTTCATCAAGGGCTTCGGCACGGCAGCCCCCGGTACCGACATCGGAAAGAGGTGACCCGCTCATGGCCACTGTGAAAACGACGCCGCGCCAGAAGGTCGGCTGGGGCACGGCGAACCTCGTCGTCATAGCGCTGGCACTGATCCCGGTGCTCTGGCTGCTCTCGCTGTCCTTCAAGACTCCCACGGCGATCCTCGACCCCAGCTTCTGGCCCAAGCAGTGGACCTGGTCGAACTACTTCAGGAGCACCGGGATACTCAGCACCTCACAGTTCATCCGGCCGCTGCTCAACTCCATCGGGATCGGCCTGATCGCGACCTTCATCGCGGTCGTACTGGCATCGATGGCGGCCTACGCGGTCGCCCGGCTGCGGTTCCCAGGCAAGGGCCTGCTGATCGGCATGGCGCTGCTGATCGCGATGTTCCCGGTGATCTCGCTAGTCACCCCCATGTTCAGCATCGAGCGGGCGCTGGGCCTGTTCAACACCTGGCCAGGTCTCATCATCCCGTACGTGGCCTTCGGACTGCCGCTCGGTATCTACACGCTGTCCGCCTTCTTCCGCGAGATCCCGTGGGAACTGGAGAAGGCCGCCAAGGTCGACGGCGCGACCCCGTTCCAGGCGTTCACCAAGGTCATCGCCCCCCTGGCCGCGCCAGGAATGGTCACCACGTCGATCCTGGTGTTCCTGCTCTGCTGGAACGAGTTCCTGCTCGCGATATCGCTGACCTCGACGACCGCATCCCGGACGGCGCCAGCCTCCATCGCTTACTTCAGCGGCAGCTCGCAGTTCACCGTTCCCACCGGGCCGATCGCGGCCGCCGCGGTCGTCATCACCATACCGATCATCGTCTTCGTCGTTTTCTTCCAGCGCCGCATCGTCGCTGGGCTGACGTCGGGCGCGGTCAAGGGCTAGCCGGGACACCGGCAGGAGTTGAGGAGAGACAGTGGCTGAAATAGTTCTGGACCACGTCACGAAGCGCTTCCCGGACGGAGCGCTTGCAGTGAGCAACATCAGCCTGGACATCGCGGACGGCGAGTTCGTTATTCTCGTTGGCCCTTCGGGCTGCGGGAAGTCCACCACGCTGAACATGATCGCCGGGCTCGAGGACATCACCGAAGGCGAGCTGCGCATCGGCGGGCAGGTCGTCAACAACAAGGCGCCCAAGGACCGCGACATCGCCATGGTTTTCCAGAGTTACGCGCTCTACCCACATATGACGGTCCGGGAAAACATGGGCTTCGCGCTGAAGCTGGCGAAGACGGACCCGGCCGTCATCAAGGAGAAGGTCGAGGACGCCGCCCGGATCCTCGACCTGACCGAGCATCTGGACCGCAAACCCGCCAACTTGTCTGGCGGCCAGCGGCAGCGGGTAGCGATGGGGCGGGCAATCGTCCGCGATCCGGCCGTGTTCCTGATGGACGAGCCCCTCTCCAACCTGGACGCGAAGCTCCGGGTGCAGACCCGTACCGAGGTGTCCAGGCTGCAGCGGCGCCTCGGCACCACGATGGTGTACGTCACTCACGACCAGACCGAGGCCATGACGCTCGGCGACCGGCTCGCCGTCATGCGCAGCGGCCTGCTGCAGCAGGTCGGCACGCCAGGTGAGCTCTACGCGAATCCGGTGAACCTATTCGTGGCCGGGTTCATAGGCTCTCCCGCGATGAACTTCATGGCTGGGACTCTTACTGACGGCAGCCTGCACACGGCGATCGGCAGCCTGCCGCTGACTCCTGCGCTGCGACAGGAACTAGAACGCGCGAACGTCGGCCGCGATGTCATCGTCGGCATCCGGCCGGAGAACTTCCAGGACGCCGCGCTGGTCCAGCCCGACTTGCGGGACAAGGGCATCGTCTTCCGCGCGACCATCGACGTCGTGGAATCGATGGGATCGGACGTCTACGTCTACTTCACGCAGCAGAGCGGGCTGACCGCCCAGGTCGACCAGCTGGCCGACCTGGCGGCGGACTCCGGCAAGGCTGACACGGGAGCCGCCGAGGAGTCCGTCACCGCCCGGCTGGACGCGTCCACGCGAGTACGTGAGGGCGACAATGCCGAGCTGTGGGCAGATGTCCGGACGATGCACGTCTTCGATCCGGAGTCAGGCCGGAACCTGACGCTGGAGGCAGGACCCGCCGTCGCTCCGCCAGCGACCGCGTCCGCCTGACAGACAAGCCGGTGTAGGCCCGTCCGTCTGCTCCGAGGCGGCCAGGCCCCGTGAGAAAGGCGGCGGCTAGCCGATCTCGGCCCGGAGCCGCTCGATGATGTGGTCACTCCATTCGTGGGTGCGCATGAGCCGGTGCCGGCCTGGGCGGCCGGCGGCAGCGGGACGCGGGCCCGGAAGATCCGCGCGTAGCTCTCTATCAGCAGGTCGCCGCGGCGGCGGATGCCGTCGGCCGGGATTGAGGTGATTACATCGGTCACGTAGCCCTCGATGGTCTTCTGCCTGGTCGCGATGGCGATCGACACCCGGTGGTGGCCGTCCCGGACGAAATGCAGGTCGCCGATCCGGTGGACGTCGATTGGCGGGATCGGCTCGCGGCGACGTCGAGGATCTGGCCGTCGCCACACGCGAGGCTGAGATTAGCGGTGCGTACCGACGCCGCCCGCAAGCAAGCCCTGATCTACCTCGTCGGAGACAGCCAGCACCCGGACGGAACTTCGGCCGTCAGGCATTCACTGCGCGGCCATTTCCCGAACGTCCAGGCCGCGCTGCCGCAGCGCTGCCTCAACCCGGTATATATCGGCCTGCCGCAGATCCGTGCCAGCCCTGGGCGGCGGGATATCCAGCCGCCTGCATGCATCCGCCAGCACGTCGGTGTATGCGCCGCGCAGCGCCCGAACCCGAAGATTCTTGGCGGGCAGCCCGGAGGTCACCTCGGTTGCCTCCAGCTGTGCCCGCAGCCGCCGCAGCCGCGCCTCGAGCCGCTCGATGGGCTCCGCGGCAGACGGCCGGCGCCGGGTCTCGGCCAGCCGGTGACTGCCGCGCCAGATGCCGATCAGCAGGTACCCGGCCACGGTCGGAATTGCGATCACGACTGCAAGCAGGGCCACCGATGCCATATTCCAGTGTCAGCCGGACGACCGGCCAAAGGCAAGGCGCGCCTTAGCAGAGCTTCGCCAACTCCATGATCCAGTTCACTTCCCAGGTTGCTGCAGGCGCGCCTCTCGGCCACCTCGGACTGCAGATCTTTGCTGCGGTCGGGTGTCCACCCCGTCGGAGTCCTGCCGTACTCCCCGGCCGAGTACTTGCTCATGATGCCGCCGTTAGCGCCGACGAACCCGAAAGTGCCCGGAGCCTGCCGGGCCCGCCGGACCGTCTCGGCGATCGCGTGCCTGGGGTAGCTGTTGCCCGCGCCGCCGAAGAACGGCAGCCCGCCGGCCCACACCGGGTTCGCCGGACCTGTTCTGGCGGGCGACGTTGACCTGGTCGAGGCACTCGGATCCGAACTCCTCGTCCACTTCACGATCGACGCCAAGCGAGTAGTGGCCAAGGGTGCGCACGCTGCGGACGCCGAGGCGGCGACGATCTCCGGCGAGGGCATGGCCAGGGTCGACCCGAGAACACCGGCTAAGGCCGGTGAACGCCTGACTTCGCGATCGACGTTGACGGCATCCAGTTCTTCGATCCGAGCTCAGGTGCGGCAATCTGGACCTAGCCGCATTCGCTGCTAGCTGACCGCATGAGAAGGGAACGAATCGTGGCCGACCGCCAGTGGTGGCATGGTGCCGTGCTGTATCAGCTCTACGTCCGGTCCTGGCGCGACAGCAACGGGGATGGATTCGGCGACCTGCGCGGCATCATCGAGCGACTGGACCATCTGAGCTGGCTCGGCGTGGATGGCATCTGGCTGTCCCCGACCATGCCGTCGCCAGACCAGGACTGGGGGTATGACGTCAGCGACTACACCGGAGTGCACCCCGAACTCGGAACCCTCGACGACCTGGACGCACTGGTCGCCGCAGCCGCCGAGCGCGGCATCCGGGTGCTGCTCGACTTGGTTCCCAACCACACCAGCTCGGCGCATCCGTGGTTCGTCGACTCCGTCTCGTCGCGAGATGCCGAGCACCGCGATTACTACGTGTGGGCCGATCCGGCGCCGGGCGGCGGGCCGCCGAACAACTGGCTCGATGCCACCGGGCAGTCAGCCTGGCAGTGGGATGCAGCCACGAGCCAGTACTACCTGCACAACTTCCTTCCTGGCCAACCAGACCTGAACTGGTGGCTGCCGTCCGTGCACGCAGAGTTCCGCGAGATCCTGAGGTTCTGGTTCGACCGCGGGATAGCGGGCTTCCGCATCGATGTCGCGCACGGTCTCTACAAGGATGCCGACCTGCGCGACAACCCCGCGTTGCCGCCGGGCAGCAGCAGGACGGAGGGACGCTTCGGGCTACGTCCCGTCTACAACGCTAACCGCCCGGAGACGCACAGCGTGTACCGCGACTGGCGCAAGATCGCCGAGGGCTACTCACCCGCGAAACTACTGCTCGGCGAAACCTGGGTCAGCGACCTCGGCCGGCTCGCGTCCTATTACGGCGATGACGACGAACTCCAGCTCGCGTTCAACTTCCCGGCGGCGTTTGCTGACTTCAGCGTGCCGGGCATCGCCGACGTCGTGGCTCAGACGATGGCTGCGCTACCGCGAGGCGCGTGCCCGGTGTGGACTGGCTCCAACCACGATCTCGGCCGCTTCGCCACCCGCTGGTGTGCCGGCGACGAACGCCGGGCCCGGCTCGCGCTACTGGTGCTGTCGACGCTCCCCGGCACCGTCGTGTTGTACTACGGCGATGAGATCGGCATGACCGATGTCGACGTGCCCGCCGGGCTGCAGCGCGACGTCATGACCCTCGGCGGCCAGAATCCGCAGGGCAACAGGGATCGCGCGCGGACGCCGATGCGGTGGAACAGCTCGCCGTCCGGTGGCTTCACCGGCGCCGGCGTGCGCCCATGGCTGCCGATCGGCCCAGCCGCAGTGAATGTCGCGGACCAGCGTGCTGACACCGGCTCAACGCTCTGGCTGACCCGGCGGCTGCTCACGCTGCGCCGCGCTGAGCTCGGCGGCAGCGTCGCCAGCTTCGAGCGGCTGCCATCGGCGCCTGGCGTCTGGGCGTACCGGACCGGGCCACTGCAGGTGGTCGCCAATCTCACTGCCGATCCGGCCAGGATGCCGGAAAGCGCCGGCGAGCTGCTGCTGCGAACCGGGCCGGAGCAGCCAGTACTGGGCCCGTGGGAGGGGTTGATTGCCCGGCCGCGCGTCAGTTAGCAGCAAGTCCGCGACCGATCACCATCCGCTGGATCTGGTTGGTGCCTTCCACGATCTGCAGCACCTTGGCCTCGCGCATCAGCCGTTCGGCCGGGAAGTCCTCGACGTAGCCGTATCCGCCGAGCACCTGCACAGCATCTGTGGTTACCCGCATCGCGGTGTCAGTGGCCAGCAGCTTCGCCATGGCTGCCTGCTGCCCGTACGGCTGCCCGGCATCCTTGCGCCGCGCGGCGGCGAGATACAGCGCCCGTGCCGCCGCGACGGCAGTTGCCATGTCCGCCAGCAGGAACTGCAGGCCCTGAAAGTCGATCACCGGCCGGCCGAACTGGACCCGCTGCCGCGCGTAGCCGACGGCGCAGTCCAGTGCTGCCTGAGCGACGCCGGTCGCGCAGGCAGCGATCCCGAGCCGGCCCGCGTCCAGCGCGGCCAGCGCGACCGGGAAACCCAGCCCCGGCTCGCCGATCAGCTGCCCGGCGGGCACCCGGGCTGACTCGAACCGTAGCTGCGCCGTCGCCGAGCTGCGCATGCCCATCTTGTGCTCAGGCGGTGCGGCCGACACGCCCGGCGTACCAGCCGGAACGTGAAAGCAGCTGACACCCTTGGCCCGGTCAACCCCAGCGGAATCACCCGACGTGCGCGCGAACAGTGTGTAGAAGTCGGCATGGCCGGCATGCGTGATCCAGGCCTTCACGCCGTTGATCACGAACTCGTCGCCGTCGGCGACCGCTCTGGTTGCCAGGGCCGCGGCATCTGAGCCGCTGCCCGGTTCGGAGAGGCAGTACGCGCCGAGCTGACTGCCGCCGAGCATGCCGGGCAGCCACCGCTCCCGCTGCTGCGCGGTGCCGGCCGTGGCGATCGGAAAGCAGGTGAGAGTGTGCACGCTGACGCCGAGCCCGATGGCCAGCCATGCGGTTGCCAGCTCCTCCACGACCTGAAGGTAGGTCTCGTACGGCTGGCCGCCGCCGCCCAGCTCCTCGGCATACGGCAGGCTGAGCAATCCTGCCTTGCCCAGCGTGGCGAATACCTCCCGCGGGAACCTGCCCTCGTGCTCAGCGGCAGCGACCTTCGGCGCAAGCTCGTCCGCCGCGATCTGCCGGGTCAGGTCGAAGAGGGCCGCCGTCGTGTCGTCCCTGACTTCCCGCTCGACACCGGCCACTACCCGCCTACCACCGTCAGGTCGCGGCTCACCTTGTTCAGCTGCTCGCAGCCATCGGCGGTGCACACGACGATGTCCTCGATCCGCGCCCCGTGCGGGCCAGGGTAGATGCCCGGCTCGATCGAGAACGCATGTCCGGGCTGCAGCACCTCGGAATTGCCGGACACGATGTAGGGGTCCTCATGCGTTTCCAGGCCAATGCCGTGACCGGTCCGGTGCACGAAGAACTCGCCGTACCCGGCCGCTGTGATCGGCTCGCGGGCGGCAGCGTCCACAGCCTCAGCGGTAATGCCCGGCCGCACTGCCGCACACGCCGCCTCCTGCGCGTCCTTCAGGACCTGGTAATACGTCGCGAACCCGTCGGGCACCGAGCCGATGGCGTAAGTCCGCGTGCAGTCCGAGCAGTAACCGCTCGGCATCGTGCCGCCGATGTCCACCACGACTGCGTCGCCTGGCTGCAGGACCCGATCGGCCGCCGTGTGATGCGGGCTTGCACCGTTCGGGCCGGAAGCCACGATGGCGAAGTCGGCGCTGACGTGGCCCTCGGCCAGGATCGCCTCGCTGATGTCGGCCGCCACGTCGCGCTCGGTACGGCCCGGCCGGAGCCAGCCCGGCACCTGCGCGTGCACGCGGTCGATGGCCTCGGCCGCCGCCCGCAGGGCCGCCACCTCGGCGGGGCTCTTGCGCGCGCGCAGGTCCCGCAGCGCCACGCTGGCGAGCTCCTGCCGGGCAGCTGGCAGCGCGGCCCGCAGTCGCAGCACCATCAGAGCCCACATCCGGTCTGCCAGGCCCACCGCCGTGACAGCGCCAAGACGCCTGCTGACCAGCGCATACGGGTCGTCGGTCTCGTCCCAGCCGACGATCTCCAGGTCCAGTGCGCCGGCCGGGGACGCGAGCGCGGCTGGTACCTCAAGGCGCGGCACGACCAGGAACGGCGCGCCATCAGCCGGCACGACCAGGCAGGTCAGCCGCTCGAGAGCATGCGCGTCATAGCCGGTCACGTAGCGCAAGTCAGGCCCTGGCGTCAGCAGCAGCGCATCCAGGCCCGCAGCGCCGGTCGCGGCCGCGACCTCACGCAGCCGGGTGACCGGGAAAAGCCCCGTTCCCTCTCCTTCGTGCCCCATCGCACTCCTCCAGCCGGTTTCTGCCACGGCAACCCCCGCCTTCGCATCATCTCATCCCGGCGATCTGCGCACGCATCCTCACTTCTCAGGGCGCAGCGGCCAGTGCGGATAGCACCCGGCCAAGGGATGATCCGAGGTCGAAGCGCGCATCAAGCTCGGCGACCCGGCCAGGATCCGCGGGCACTGACGGCAGTTCGCCGCCGGCCAGCTTGACCGGCGCGTCAGTCGCGACCCTGACGACGGGCATGCAGGCGTCAAGGTACTGGCGGGCCGCCACGAGCTTGGCCCGGCTGCCGGCCGGGAAGCCGCCGTGGCCCGCATCGATCGCAGCCAGCATCTCCTCGATTGAACCGAAGACACGCACGAGCGCGGCCGCCGTCTTCTCCCCGACGCCGGGCACGCCCGGAAGGCCGTCGCTCGGATCGCCGCGCAGGGCGGCGAACGCAGCGTAGTTCCGGCCGGGAATGTGGTATTTCGCGGTCACCGCCGCTTCGTCGACGATCTCCAGGTTCGCGAGTCCTCTTGCGATGTAGGCGATCCGGATCCCGCGCTCGTCGTCGACCAGCTGGAACAGGTCCCGGTCACCGGTAACCACCTCGACCGGGCTGGTTGCCTGCGCCGCGAGCGTGCCGATGATGTCGTCTGCCTCGTAGCCTTCTGCCCAGGCCATCGCGATGCCCGCGGCCGACAGGACGTCGACGATGATCGGCAGCTGGACGTTCAAGGCGTCGGGCACTTTCTCGGAGCCGTCCGGATTCGCCCGGTGGGCCTTGTACGAAGGCAGCGCCGCGACCCGGAACGCCGGCCGCCAAGAGGCATCCATGCACGCGATCAGCCGCACCGGATGCCGGGCCCGGGCCAGCCGGGCGATCATGTCCAGGAAGCCCTTGACCGCATTGACCGGGGTGCCATCCGGCGCCGTCATGGTCTCCGGCACGCCATAGAACGCACGGAAGTACATCGAAGCCGCGTCGAGCAGCATGATGGTGCCCATCCCGGCATCTTGCCAGCCACGCGGCCAGCGCGGAGCGCCATCCGGTCAGCGGCAGGGAACCACCACGCTGGGTCCAGCCGCATCGTGACTGTCTGGCCGTTGTACACCCCTCCGGTACAACGACCGTCTAGTTGACGCGCGAGCCGGGCTGCCGGTGTACGCCGCGTCGTGGTGAGGATCGCCACGTTTCGCTGCGGGTGGCCACTCCCATTCCCGCAGCTAGGGCGCCGAGCCGCGACGGATAGCCCCGATCTATGGATCCATGGATTGTTGGCATTGGAACCGGAGCCGGTCATGGCAATAAGCTAATGTCGACCGATCCAGTAGGTAGAGATCCAGCAGGGAGGAGAATGCGCATGACGGTAGTTAGTCCGGTTCGTACTCGGTGTCCCGCCGATCTGGTCACTGGCATCCGCACAGCCACGCAGCAGCACTGCGACTGGCAGCGGACCGCTGAGCTTGTCGCCGACGAGTTGCGGCTTCATCTGCCGGGCGCCGACATCCTCACCGACGCCGAACGCGCAGGCGCCGCCGACGAGTATCAGTGTCACGTGCTGCATGTCGAGCCGGACGGCTCGTTTTCCGTCACCGCTATGGTCTGGCGGCCCGGTCAGGTCACCCCGATCCATGATCACGTCACCTGGTGCGTCTTCGGTGTCGTCCAGGGCGTCGAGTACGAGGAGCTGTATGCCCTGTCGGGTGACGGAAGCTACCTGAGCGAGGTCGGCCGCGCTCAGAACAACTGCGGCGACGTAAGCGGCTTCGCCCCGCCCGGCGACATTCACCGCGTCCGCAACATCGGCACCGATGTGGCAGTCTCGCTGCATGTCTACGGCGCCGACATCACCCGCCTGGGCAGCAGCGTCCGTCGTATCTACGATCTCCCCGTGGTAGCGCCCGCAGCGCGCTGACTGCGCGATGGCACGGCCGATGCCGCTGGTGCCTTACGGTGACAAGCACCGCGCGAGTCACGGATCCTCCTGCTCAGTGCTAGCTTTAGGCCTAAACGTAGTTAGCGACGACAAGAGGATCGCACCGTGGCCGATCCAGCCGCATCGGGGGCAGCTGCGCCTCCTGATTCAGCCGCAGAGATCGCCGAGGCCTGGCGACGGGAGAGGCCGGGCACGCCGACCGGGTCGATCGAGATCGTCACGCCGATCTGGCGGCTGGCCAAGCTCTTCGCCGACGACCGCAGCCGGGTACTGCGAGAGGCCAGAATCGATGCTGCCACCCTCGACCTGCTGTCGGTCATCCGGCGCTCGGGGCAGCCATACACGCTGAGCACGCGCGAGATCGCCAGGCGGACGCTGGTCACCGCCGGCGCTATCTCCCAGCGCGTTGCCCGAGCTGAACGGGACGGCTTCGTCCGGCGAACGCCAGGGACCGCCGCCGGCCGCAGAACGGTCCTGGTGGCGCTCACGGCCGAAGGTCACGCTCTCATCGAGCAATCCGTCGACGCCGTCCTCGGCAGGGAGGCCACGCTCACCAGCTGTCTCCCGGAGACAGAACGCATCGTGCTGATCGGGCTGCTGGACAAGCTGACGGCCGACGTCCGGCGACGAACAGCCCGCGACGAAAACTGAGACCCTCAAGCCCGCCGGTGAGGGAGCTAGGCGTCGCTGACCGCGGCGGCGAGCACCCGGCGGAACTCGACCGATACCCGGTCAGCTCGCGTGTGCAGCTCGGCTCCGGGGTCGAGCGGGAACTCCAGGCCAGACAGCGCCCGCCGCTGCAGGTCCAGATCCTCCTCGAAGATCGACATCTCGTACTTCGCGGCGCTGTCGGCCTGCTCCGGGTCGGCAAGGCCCGGACCAGTGACGGTTTGGTATACCCGGCATGCGAGTTCGGCCTCGGGCGTCACGGTGAACGTCAGGAACTGCCAGCCGCCGGCGTCGAGGAACTCCAGCAGCAGCGTCGCGGTCAACGGCGCCTGATACCGGTAGGTCATCCGCCGCCGCTGCACCGCCGGCCGGACGCCGTCGCGTACCGCCGGGTCAGTGAGGTTGGTGAAGGTGTGCTCGCGAACCGCGGTGAACGACAAGCCCTGCCTGGCGACGTCGGCGCGCGGAATGGGTTCAGGGCCCGCCCCGCCGATTGTGGCTGCGTGAACGAACGGCAGATGCGCCTCGTCGAGGAAGTTATCCAGCAAGATCGCCGCGTTGGCCTCCACCTGCATCACCGGCAGGAAGACGGTCGCGACGCCATCACCGCCCAGCCCCGTGCCCGGCGCCAGCTCAGGCAGCGGCGCGCGTGGCGGCTTCGGGGCGAGCCATACCAGGCCATCGCGCTCGGCGACCTCCGCCGGGCGGCACAGTTCCGCGCGCTCCGGGATCGATCCGGCGTCCCCCAGGGCCGGGATCTCCACGCACCTGCCATCGGCAGTGAACCGCCATCCGTGGTAGATGCACTGCAGGGTGCCGTCGCTGATATGCCCTGCCGACAGCCGCGCCCGCCGGTGCGGGCACGCGTCAGCGAACCCGGCGACGGCGCCACCGAATCGGGCCAGCACCCATCCCTGGCCAGCCAGGCGGACCCCCACCGGCTCTGGACCGACCTCGCACGACAACGCCACCGGATGCCAGAACTCCGCAACCGCCGGATGCGCATTCGTGAACTCCCCAGGCCTCATATCCCCATCATCAACCATGCCGTCCCGCTCCGCGCCCCGTGCAGCGCGCCGGGCCGGGTTCAGCTCGTCGAGACATCGCGTCTCCCAGGATCGTGTCGGGTGATCCTGTTGTGGTGACGTGCGATCTGCTCGTGCGTCTCTTGGTTTTCGAAGACCTTGGCAAACTCGGTCATGCTGGCGTTCACGCAGGCATCGAGCGGGTTATTGAGCCAGACGTCGAACAGCCGGCGCTGGGCAGCGGTCACAGTCGGCGGATGTGTCGCGATGCGGTCGAGCAAGGACTCCGCTGCCGCGGCGAGCTCCCCAGGCTGGGCGATCACGTTGGCAATGCTGCCGGGCGGTAGCTGATCAAGGGTGTAGATATCTCCGGTGAGGACCATTTCACGCGCCTTGCTGAGCCCTACGAATGCTGGCAGCAAAGCAGCGTCGATGACCGCCGGCACGCCGACCTTGATCTCCGGCAGACCGAACGACGCGGACGGGGCTACCACACGAAGATCGC
>DATMMA010000084.1:0-6809 GCA_035570295.1 Streptosporangiaceae bacterium
GGGTGGAACTGCGCGCCCTCCGTTCCGGCGACGCAGTGTGGCGGCCAGCTGACTGCGTAATCCGGTTGCACCGAGAAATGCTCGCCAGGATCGATGTGAAAGTCCTGGGTAGCCAGCACGTGGTCGTACTGCTTGCGATCCGGCCCGGCCACGTATGCCGTGATGGCCCGCGCAACGGCGGCACCGCCTACCACGGCAAGCGAGCCACCCTCACAGAAGTCATTCTGCACATCGGCAATCAGCAACGCGCGCACGCTACCGAGCGTAGCGCTAGCTCACGTCGGCGGGCGTACCTGAGGTGATCCGGACAAGTTCGTCGAACGTGGTGGGAAAGACCGTGTGCACGTGCCCGGCCGCTGCCCAGATGACGTCATAGGATTCCAGAGCAATGTCAACCAGCGTGCGCACCGGCTTCGGATGGCCGACAGGCGCAACGCCGCCGATGCGCTGCCCCGTGCTGGCGTAAACGAAGTCCGGATCGCCTCGCCGGACCTTCCCAACCCCGAGTTCTGCCGCGACCTTCGCCGTGTCAACCCGGTGGGCGCCGCTGGTCAGCACCAGCAGCGGCTCCCCATCGGCGCTGAACAGCAGGCTGTTGGCGATGGCGCCGACCTCACAGCCGAGCTGGGCCGCCGCCGTCGCGGCGGTCGGCGCGGGCTCGGCAAGCTCCCGTACCTGGCCCTGGACACCGAAGGCGGCTAGCTCACTGGCAACGTGCTCCGCGGTGGAGTGCATAGCGCGAGTTTGGCAGGCGGCCAGGCTGCCCGCCAAACCGAAATCTCCGGGACGCCGGTCAGTCGCGGTCGGGCTCGAAGACGGTCGGGATGGCGGGGTAGCCGCGCGATAGCTGCCGCGCATGCGCGGGGAGTTCGCTGACGACGCCGCGATGCCTGGCCCGCGCGGCGGTGATCGGCTCTCGCGCCACGACCTCGCCGCCCCGGACGAGCAACTGCAACAGCGGTCTGCTGCCGTTCCCGCCCTTGGGTTCGTAATCGGTAACCACCTCGGCCGCGGCCGATCCGGTTTGGTCGAGCTGGCGCACCGCCCACTTCCGGCCGCCGCGCGACGGCTTGCCGACAGAGCGCTTGGCCACCGGCCGCAGCGGACTGGGCCCGTCACCGTCCGCGCGTGCGACCAGCTTGTAAACGAACGCGCAGGTGGGGGCCCCCGACCCGGTTACCAGGGAGGTACCGACGCCGTAGCCGTCCACTGGCTCCGCGGCGAGCGCCGCGATGGAGAACTCGTCCAGGTCGCCGGTGAGAATGATCCGGGTCTTACCGGCACCAAGCGAGTTCAGCTGCGCGCGGGCTTCGCGCGCGACAGTTGCCAGGTCACCGCTGTCGATGCGGATCGCGCCGAGCTCCGGGCCGGCCAGCTCGACTGCCGTGGCAATCGCGTCGGCCACGTCGTAGGTGTCGACGAGCAGCGTGGTGCCAGGCCCGAGCGCGTCAAGTTGCGCGGCAAAGGCCTTCTTCTCGTCGTCGTGCACCAGGGTGAACGCGTGCGCGCTAGTGCCGCCGGTAGGCAGCCCGTACTGATAGCCGGCCCGCAGGTTCGAGGTAGTGGCGAAGCCGGCGATGTAGGCGGCCCGCGCGGCAGCAATCGCAGCTCGCTCGTGGGTGCGGCGCGATCCCATCTCCACCAGCGGCCGGCCGTGCGCGGCCTGGACCATCCTGGAGGCGGCCGACGCGATCGCCGAGTCATGGTTGTAGATCGACAGCGCGAGCGTCTCCAGGATTACCGCTTCGGCGAAGGTGCCTTCGACCACCAGGATCGGCGAGCCAGGGAAGTAGCAGTCGCCTTCGGCGTAGCCCCAGATGTCGCCGCTGAAGCGGTAGTTCCGGAGGAACTCGAGCGTCGGTGCGTCGGTGACCTGCGCTCGCTCGAGAAATTCCAGCTCAGCATCACCGAACCGAAACTGCTCCAGCGCATCCAGGAACCTGCCGGTGCCGGCCACCACGCCGTAGCGCCGGCCGCCAGGCAGGTGCCGGGCGAACATCTCGAACACGGCGCGCCGGTTCGCGGTACCGCTGCCCAGCGCGGCCCGCACCATGGTCAGCTCGTAACGGTCCGTGAGCAGCGCCGTGCCGGCCGGCTCGCTGCTCGATGGCAGGTCGGTCTCCATCTGGGCAGCTTACGGAGCGGCGGACGCCGGGAGGCGCGCAGGCCCTGCAAGCCTCCCGGCGCCGAACTCAATACGTGTAGTAGCCGGCCGCAACAGTGGCCGACCTGCCGCCGGCGCTGACGACCCTGACCTGCACCCGCCCGCTCCCGGCCGGCGTCCGGACCGAGATCTCCCGCGCCGAAAGTACCCGGATGCGGTCGGCGAGGTGGCTGCCGAAGTAGACGGCGCGGACGAACGCGAATCCCGTCCCGGAAATCAGCACGGTCTGGCCGCCCTGGGTGGGGCCACCGGACGAGGACAGTGTCCTGATGGCCGGCCGGGGCAGGAAGTTGTAAACAGAGCGGCCGGTCAGCGCGCTCGGGCCGCCGTTCCTGGTGACCACCGTCAGGTAGACGGCGCCGCTGTCGGCCGGGACCTTGACGCTGAGTTTGGTGGCCGACAGGACCCTGACGCGCGTCGCATGCTTAGCGCCGAATTCGACGGCGGTGGCGCTGCCGAAGTTGGCGCCCCTGACTGTCACGGTCGCGCCGCCGCGGGTCGGTCCGGCATGCGATGACAGCGACGTCACGATCGGCGCCGCAGCCGGGTAGCCGTGAACATCCACCGTCCTCCGCACCTTACCGTTGATTTTGACGGCCACCTTGGTCGCTCCGTGTGCGACGCCGCTGAAGGTCGCGGAGTAGAAGCGGTTCAGCCCGATGGATACGGTCTTGGTGACTGCCTTCCCGGTAGGCGGCGTGATCGTCACCGTCGCGGTCCTGCCAGATCCCCGGTATTGCCCGGTTACGGTCGCGCTCCGGCTGATCCGTGCTGAAACGGCTGAGCCGCTGACTCGCGGCAGCTGGCGGGTCACCGGCTTCACGGCTGTAACGGCTACAGAGAGCGCCGCGCCTGTCGCGTGCGACGTCAGGCCGCCGTCATCGGTGGTTTCCCACAGTGCATTGTCCGTTGACGCAATGCAGAAGCTGACGCTCGCGCAGGACACGGTGCCGTCCACGTTCGTCGTGTCGGAGGTCACCGTCGCCCAGGATGCACCAGCATTAACGGTGCCGAGCAGCGCTACGGAGGTTCCTCCGCCGGCTGCCCAGCAATGCGACAGATCCGGGCAGCTGATCGAGCTCAGCCAGCCGGTGTTGTCGTAAGTCTCCGCGCCGCTCCAGGTCGCGCCGCCATCATCGGTCGAGATGACGACTGGCCCGGCGGCTTCAAGCGCGTCTGCCGCCGCCGTGCACGCCGGAAGGCCGTCAGCGCCCGGCAAGCAGGACAAGCTGAAGATCTGCTGAATGCCGCTGAGCGTCGGGTCGGTGGACAGTGTCCAGGTAGCGCCGCCGTCAGTGGTAGCGATGACTTGCGCGACGCCGTCGGCCTCGTTGAGCCCGCCCGCTGCGACACAGTCCAGTGCGGAGGTGCAGGAGATAGCCTCAATCTCGTATGTGCCGTTGGGATCGTATTGCGTGATGGCCGGCAGGTTCGTGAAACTGCTCCAGGTAGCGCCGCCGTCGGTGGTCTCGATGACAAGTGGCGTTACCCCAGCCGCCTTCGGCTGCCAGTCGTTCCCGGCCAGCCAGCACGTCGACGCGGAGACGCAGTCAACCGACACGAAGGTCCAGTTGGCTGGCCAGTCCGCGGGTGTCATGTCCGTCCACGTCTGCCCGCCATCGGCGGTCTGCGCGACCTCCGGCTGACCCTCCGGCCCATATCCAGTGACCCAGCAGACGGCGGTGCTGGCGCACGATGCGGCAGTCACGTAGGCGACCGCCGACGGTAGATCAGCGTAAGCCGTCCAGGTCTGCCCGCCATTGGTGGTCACGACGTCGCTATATCCATCGCCACCGCCGGGTAGGGTCACCGCCGCGTCCTTGGTGACGGCAAGACAGAACTGGGTGCCGCTCGCGCACGATACCGGGTACGGGTCGGGATTGAGGTAGTTGTCGGTCGGAAGCGTGACCGCACTCCAGCCAGTGCCGCTCAGGCCGGCCGACGCTGCCTGCGCTGGCGTCGCTGCTAGCGGCAGAGTCAATGCCAACCCCGCGGCGGCTACTGTCGCGCTCAACGCGCGCTTCAGCCGGCTGCCAGTGAGCATAGTCATCGGATGTCCCCTCGCCTCCTGGGCTGCGCCAGGCCTGACGGCCTGCTGAGGCGGCCCCCTGCGAGCCAGCTTAAAGGGGTACTTCGTATCAATGACATGATTTGCCGCACATGATGTGCGAGTAGTCATAAGAGGGGGATGCGAGGAACCTGCGGGACGTCTGCGCGTTCGCATTAGACGCGGGTGGAACACTAGCTTCGGTGGAGTAGGAACTGGGCTATTGGGGAGGTGACGGCAGGTGGGCGTCGCGCCAGTTGAGGTAGAGCAACCAACGACAGGCCAGGATGCGGCTCTGGACGCACCGTGGGTCACCGTCGTCTGGAATGACCCCGTGAACCTCATGAACTACGTGACCTACGTGTTCCAGAAGGTCTTCGGCTACCCGAAGGTGAAGGCCGAGAAGCTGATGCTGGACGTGCACCATAAGGGCAAGGCGGTGGTTTCCGCCGGCACTCGGGAAGCTATGGAGCGGGACGCCGAGACCCTGCACGGCTACGGCCTCTGGGCGACTGTGAGCCACGAGTTATGAGCTGGGAAGACGACTGGCTCTCGGCCGAGCGTTCGGCCGAGGACGAGGAAAACCTAGAGGTTGCCGCGTCGTTCAGGCCGGTTGCCGGCGGAGCGGCCGCGTACTTCGAGGAGGCCCAGGCCGGCGTGATCAGGTACCTGGTCAGCCAGGTGGCCGAACTGGTCAGCGCAGACAGCACCGCTACAGACGCCGGCATCGACAGCGGCGATCTGGAGGCCCAGCTTGGCCTGTCCAACCATGCCACGCTGCCAGATGACCCTGTGCTCGCCAGGCTGCTGCCGGACGGCTATTCCGACGACCCGGCGGCCTCGGCCGAGTTCCGCCGCTATACCGAAGAGTCGCTGCGGTCAGGCAAGATTGCCGCGGCCCAGACGGTGCTGTCATCGCTGCCGCCGGGCGGCGGTCAGGTGCAGCTCAGCGAGCCCGAATGCCAGCAGTGGCTCAAGGCGCTGAACGACGTCCGGCTTGCGCTGAGCGTCCGGCTGGGCATCACGGACGAGAACGAAGACATCTCCGAGCGGCTGTCGGCGGACGACCCACGGGCCGCCTATGTCTGGGTTTATCAGTGGCTGGCCTACCTGCAGGAGAGCCTCGTCGAGGCGCTGTCTTAGGCGAGGGGCCCGGTAGTGCGCTACCGGCCCTACCGGGCAATCCGGGGCACGGCCGGCGCATGGGCTAATCTCTGGCCATGCTCACCATCAGCGCGGATTTGCGCGCGAAAATCCTGGCGCATGCGCGCGCTGACCACCCGGACGAGGCGTGCGGAGTGATCGCAGGGCGGGCGGGCGGCAACCGGCCCGAGCGGTTCATCCCGATGCTCAACGCTGAGCGGTCGCCGACGTTCTACCGGTTCGACTCCCTGGAGCAGTTGCGCGTATGGCGTGAGATGGACGACCGGGATGAGGAACCGGTGGTGATCTACCACTCACACACGGCTACCGAGGCCTATCCGTCACGGACCGACATCTCCTATGCCAGCGAGCCGGGCGCGCACTATGTCCTTGTTTCCACCAGAAACCAGGAACAGGACGAGTTCCGGTCCTTCCGGATCCTCGACGGCGAAGTGACCGAGGAAGACGTCACGATCGCGCCGGAATGATCGAGAGCAGCCGCAGGTTGCATCGCCTAGAGACCCGGGCCGTAGCCCTAAAGTTACCGACTAAGCGGTTAGTCCCTAATGGAGCAGACAGTCATGGCAATCGAGGTCCGTATCCCGACCATCTTGCGCAGCTACACCGGCGGCCAGAAAGCGGTCGAGGGCTCGGGCGCTACGCTCGAGGAAGTGTTCGCCGATCTCGATGGCCGCTACGAGGGGCTCCGCGAGCGGCTGATCGACGACTCGGGGGTACGCCGGTTCCTCAACGTGTACCTGAACGACGAGGACGTTCGCTTTCTCGGCGGCCTGTCCGCGCCGGTGAGCGACGGCGACACCGTCACCGTGCTCCCGGCCGTGGCCGGCGGCGCGCGCTGACGGATCGTGCTGACGAAGCCGACCAGCAAGCCGGCGAGCTGAGACATGCGCTATGAATCCCTGCTTGACGCAGTTGGCGGCACACCGCTAGTCGGGTTGCCCCGGTTGTCGCCGAGCCCCGAAGTCCGGTTGTGGGCCAAGCTCGAGGACCGGAACCCGACCGGCTCGGTGAAGGATCGGGCAGCCGCGTACATGATCGCTGCCGCGGAGAAGGACGGGCTGCTGCACCCCGGTTCGATCATCCTGGAGCCGACCTCCGGTAATACCGGCATTAGCCTGGCCCTCGTCGCCAGGCTGCGCGGCTACCAGCTGATCTGCGTGCTGCCAGAGAACACCTCCGCCGAGCGAAGGATGCTGCTCGAGGCTTATGGCGCGACAATCGTGTCGTCACCGGCCGCGGGCGGCTCCAACGAGGCGGTCCGGGTCGCCAAGAACCTGGCAGCTGATAACCCCGGCTGGGTCATGCTCTACCAGTACGGCAACGAGGCAAACGCCCGCGCGCACTACGAGACGACCGGGCCCGAGCTGCTCGCGGACCTGCCGGAGATCACCCATTTCGTGGCAGGGCTCGGCACCTCAGGCACGCTGATGGGCA
>DATMMA010000085.1:0-5145 GCA_035570295.1 Streptosporangiaceae bacterium
GTACTCCTCCGCCTCGGCCGCGGCGAAATGGGTGGCGCCGACGGCTGTCAGGCCGATCCCGGCGTCTGCGATGGTGTCGCCGGTAAGCCAGACCGCTGCCCCGGCGGCGCCGACCGGCCAGTCTCCAGTCCGGCGTGCCACTTTCTGATATCCGCTGCCGCCCCCCGGCCTGATGGGCAGCTTGATCTCAGTGAGGAGCTCTGCGGGTCCCACGACGGTCTCGTAGGGGCCGGTATGGAATTCCCGGGCGGACACCTCGCGGCTGCCATCCGGCCCGTGAATGACCATCGTGCTCTTCATCGCGGCAAACGCTGCCGACAGGTCCTCGGACGGGTCAGCCTGGCAGAGCGAGCCGCCCACGGTGCCCCAGTTCCTCACGATCGGGTCGGCGATCACGCGCTCCGCGTCGTGCAGGATCGCGAAGTGCTCACCCGCGATCTGTGACTCCAGCAGTTGCACATGCCGGGTAAGCGTGCCGATTCGCAGCTGCGCACCCGTTAGGTTGACATAGCAGAGGTCGGTGATCCCGTTGATATCTATTAGCACCTCCGGCTGCGCCAGCCGTAGCTTCATCATGGGTATCAAACTGTGCCCGCCGGCCAGGACGCGTGCTGCCGAACCGTATCTGGCCAGCAGCGAGAGGGCGTGCTCGACGCTGGTAGCTTTCTCGTACTCGACTTGCGCGGGGACTTGCACCGCATCGCCCTCCTTGAGCGCGAGTGTGTCATGACGCTTACGCAGCTCAACGCGTTCGTCCTGGTGGCCCGGCTTGGCTCGGTGACCGCGGCGGCCAGCGCGCTCGGTGTCAGCGAGCCCGCCGTGTCGCAGGCGCTGACTGCGCTGCGCCAGCACCTTGGCGACCAGTTGATCACCAGGGGGCCGGCCGGCATGACGCTGACACCCGGCGGCTCCAGGCTGCTGGCGACCGCGTCACAGATCGTCGTGCTCGGCGCCGAAGCGCACGCGGCGGTCAGGGCCGCGCAGGGGGCGCCTGAGCAACTGCGCGTCGTAGCGACCTCGACATTTGCCGAGTTCGTGGCCGGACCGCTGGTCGAGGCGTTCACCCGCCGCTTCGCGGGGCCGGTTGAGGTGTCGACCGGCGTCGCGGTATCCGGCGAGCAGGCAGTGCTGGTGGCCAACCGCCTCGCCGACGTCGCCTTCGGAGCTGGCGTCTCGGCCGAGCAGGCCATGCCGGTGGTGAGCGAGCCCATTTTCAAATACCGGCTGGTCGTGGTGACTGCCGGACATTCGCGCCTGCGCGGCCCGGCCCGGCAATGGCGCTGGCTGGTAGATCCGGCCGGCGCCGACCCGGGCAGCGAGACTGGCCGGCTGCTGGCACAATTCGGCGTGCCGGAAAGCAATATTGGCGTGTTTCCCAGCCAGACAGCCGCCTGGGCAGCGGCCGCGGACGGGGCCGGCGCGGCTCCGGCAATCGAGCACCTGGTGTCGCAGCAACTGCGTCGCGGCGAGTTGTCGCTGGTCGAGGTGCCCGGGCTGCCGGCCGAAGCCTGCTGGCACGCGACCCTGCTCGAGCGGGACCACCGGAGTACGGCCGCGAGCGCGCTGCGCCGGTTCCTCGGCACGCCCGAGGCGATGCAGCTGATGCGGTCGCCGTCGGCTGGAGTTCCGCCCTCGCGGTTCAAGCCACCGGTGTACGTGACCATATGGAGCTGAACGTCTCCTTCTGCCCTGCTTTATCTAGTCCGCTAGCTGGTCACTTAAGCGACAGCTTATTGGCCTGTTGCTTTGGCGTCGCTGAAGGTGCACGATACGTGCAATTTCACTTCGCCGAGGAGTTCCCTAATGCGGATCGAGTCCGACGGGAAAAGCAAGGGCAATCCGCGACTGTACGAGCTGGTGGAGCACGCGCCCAAGACCGGGAAAAGCCCGACCGTATGGGCCTGGCCTGAGCTGATCGATTACCTCAAGATCGCTGGCCAGCCGGTCTCCGGCCCGTGGCCACCGCACCAGGAGCCCCGGCCCGATCCAGATTACGAGTCCGGCCCGGTGGCAGTAGCCGACCCGGCATCTCATTCGCGTGAGCTTCAGGAACCGCAGGCGGGCTGAGTCGTACCTGCCGGCCCAGCAGGCCAGCACTGCCACAAGACCAGCGCCGCCAGAACACCGGCGCCGCCGTAAGACCGGAGGAAGCGTATGTACCCGTCGCGGTTCCGATATGAGGCACCGCATTCGCTCGCCGAAGCGATCGGTCTGCTGGCTGATGGCGGCGACGTCGCCAAGGTGCTGGCAGGCGGTCAGAGTCTCATTCCGCTGATGAAGCTCCGGTTCGCCGCACCGGAGCTGATCGTGGACATCAACAACTTGCCCGGCCTTAACTACCACCGGCTGGACCCGGACGGCACGCTCCGGATCGGGGCGCTCTGCCGTCACGTCGACCTGGAGCGCTCTGAGCTGCTGGCTAACACGCAACCGACGATGGCCGCGGCCGCACCGCTAATCGCCGACCCGATTGTGCGCAACCGGGGCACGCTGGTCGGCTCGCTGTGTCACGCCGATCCGCAGGGAGACTGGGCGTCGGTGGTCCTCTCGCTCGGCGGCTCGGTGGTGGCCCAGGGCCCGGCTGGCCGCCGGGCGATCTTGTTGACCGACTTCGTCACTGGCCCCTTCCAGACCGTGCTGGCTCCGGACGAGATTGCCATCGAGGCGGTCATCCCGCCCGCTCAGGGCGCGCGCTCCGGCGGCTACCTCAAGCTGGAGCGGCGCGTCGGCGACTTCGCCACCGTCGGCGTCGCCGTTTCAGTGGAGATCTCCGGCGGGGTCGTGCGCCGCGCGGGCATCGCGCTGACCGGTGTCGGCGGGTCAACGATCGCGGCGACCGAGGCAGCCGCGGCGCTGACCGGACAGCCGCTGACCGCGGATTCGATCACCACGGCGGCTGAGCTTGCCGCTGCGGCGGCCCGCCCGCGAACGGACCACCGGGGCAGCGCCGAGTACAAGCGGCACATGGTGGCGACATTCGTCACGCGCATTCTCAGCAGGTCCAGCGCCGAGCCGGCGGAAAGGGCGGCCTGATCATGACCATGGTCTACGCGGATCGCGGCGACGAGACAGCGGCGCAGGTGCCGCTCCGGCGGATCAAGTTCACCGTGAACGGCGAGAAGAAGATCGCCGAAGTTGAGCCACGGCTTCTGCTCGCACACCTGATCCGGCAGGGGCTCAGGCTGACCGGTACGCACACCGGCTGCGACACGACGAACTGCGGTGCGTGCACCGTTCTCGTCGACGGCCAGGCGGTCAAGTCCTGCACGATGCTGGCAGTCCAGGCGGACGGCCGGGAGATCCAGACCGTGGAGGGCCTTGCCACAGCGAGTGAGCTGCACCCCCTGCAGGAGGGCTTCAAAGAGGAGCACGGTCTGCAATGCGGGTTCTGCACTCCCGGCATGATGATGGCCGCGAAAGCGCTGCTCGATCGCAACCCGGACCCAACCGAGGAAGAGGTCCGCTGGGCGCTGTCGGGGAATCTGTGCCGCTGCACCGGCTACCAGAACATCGTCAAGTCGGTGCTGTGGGCTGCCGAGAAACTTCGTGCGCAGGCGCCGGCTCAGTGAGACGGGAACGAGGATATGTCGCAGGCAGTTGACGAGATCAAGATCGGCGGCATCGGCGCGAGCCGCAAGCGGGTCGAGGACAACCGGTTCATCCGCGGCAAGGGCAACTACACCGACGACATCGTGCTGCCCGGCATGCTGCACATGGAGATCCTGCGCAGCCCGCTGGCGCACGCCAGGATCAAGTCCATCGACGCCAGCAAGGCCTGGGACATTCCCGGCGTGCACCTTGTGCTGACCGGCGAGATGATGGCGACCCGGAACCTGGCCTGGATGCCGACCCTGTCTTATGACACCCAGGCCGTGCTCGCCACCGACAAGGTCCGGTTCCAGGGGCAGGAGGTCGCCTGCGTCATCGCCGATGATCCTTATATCGCCAAGGACGCGTGCGAGGCGATCGTCGTCGACTACGAGCCGCTCCCCGCGATCGTGAGCCCGGCGCAGGCCGTCGCCGAGGGCGCCCCGGTCATCCGAGACGACAAGGAAAACCAGCCTGACAACATCATCTACGACTGGGAGGTAGGAGATCGCGACGGCACCGACCGGGCGTTCGCCCAGGCCGACCTGGTGTCCAAGCTGGAGTTGCACTACCCGCGCTCGCACCCGTCACCGATCGAGTGCTGCGGCTCGATCGCGGACTTCAACCGAGCGACCTCCAAGCTGACCGTCTACATGACCACCCAGGCGCCGCACATCATCAGGGCGGCGGTCGCGATGGTCGCCGAGTTGCCCGAGCACATGATCCGCATCATCTCGCCGGACATCGGCGGCGGCTTCGGCAACAAGGTGCCGGTATACCCGGGCTACGTGTGCACGATCCTCGCCTCGATCCTGCTGGAACGGCCGGTCAAGTGGATCGAGGACAAGTCAGGCAACCTGATCTCGACCGGCTTCGCCAGGGACGTGTACCTCAAGGGCGAGATGGCGCTCCGCCGCGACGGCAAGATCCTCGGCGTCCGCATGCACACCGACGCCGACCACGGCGCATTCTTCTCCGACGCCCAGCCGAGCAAGTTCAAGATCGGGCTGATGCACTCGGCATTCGCCGCCTATGACATCCCGGTCGCGCACCTGACCGCGCGCGGTACCTACAGCAACAAGGCGCCCGGCGGCGTGGCCTACCGCTGCTCGTTCCGCGTGACCGAGGCGATGTTCTTCCAGGAGCGCATGGTCCAGGCTGCGGCCGACGACCTCGGCATGGACCAGGCCGCCTTCCGGCGGATGAACTTCGTGGCAGACGACCAGTTCCCGCACCGGACTCCGTTCGGGTTCCTGACCGACTCCGGCCAGTACGCCAAGTGCCTGGACGTCGGCCTGAAGGCCATCGACTACGAGAACTTCCGGCAGCAGCAGGTGCAGGCCCGCTCCCGCGGCCGGCTGCTGGGCCTCGGCATCTCCACGATGACCGAGCCGCTCGGTGCCGGGAACAGCCGTGAGTACGACATCCTCGGCATCAAGATGTTCGACTCGGCCGAGCTCAAGGTGCATATGACCGGAAAGGCCATCGTCCGCACCGGCGCCAGGGGTCAGGGCCAGGGCCACGAGACGACGTGGGCGCAGATCGTGGCGCACGAGC
>DATMMA010000086.1:0-21125 GCA_035570295.1 Streptosporangiaceae bacterium
GGCACCTTGCGGACCTCGATCGGCTCGGGCACGGACATGTCTCCTCGGCTAGCTGGGGCGGACTTACGGGATAACGGCAGTGCCGGCCTTGCCGGCCAGAGCATCGGAAATGTGGTGCAACGACGTGATGATCGCCCGGCCGCCGCCTTCGGCGAACCGGCAGGCGGCCTCGACCTTAGGTCCCATGCTGCCCGCCGGAAAATGCCCGTCGCCGGCGAGAGCGCGCATCCGGGCGACCGGGATCTCCCCGATCGGGCGAGCGGCAGCGGTGCCCCAGCCGTCGATCACCGCTTCGACGTCTGTGGCAATGATGAGCGTGTCGGCATTGAGCTGGCGGGCTAGCACGGCTGCGGTCAGGTCTTTGTCAATCACCGCCTCCATGCCGCGCAGCTCGCCGCGCTCGTCCCGGATAGTGGGCACGCCGCCGCCACCTGCGCAGACCACGACGAATCCCGCGCCGAGCAGCGCCGCAGCTGCGGCCGCATCCAGGCACGCTAGCGGCTCGGGCGAAGCGACAACCCGACGCCAGCCTCGCGACCCGAAATCGCGCCAGGTCTGGCCATGCGCGGTCAGGTCGGCGGCCTCGGCGGCCGACACGTACCGGCCGATTGGCTTCGCCGGGTCGGCGAACCCGTGGTCGGCGGGGTCGACGAGCGTCCGCGATACCACCACGGCAGTGCGCGTGCTCGCACCGCGCCTGGCGAGCGCGGCGTCGAGCGCATTGAGCAGGAGGACGCCGATCGTGCCTTGCGTCTGCGCGCCGCACCAGTCGAGCGGCACCGGCGGGACAATGGCGGCCGCGATCTCGTTCTTGACCAGCAGGTTGCCGACCTGCGGTCCGTTGCCATGGGTGAGCACGACGGGGTTTCCGGCGGCGACGATGTCGGCGATCGATTCGGCCGCGACACCGATGGCCGCGTGCTGATCCTGCGGCCGGGCGCTGCCATCTGGCGCCGTCATCGCGTTGCCGCCGAGCGCGATCAGGACGGTCATAGCCAGTCCACCTTCGCTGTCGCCCGTCCGCCCGACAGCTTGGCATAGCCGGGCCCCCGGTCGAAGAACGGCTGTGACTCCGGGCGTGCGGCGCGCAGGCTGTCGCGCAGGATGCGGGTTGCCGCATCGTCAACCACGGGGGCGTCGGCCACCGGGTCATCGGGCTCTGCGTCATCGGCGGGGCCGGCGAGCACCACGCCGTAGTCAGCGGCCGCGGCCTCGAGGGACACCTTGCCCCAGCGGACATCGCGTGCCACCAGCGACGGGTCGCGCTCGAGCGGATCTCCCCACCCGCCGCCGCCAGTGGTCCTGATGCGGATCGCCGTGCCGGCCGGCACGAACTCGCCATCGGCTAGCGCGTCGATCTCCCGCTCGGCCGGGCCGCCGGGATCGACCGTTACCTGGAACGGGCGTCCGGCCCGGCCGCCGTTCACGCCCCAGCAGGACAGGATCGAGCGGTCAGCGATCGACATGAAGTAGCCGTCTGCGCGCATCCGCAGGACTTTTTCGTAGCCGAGGCCGCCGCGGAACTTGCCTGGCCCGCCCGAGTCCACGGCGAGGCCGAGTCGCTCTACCAGCAGGGGGAATCGGGCTTCGGTGAACTCGGCAGGCAGGTTCCGCGAGTCGGGCACCACATGGATGGTGTCCTCGCCGTCGGCGTAGTACCGCCCGCCGGAGCCGCCGCCGAGCACCTCGCGCATGAGGTAGGGCTCGCCGGCCGCGTTCTGCCCGTAGACGCCGGTGTAGCGGATCGTCTCCTGGTCGGCCGGCATCCGCCCGCCGACGGCCTTGGCTAGCACGCCGGCGAATACGCCGAGCAGCCGCAGGATCACGAACGTGCGCGCGTTGGTCGGCGCCGGGAACACCGGGGTGAGCAGCGTGCCAGGCGGCGGGAAACGCATCTCCATCAGCTCGACGATGCCCTCGTTCACATCCAGTTCGGCCATCCGCTCGGGACTGTCCGCGAGGTTGCGCAGGATCGGAGCGAGCCACTTGGCGAGGAAGTTGCCGTCGGCATAGTTCGCGCAGTGATTGATCGGGCCCTTAGCCTGCGGACCGGTCCCGGTGAAATCGAGGATCAGCCGGGGGCCGCCGGGCTCGTCGGAGGCCGTCTTGGTGAGCGTGATCCGCTGCGTATGCAGTCGCGGCGGGTCGACCCCGTCGTGCTCGGCATAGTCCTCCCAGGTCCAGGTCCCGGCGGGGATCTTCGCCAGGATCTGCTGCCGGTAGGTGCGCGTGGTGCTCGCCACGATCTCGTCCAAGCAGGCCTCGACATCGGCCTGGCCGTAGCGCTCGAACAGCTCGGCGAGCCGACGGGCACCCTGCAGGCAGGCGGAGCATTCGGCGTCCAGGTCCGCGGCGAGCGAGTCGGGCATCCGCGAGTTGCGGGTCATGATGGTGAGCGCGGCCTGGTTGGGCACGCCGGCGTCCCACAGCCGGATCGGCGGGACCATCAGGCCTTCGGAGAACACGCTGGTGGCATGGCTCGGCATCGATCCGGGGACCGCGCCGCCGATGTCATCGTGGTGGCCGAAGGCCTGCACGAAGGCGACCACCTCCGGCTCGCCGCCACCAGCGGGGCCCGCGTGGAAGACCGGCACGGTGACGCACAGGTCCGGCAGGTGGCCGATGCCGCCCTCAGATAGGTACACGTCGTTGTGGAAGAACACGTCGCCCGGCCGCATTGTCGCCAGCGGGAAGTCCCGTGCGACGGGGTGCACAAGCGCGCTGTAGGAGCGGCCGGTTAGCTTGCGAAGCAGCCGGTCGTGAATTCCCGCGCGGAAGTCGTGCGCATCCCTGATCATCGGGGACCGCGAGGTCCTGCCGATAGCGGTCTCGACCTCCTTCTCGATAGCAGCCAGGCTGCCGGCGACGATCTCCAGCAGCACCGGGTCCGCCGGCCCGCGCGACCCATCAGTGAGCGTCGGTACCGTCATCGGTGCCCCTCCAGCCCGAGCAGCAGATTGCCGAACCCGTCGACGCGCGCCGCGAACCCTGGATGCACCGGGATCGTCGCGCCATACTCCTCGATGATGGCGGGGCCGGCTAGCTCGTCTCCGGCCTCAAGCTCAGGCCGCCAGTAGATCGGGGTATCGACCGGGCCGCCCGCCCGCGCGAAGACCACCGGCCGACGGCCGGTTACAGCCCTGCCCGCATCGCCGTCTCCGGCTGCCAGCGTGGCAAGCCGCGGCCGCTGGATCGGGCCGATCCCGGTGACCCGCAGGTTCACCCACTCCACCTGCTGACGGGGATCGGCGCGGAAGTCGTACCCGTACAGGGCACGGTGCGCCGCATGGAAGTCCGCAGCGGCCGCCTCCGCCAGCGCCGGAGCGACCGGGCCAGCGGCGACCGGCACGCGCACCTCGAAAGCCTGGCCGAAGTACCGCAGGTCGGCAGACCGGATCAGCCTGTGATCGCCGGCCGCGAAGCCTTGCGCGAGCAGTGCGTCGCGCGCCCTCGCAGCGAGCCCGGCATAGCTCGATTCCATCGAGGCGTAGTCCAGCTCCGACTGCCGCGCAACGCAGGTGCGGACATAGTCAGTGCGGACGTCAACGGTCAGCAGCCCGAAAGCCGAGACGTTGCCGGGGTTGGACGGCACCAGGACGCCGCGCACGCCGAGGATCTCGGTCAGCGGGCAGGCAAGCAGCGACCCGGATCCGCCGAACGTGACAAGGGTGAAGTCCCGTACGTCGAGGCCGCGCTTTATGGTGATCTGGCGCACCGCGTTGGCCTGGTTCCATGCCGAGACTTCCAGGATCCCGGCCGCGCACTGAACTTCAGGCATGCCGAGCTTCGCCGCCAGGTCGGCGATTCCGGACCGGGCGGCGTCGGCATCCAGCGGGATCTCCCCGCCGAGCAGATGTGGCGGGATCCGGCCGAGCAGCAGGTGAGCGTCCGTGACCGTGACGTCGCGGCCGCCCTTGGCGTAGCACAGCGGCCCCGGATCGGCTCCGGCCGACTGCGGGCCGACCTTGAGCGAGCCCTCCGGGGACACCCACGCCACCGACCCGCCGCCCGCGCCGACGGTGACGACGTCCACCATCGGGATCTTCGACGGGTACGCACCGACGCAGCCCTCAGTCGTCAGTGCGGGCTCACCGCCGACGACGACCGCCACGTCCGTAGAGGTACCACCGCCGTCGCAGGTCAGCACCGAGGTGATGCCCGCGCCCTGCGCGATCATTGCGGCGCCGACCGCGCCTGCCGCCGGCCCGCTCAGCACAGTCGTGATCGGCCGGCCGATGATCTCGGCGGCCGTCGCCACGCCGCCATTCGACGTCATCACATGCAGTGGTACAGGCTCGGCCCGCAGGCCCGCCAGCCGCTGCGCGATGGCGGACAGGTACTGCGAAATGCGCGGCTTGACCGCGGCATCGATCAGCGTGGTCATCGACCGCTCGTACTCCCGGTACTCGGGCAGCACCTGCGACGACAGCGAAACCACCGCACCCGGATGCTCGCGGGCCAGTACCCGGGCCATCCGCTCCTCGTGCTCGGGGTTGGCATAGGAGTGCAGGAAGCACACGCCGAGCGTGTTGATGCCGCGATCACGCAACCACCGGGCAACCGCGGTCGCCTGTGCCTCGTCGAACGGCCGCAGTTCCGCGCCGGTGTGGTCGAGCCGGCCGCCCACCGTCTTGACCCGGTCAGGTGGCACGATCCGGTCCGGCTTAACCCAGAAATAAGAGTTGCCGTATCCGTCGGGGACCGATTGCCGGGCGATTTCCAGCATGAGCTGGAAGCCCTCGCTGGTAACGAAGCCGAGTTCGCCGACGTCGCCCGCCAGTAGCTGGTTGGTCGCGATCGTGGTCCCGTGACTGATGGACGCGATCTCAGCGGGATGGGCCGCGAGCAGCCTCAGCATTTTCGTCAGCCCGGTCATGAATCCCTCCGCCGGGTCGGCGGGCGTCGACGGCGTCTTCGTTACCGTCAGCGTGCCGGTGACCTCGTCGAGGGCGACCACGTCGGTGAACGTACCGCCGGTATCAACGCCAATGCGAAGGCGCCTGCGCACCGCGGTCCGGTCAGCGCGCATTCGTCGACCCGTGCGGGAACGCGCACGTAGCAGCGCCCAGCAGCGCGTCCGCATGCCGTCGTATGAGCGCCAGGCTACGGTCGGCGAGGTGATCGAACGGCTGCGGAACTGACGAGTCGGGCGTGAGCGAAGACATCGCGGTAGCCGGATCAATCGTGGCCGAGATCCAGCGTTCCACGAGTTCGGCGCCGGTTGCGGTCACGCAAGCCTCGACCAGCGCCAGCGCCCTGGCGGTATTCGCCTCGATGAGGTCCGGGGTGAGCGGGGCCGCCGACGGCGCGACCTGGACCGCAGCTACTGTGACCGGACGCATCAGCGAGTCCCCCGCCCGGTCAGCAGGCACCGCCGGATGAGCCCGGCTGCAGCTACCCCGGCCAGCGTGACCGCGGCGCCAGCGAGCATGCCGCGCGCGAATCCGCTATCCAGCGGGAACCTCGCAGACCCGCCACGTCGCTCCCGGGCGGGGGAAGAGCCTGCGTGCGGCTCAACGGAGCCTGGCCCTGGCACCGTCGACACTGAACCCGTCGACACTGGACCCGTCGACACTGGCGCTGTCGGGATCTGTGCTGAGGAGTCGGGCCCCGGCCCGGTGACGGCTGGGCCGGAGGAGTCGGGGCCGGTGAAGACCGGGACTGTCGGAACTGCCCGAATCGGGCCGGCGCGACCGGTGCCGACCAGAAACTCGTCCACCGAGCTGAAGAACGCGCCCGCCAGCCGCCTGGCAACGCTGGACAGCATGCGCTGGCCGACGCCCGCGATCAAGCCGCCAATCACCGCGTCGGCGTCATAGCTCAGCTCGGTGGTGCCGTTGGCGATGTCAGCCAGCCTGATCTGCACGCTGGTGGTGACCGTGCCTGGCGCGCCGGCACCACTTGCGGTCAGCACGAATGAACTGGGTTGCTGCTGCTGCGAGAGCGAAACCTCGCCGGTATAGCTCGCCTGGATCGAGGCGACCGCGGCCGCGACGGTAAAGCGGTAGGTGTCCGGGCCGGCCGGCTCGAACTGCTCGCAGCCAGGGATGGCGGCGACGAGCACGGCAGGGTCGGTTAGCGCGGCCCATACCCGGCCCGCTGGTGCGTGCATGGTCGCGGCGCCGCTGATCCTCATGGCAGTCGCATTCTCATCGCCCAGTTCTTCGCAAGCACAGTCCTTCTCTTCTCATCGGACGCTTCTTCTCACTGCACGGCCTACGGGCTATCGGCGCGCCGTAGCTCGAACAGGTCTGACGGTGACATGGGCATGGACCGGACCGGGACGCCTTCGGCGTCTTCGATAGCGGCAGCCAGGACCGCGGCGCCGGGAATGACCCCGGCCTCGCCTGCCCCCTTGACGCCGAGCGGGTTCAGCGGCGACGGCGTCTCCAGGTGATCAATCTCGATCCGGCGCGGTACCTCGCTCACGTAGGGCATGAGGAAGTCCATGAAGGACGCATTGAGCAGCTGACCGGACTCGTCGTAGGCCATCCGCTCATACAACGCCCCGCCGACGCCCTGGGCAACGCCGCCGTGGATCTGTCCTTCGACGATCTGCGGGTTGATCAGCCGGCCGCAGTCGTGCACCACGCAGTAGCGCAGGACGGTGACTTCGGCGGTCTCCGGGTCGGTCTCGACGATCGCGGCGTGCATGCCGCTGGCGAAGGTCGACCGCACGGGGGAGAAATAAGCGCGGCCCTCGATGCCCGGCTCGTCATCCGGCGCAACCGGCGGCTTACTCAGGTCACCGCCGCCGGCAAACTGGGTTGCCGCCGTCGCGGCGTCGTCGAAGGCGTACCGCAACGGGTTGGACAGGACTGCTACAGTGCCGAGGCTGATGGCGCTGGCGGGATCACCCTTAACCTGCACCATGCCACCGGTGATCTCCAGGTCGGCGGCCGCGACCTCCAGGGCATCGGCCGCGACCTGCAGCGCCTTTTCCTTCGCCTTCCGCGCCGCCAGCGTGACGGCTGACCCGCTCATCACCGCCGTCCGGGACGCGAAAGTGCCGACCGCGTAGCCGAACCGCCGGGTGTCCCCGGTGACGACCTCGACATCTGCCATGGGAACGCCAAGCTCGTCGGCGACGAGTTGCGCCAGCATGGTCTGGTGGCCCTGGCCCTGGCTGGTCAGGCCGGTGGCCACCTTCACCTTGCCGGATGTCTCCACTACGACATGGCCGCCTTCGTACGGACCGACGCCAGTGCCCTCGACGTAGCAGGCCAGCCCGATGCCCACTCGCCTGCCTTCGGCCGCTGCCGCCTCCTTTAGCTGGGCGAACTTGTCCCAGCCGACCAGGTCCTTGATCTTGGCGAGCAGAGCCGGGTAGTCACCGGAGTCGTAGATAAGCGGTCGGCCGTCCTGGAAAATCAGCCCCTGGTCATAGGGCATCTCGCCGGGCTGGATGAAGTTGCGCTCGCGTACCACGGTCCGGTCGAGCCCGAGTGCCGCCGCGATCGCGTCCATCGTGCGTTCCATCACGAAGCAGCCGTGCGGTCGCCCTGCTCCCCGGTACGGCGTGACGATCACGGTATTGGTGTAGAGCGAGTCGAACTCCACCCGGTAGGCACCAGGCTTATATGGCCCGAGTAGCTGGGTTGAGGTCACGATCGGCACGATGAGCCCGTAGGGCACGTAGGCGCCGTTGTCGTGCCAGAACCTGACGTCGAGCCCGAGGATCCTGCCCTCGTCGTCGTAGCCGACCGTCACGTGATGCTGCTGCGCCCGCTCGTGCGCGCTAGCGATGAAATGCTCGCGCCTGTCCTCGGTGAACTTGACCGGCTGGCCGAGCAGCCGGGCGGCCCAGGGCACGAGCACCTCTTCGGGCCACGGATGCACGATCTTCACCCCGAAGCCGCCGCCGACGTCTGGCGTGATGACGTTGACCTGGGTCAGGTCCAGGCCCAGCTTCGCCGCCACGGCGGCCCGCACTCCGGTCGAGGTCTGGGTGGATGTCCACAGCTCAAGGCGCTTCTGCTGCTGGTCCCACCTGGCGAGGACGCCCCGGCCCTCTAGCGGCGTGGACGCCGACCGCTCGATCTCCAGGTCGAGTTCGAGCACGTGCGGCGCCGCGGCGAGCGCGGCCGCGGTGTTGCCGTGCTCCTGGACCGCGTTAGCAGCGCGGTTGCCGGGGACGTCGTGGTGCACGAGGTGGACAGCTGCGCGGGCTGCATCCAGGCCCACCACCGCGGGCAGCGGCTCGTAGCTGACGTCGATAAGGTCAGCGGCGTCTTCGGCTCGGTACCGGTCGGCCGCCACTACCATCACCACGGCCTCGCCGACGTGGTTGACCTCTTCATGAGCCAGCGGGTACGGCGTCCGGCCGTGAGTGAGCGCCGGATGCGGGATCAGCAGCGGGAGGGGCTCGGCCAGCCGGCCTGGCAGGTCTTCGTAGGTGTAGATCGCAACCAGCCCGGGCACGTCGAGCGCTGCGCTGACGTCGATGTCAGTGATGCGCGCGTGCGCGTGCGGGCTGCGTACGAACGCGGCGGCGAGCGCGTCCTGGCCGAGGTCGTCCAGGTATGCCCCGTGACCGCGGATCAGCCTGTCGTCCTCGACTCGCTGCACCCGGGCACCGAACAGCGAGCTCATTCCGGCCCGGCTGGTACTGCGGTCGGGCTGGGCATCGTGCCCGGGTTCGATGCCCCCGTGCCCTGAATCGACGAGCCCGGCATCGCTCTGGCTGGATTCGCTGGCGCCGGGCTCGCGGGCGATCTCGGCGGCCCGGTGCACCGAGGCCAGGATGTTCTGGTACCCCGTGCACCGGCACAGGTTGCCGCCGATCATCTCGCGTGCTTCCTCGTCGTCGGCGTCGGGCGCGGCCCGCAGCCCCGCGGTGATCGTGGTCAGGAAGCCGGGCGTGCAGAAGCCGCACTGGAGGCCGTGACATTCGGAGAAGGCCTGCTGCACTGGTGACAGCGTGCCGTCTGGCTCAGCCAGTCCCTCGACCGTGGTGATGTCGGCACCGTCCGCACTGACCGCCAGCAGCAGGCACGAGCGCACCGGCACTCCGTCGAGCAAGATCGTGCAGGCCCCGCAGACGCCGTGCTCGCAGCCAACGTGCGTGCCAGTCAGGCTCAGGTCGTGCCGGATGCAGTCGGACAGCAGGCGCCGCGCGTGCACCTGCACGGTGCGGGCCGCGCCGTTCACGGTCAGGCGAACCTCGTGCAGTTCCTCCCCGCGCAGTTCCCCGGCGCTCATGCTTCCACCGCCTCGCGTGCATCGGCGAGCGCTTCGGCGAGCGCCCTCTCGGTGAGCACGCCTGCTAGCTGGCGGCGGTAGCTCGCCGTGGCGTGAATGTCAGGCGCGGGCTCGAGCTTCTCGCGAGCGAAGCTAGCCGCGGCCGGGAACGACGCCGAGTCGGCTGCCACGCCCTCGACCGCCTCGGTGAGATCCAGGACAGCCGGACACGGCCCCATCGAGAGGTAAGCGGCCTTCGCGCCGCTGATGCGGCCGTCGGTGCCGAGCCACGCTATCGCGGCGACACCGCAGACCGCGAAGTCGCCGCGCCGCCGGCTGATCTCAGTGAACCCGGTGCCTGCGGCCTTGGCCGCGAGCACCGGGAACCGCACTTCGGTGGCCAGTTCGCCGGGCTGCACGGCTGACTCCAGCGGCCCGAGGAAGAACTCGCCTGCCGGGACCGACCGCTCGCCGGCCGAGCTCGCGACGCGCACGGTGCCGGCGAGCAGCGCCAGTACTGCGGGCATCTCGCCTGCCGGGTCGGCATGCACGATGCTGCCAACGGTGGTTCCGCGGTTGCGGATGGCCGGGTGCGCGACGAACCGGAGCGCCTTGCGCAGAAGCGGCTGGGCGGCTGCCGCGGCCGGGCTGGCCAGTACCTCGGCGTGCCGCGCGAGCGCTCCGATGCGCACCTGGCCATCGGTCACCTGGACATAGCTGAGCTCGGCGAGGCGGTTGATGTCCACGACAAGATCAGGCGCGGCCAGGCGCATGGACATCAGCGGGACCAGGGACTGTCCGCCGGCGAGTACCTTCGCCTCCACATCTGGCTCCGCTAGCGCCGCTAGAGCCTCGGCCACGCACTCAGGCCGCGCGTAGCCGACCGGGCGCGGCTTCACCGGGCCTGCTGCCCAGCCGTTACGTCCATAGCGAGACGGTACGCTGCCGGAGGCGTGACGGAAATCCTCTTCTGCTGCAAGATGGCGAGATGAGATGCCTGGCGGCCGGCAGCAGCGCCCTGCGGCCCGTCCTGGCCGCGCCCGCCCGGCCTGCGGACTGCCTCGGCGTGACTCGCGGTGCGCTCTACCTGAGGATTCCCGGGCCGCCGGGCGTGCTGGCCGTGCTCACCTATGATGCCGTGCGTCTGCCGTGCGGGCTGGTGCTGCCGACCACTAGTGCAGAACTGCCGTTGACGTCGCTAGCACCGGCGCGTTCATGGGGGATCGTGGTCGGCTCCGGTGAGGTCCGCTGGGACGGTCCGGATGGCCCGGTAGTCGTTCGCGCGGTCAGGGAATGGGCGCCAGCGAGGCCTGTTCGGGGCGAGGTGGCGGCCAGCGCGCTCGCGGAGGTGCGTTCAGTGCTCGGTCGCGCCGGGCCTGGCGGCTCGGGGCTTAGCGGCTCAGCGCTTAGTGCTTCCGGGACGAATGGCGCCGATACAGTCGTCAGCAGTTCGCTGCTGGCCGAGCTGGGCACGGCGGCCGGCGACCAGGGCGAGGCTACCGTAGCCGCGGCACGCCTGCTTGGCAGCGGTCCGGGGCTCACCCCCAGTGGCGACGACGTGCTGGCCGGATTCCTGGTCGGTGCTGCCGCATTCGGCATCGACGCAGCCGCGCTGCGCGAGGCGACCGCGGTCCTGGCACCAGCCCGCACGACGGCGCTGTCGGCCGCGCTGCTGTGGCACGCCGCCCGCGGCGAGTGCATCGACGAACTGGCCAGCCTTGCCGTGGTCCTGACGAGCCAAGGGCGCTGCCGACCCGACGAAGCCGGACGCGCTGTCAGTCGGCTACTGTCCGTCGGCCACACCTCGGGCGCGGCGCTGGCGCTCGGCCTAGTGACGGCGGCCGAGAGCGCGCTGCGTGCGCAGGCTGTGCTGGCTCAGAGTGGGCTAGCTGACACTGGGCTAGCTGACACCGGGCGGGCTGAGCCTGGGCAGGCCGCATGAGCGCCGAGCATGTCGAGGCCAGGCTCGGCGCCTACGCGGACTCGGTCACGCTGATGCGGGTCAGCGCTGACGTGCGGCAGGCCGACGGGGTGCAGGCCGCACTCATCGCGATGGCCACCGAACTGAACCTGGACCTGCTGGCCGCGATGGGCTTCCCGCCGCCGGATGCCGGGTCTAACCACCTGCTGATTGCCGTCCGGGCAAGCGATGACGCTGCACTGGCGGGGGCGCTTGCGGTCGTCGAAACCGCACTGACTGCCCGGCCAGGCGCCGGGCACGGTACGGCTGACCACTGGGCGGCTAACCACGGGGTGGGCCAGGCGCAGCTGCCGCGCACGACGGCGGCGGCGGTGCGGGCGAGCGGACCCGGCCTGGCGTTGATCTCGGTGCCGGGCCGGTACGCGTTCGCCGAGGCGATGGACGCGCTCCAGGCCGGTTGCGACGTGATGATCTTCTCCGACAACGTGCCAGTCGAACAGGAGATCATGCTCAAGGACTTCGCCGCCGAGCGCGACCTGATCGTCATGGGCCCGGATTGCGGCACGGCGATGGTCGGTGGCGTCGGGCTTGGCTTCTCGCACACACTTGCCGCCGGGCCGGTCGGGATCGTTGCCGCGTCCGGGACTGGCGCGCAGCAGGTGATGTGCCTGCTTGACTACGCGGGCGCCGGGGTCAGCGCTGCGCTGGGCGTTGGCGGCCGAGATCTGTCCGCTGCAGTCGGCGGCCGCTCGGCCCGCGCCGCCCTCGCCGCACTGGACGTCGATCCGGGCACCGAGCTGATCATCATGGTGTCCAAGCCGCCAGCTGCGGAAGTGGCGGCCCATCTGCGCGACTTCGCGGCGCGCCTGGCGACGCCGGTCCAGTTCGCGCTTGTCGGTCCTGGTGAGCCAGACCTTACTGCGGCTACCGAGAGTGCCTTGCGTACCCTGGGCCAGCCAGTCCCGGACTGGCCCCGCTGGCCCGGACAAGCGGCCGGAACTAAGTCTGGCGGTCTCCGGGCGGATCTTGAGTCGAGCCCGCGCGCGGGCGTGCTGCGCGGCCTGTTTTCCGGCGGCACTCTCTGCGACGAGGCCATGGTCATCGCGAGCGACCGGCTCGGTCCGATCCGGTCGAACATCCCGCTGCGGCCGGAGTTGAGGCTGGCGCCCCGTGGGACCGGAACCGGGCATGCCATGATCGACTTCGGCGACGACGAGCTGACCATGGGCCGGGCGCACCCCATGATCGACCAGTCGCTGCGGCTCGAGCGGCTCGCGGCCGAGGCTGCTGATCCGGCGGTGACCGCCGTCCTGCTCGACGTTGTCCTGGGGCACGGCGCGCACCCGGATCCGGCGGCCGAGCTTGCCCCGGCGATAGCCGAGGCACGCGCGAGCGGCCGAGTATCTGTCGTGGTGTCACTGATCGGCGCGGCGGCCGACCCGCAGGGCCTTGGCCGGCAGGCAGCGGCACTCCAGGCGGCCGGCGCAGAAGTGTTCGCGTCCAATGCGGCGGCCGCCCGGTTCGCCTGCGACCTGATCGAAGGCGCGCGATGAGCGAGTTGCTCCGGCGCGAGCCGCACATCATCAGCTCCGGGCTCAGGCTGCTGGCCGAGGCAGCGCAGCGGCAGGCCGCCAGGGTAACCCAGGTCGACTGGGCACCGCCGATGGCAGGCAGTGAGGACGTGCTCGTTCCCGTCCTGAGCGACGCGCGACGGATTGCGGCGAACGCTCTCGCGGTGGAGCGGATGATCGCCGTGCGAGCACATCTGGTCGACGTCGTGCCGGCCCGTGCCGCGCTCGACTTGCAGCCCGGTGAGTTCCTGCACGCCGGACCGCCGGTCAGCTGGGACCGTGCGGCGGGCCCGCTGCACGGTGCGCTGATGGGCGCGGCCGTCTTCGAGGGACTCGCCGGCTCGCCTGAGGTCGCAGCGGAGCTTGCCGCGCGCGGTGAGTTCGCGCTCGCGCCGTGCCATTCCCGGCGCGCCGTGGGCCCGATGGCTGGCGTCATCTCGCCGTCGATGTGGCTGTTCGTCCTGGAGGACCCAGCGACGGGGCAGCGAACTTACTGCTCGCTCAACGAAGGGCTCGGCAAGGTGCTGCGCTACGGCGCCTTCTCGCCCGACGTGCTCGAGCGCCTGACCTGGATGTCGCAAGTGCTCGGCCCCCTGCTCGCGGCGGCGGTGCGCCGGCACGGGCCGGTTGACGTGACGGCCATTCTCGCCCAGATGGTCCAGATGGGCGACGAGGCCCACAACCGGAACCGCAGCGGCACCCTCATGCTGCTGCGTGACCTGCTTCCGTCGATGGTTGAGTCCGGTATCGCCTCGGGCGACATTGCCCGCGCTGCAGCGTTCATCGGCGGCAACGACCACTTCTTCCTGAACCTGGCGATGCCCGCCTGCAAGCTCGCGCTCGACGCCGCCCGTGACATTCCCGGCGCCACGATGGTCGTGGCGATGGCGCGTAACGGCACTGATTTCGGCATCCAGGTGTCCGGGACGGGGGACGAGTGGTTCACCGCGCCTGCGCTCACGCCGCAGGGGCTCTTCCTCGGCGACTATGGTCCGGGCGATGCGAGCCCGGACATCGGCGATTCGGCGATTACCGAGACGGCCGGGCTCGGCGGCTTCGCGATGGCGGCGGCGCCTGCCATCGCGGCGCTCGTTGGCGGGACTGCTGCCGATGCGCTTGCCACGACGCGGCGCATGTACGAGATCACGCTGGCGGAGCATCCTCTGTACCGGGTGCCGGCACTGGAGTTCCGCGGCACGCCGGCCGGGATTGACGTCACGCTGGTGGCGCGGACCGGCATCCTGCCGCAGATCAATACCGGCATGGCTGGCAAGACAGCCGGAACTGGCCAGGTCGGCGCCGGCCTGGTCACGCCGCCGCCCGAGGTCTTCCCCGCGGCATTGCGATCGCTGGCGCAGTCGGTGGTGCCCCGCCCCTCCCGGCTCTCTTGAACGTGTTCAAAGTCACCTTTCCTTGAGGTAGCCCAGTGGGCTAGCCCGGAGGATAGTTGAACATGTTCAAGGGAAACGGCCCCAAGGGAGTGGCCATGACCATTGTCGTCACCTACCTCGCCTATCTCCTCATCAGCGTCGGCCTCACATTCCTGGTCGGCCAAGTGCTGTGGCGCAGCGGCCGGATTTTCCTGCTGGATGCGCTCGACGGCAGCGACGGAGCCGCCAGCGGAATCAGCAGGCTGAACGTCGTCACCTTTTACCTGATCAGCCTGGGATTCGTCGCACTGACAATGCGAACCTCGGGCGGCAGTATCACCGCCAGGCAGGCGATCGAGCTGCTCGTGACGAAGATCGGGGAGGTCCTGCTCGTGCTCGCCGCGCTGTACCTGGCCAGCATCGTGGTTCTGACCAGGCTGCGCCGTCGGCTCAGCGTGCAGGCGGAGGCCAGCGCGGCGGCACCGTCAGCCGGTCCGCAGGGGACACCGGCTCGCAAGTCTGCATCGCCAGCTGGCCCGCCAGCGGCGCAGGTACTGTGGCGGCCGGCCCCGCGGCGGACCGCCCAGTGACGCAAGCGGGCGAGCCGGGGCTGACGCCACGGGCGGAACAGACCAGGACCGCCATTGTCGAGGCGGCACTGCGGCTATTCCGTGAAAACGGCTACGAGGCCGCGACGATGCGGGCGATAGCGCAGGCGGCGGGCGTTTCTACCGGCAACGCCTATTACTACTTCGGCTCTAAGGACGAGCTTATTCAGGAGTTCTACCTGCGTAACCACGTCGAGCACGCCGCGGCATGCCGCGGCGTGCTGGACGCTGAACGTGAGTTCGCCAGCCGGTTGAGCGGTACGCTCACGGCCCTGATCCAGGTGCTGAACCCGTACCACTCGTTTGCCGCTACCTTCTACAAGCACGCCGCCGAGCCTGCCAGCCCGCTGAGCCCGTTCAGCAAGGAATCCAGCGCGGCGAGGGACGCATCAATTGCCCTGTTCCGCGAGGTCACGGAAGGATCTTCGGCCCGGATAGACCCTGAGCTCCGAGCGGAGCTGCCGGAACTGCTCTGGCTGTTCTCACTGGGCATCGTCTTGTTCTGGGTCCACGACACATCACCAGAATGCGCGAAGACGTACCGCCTTATCGACGCGACAGTGCCGCTGGCAGACCGTCTCCTGTCGCTCGCCCGGCTGCCGGTGCTGCGCGGCACGATGCGGGAGGTTGTCGCGATCATCCGCGAGATCCGCATGTGACTTCGTCCGGCTACTCGCCAGCGTTCTGCGGAACGCCGAACGCGACTGGCGCGTCCAAGCGTTAATTGGCTTGGGAGGAATCGCCATGCGACGACTTACCGTCATCATCACTGGCTTCTTCGTTCTGACCTTAGTGACGGCGTGCGCCGGCGCGTCGCAGCAGGCACCACATCATGGCCCGGCCACCCAGCGGCTCGGGCGGCATGCACCAGCTCAGGGCGCAGTCGCAGGAACGTATCGGACCGGACGTGGCACGCCCGCCTCTGGCGGCCAGCCGCGAGGCATCGGGCCCCTGCCGCCCTTGGTATCGTGCGGCTGGCACCCCTCGGCTGCGGAGGCCAGCGATCCGCTGCCCTGCACTCCGATGCTGCTGGTGCCCATCGTCGTGCGGCACCCGCGCCACGGGCAGCCGCGAATTGTCTACGTTCGCAAGCCCTGCTTCTGCGGGTCGGGCGGCTGAAGCCCCGTCCTGCCGGAGGGGCCTCAGCCACCCTAGTTCCTATGTCATCTAACTTGGGCGGCTAAGGGCCCTTCCGGGCCGGAAGGGCCCTCAGCCGGCCTGGTTTCTATGTCATCTAGCCCGGCATGGGTTCGTGATGGCATTGCTGCGGAAGTCGTTCAACCGCTCCGTCACCAAGCCAAACGGGGCTGTCGGGTAGTCGACCACGCGCAGCGGGCCGTATTCGGCGTGCGAACTTCCGCCGAAGAGGTGCGTAGTGCCCGGGATGTACCGGCCGCCTTCCTGCCACATACAGCCCATCGGGGTATTCCGGGTGCTGTAGAAGGGATAGAACACCGAGTTCGGCGGCGGGTTCACGCAGCCGACACCTGGGTGCGGATCGCTCGGGTTAAGCACGTGCCGCTGGCACGGCACATCCACCCGGAAGGACGTGTCGTCTGACTCGTTCCGTGAAATGTCCGCCTCGAAAGCCATCTGCGAGAAGTTGCCTCCGCCAGTCACGGGGCTCGTGAACAGCTCGGACGTCGGGTGCAGCAGCCTGTCAGCGGTTGGGTTGCTGATTGAACCGGGCCAGTTGTCGTTGTAAGACACGCCGTCGAAATCGCCGTCGATGTCCAGGCAACCACCGATCTTCACATTCGTGGAAGCGGACGCGGGCAGGCAGAAGTCGTCGTCGCCCGCTGGATCCGGTCCGAGATTGTCGCCATCGTTGGTGTCGGCACCTAGTGGCTTAAGGCACGTGCTGAGCGGGTCGGTGCCGACCTTGGCGCAGTACTCGAAGTGCCCGATCTCGTCGGAGAAAGCGATGTTGTAGGTGTGTGCGGCTGCAACGTTCCGGGTCAGCGGTGATGAGGTGCTGAACTCGGGGTGGAAGTTGAGCGGCGTCACAGTACAGGTGGTCGCGCTCGGGTCGAAAACCACACTGCCGAATCCGTTGGCAGCGCTGGCCGTCATCGAGCCAGTCGTGTGCTTGCTGCGGTCGCGGATCACAACCCGCAGCCCGTGAGCCGTGTCGAACATGTGCAGTGCGATGCTGTCACCCGAGTTCATCAAGAAGTCCTTGCTAGGGACCGGGATGAAGTGCTGAGGGTGTTGCGCGTTCGCCGGCGCCGTCGCCTTGCCGTTCTTGGTGATGAAGGCGAAGTTCACCGGTTCCGGGCCGACCGTGTTCAGGCACGCGGTGTTGTTGAACGTGGTGGTCGAGTTCTCGTTCTCGGAGAAAGTGTCGATGTTCAGCGCGGCGCACCATTGCTTGGCGGTGCAGCTGTTGCCAGCCGGCCAGGGCGCCCAGCCTGGCGGGTAGAACTGCATCTCCATGTAAGCCTGGCCGGGGCCGAGGCCGAAGTAGTGCGAGCTGGTCGGGTCCGTGCTCTCAAAGATGTTGCTGTTGCTGTCCGGCTTGCACGGGACGGTGGCGTGGCCGGTCAGCGTAATTCCGTCCGGGTTAGGCGATCCGTTGGGGTCGCACATGACCATGCCGAACCAGAACGTCGGGTGCAGTTGGAAGCTGTCTGTTCCCCCGCTGCCGTCTTGCCTCGGCTTGGTGGGCGGGTCCTTCGGCAGCACCATCTGGTACGTCACATTGTTACCCGAGCCGGGCCGGTTCGAGTAGAAGAGGGTCGCCGGCTCATCGTGGCCGATATAGGGCGTTATGTGTGCACCGTGGTTAATGGCGTTCTGGTAACCCTTGAACTCGTCCCAGACCTGGAACGGCTCCGCGCAGGTGATGCCATTGTTGCCACAGAAGTGGAACCTGGCGATCTTCGTCGTGGCGTTGTTCGGGAGCACGTGCCCAGGCGCGGGGGCGGCTGCCGACGAAATGCCCTGGCTGGCGACCAGGGTTAACGGCGCGGCGATCAGAATGGCGGAAAGGCTAACTCCGAGTGCTAGTCGTCTCATGTCATCCTTCCAGACGGCCGGTAAAGGCCAACTTCTGCGGCGTGGTGCTTTGACGCGCGCCGCATGATTCTCGGCTATACCTCCAGGCAGTGATTGTCAGCGTCACCTCCTCGGGCTCAGAGGGCTCGGCGATGCTGGTGGCGCGGCCGGCGCCGCGGCGAGTCACGGGAGAGGGCCGCTCGTAGGTGCTGCCTGTGCCGGCACCATCACCTAGGCGCACGTGCATGACAACTCTCCCGGTGAGGAAAGATGCAACCTGGCCCCACCTGGTGATACTCCGGCGTGCAATTCCTGTCAAGCGACCGAATCGCTGTGAGCTGCCCCGGCGCGCGTCACACTCGCACCCGGGCTCCGGCGTCCGGCTACCCAGCCAGCAGCGCGCCCACCGCGCCGCGGAGCGGCTCCATCATCACGGCGGCCCGCGCCCGTGCTTCGGCCAGCTTGCCGTCCGTGACCGGCTCAACCACCTCGAGGTATGCCTTGATCTTTGGCTCGGTGCCGCTCGGCCGGATGACGACGCGGCCGCTGGCCAGCCGGTACGTGAGCACGTCGGCGGCGGGGAGCTCGCTGCTCCCGCCGGTCAGATCGGCAATCGCGGTGACTGCCTGTCCTGCCAGTGCCGCCGGCGGTTCGGCCCGCAGTCGCGCCATCACCTCGGCTGGCTTTGTCGTGTGCACGGTGACCTGAGCCGTGGCGTGCACACCATACGCGGCCTCTAGCCCGTCGTATGCGTCAATGAGCGACTCGCCGGCTGACCTGGCGACGGCAGCGAGACCGAGCAATGCAAGCGCCGCTCCGATGCCGTCTTTGTCACGCACCACGTCGGTGACTGCGTAGCCGAGTGCCTCCTCATAACCAAATACGAACCGGAGTCCTGGGCGCGAGTCTGAAGCTCGCATGATCCACTTGAAACCGGTGAGCGTCTCGGCATACCGCGCGCCTGCTGCTGCCGCGATGCGTGACAGCAGCGTTCCCGACACGATGGTGGACACCACCAGTTCGGCGGCTGCTTCTGCAGGCTGGCCAGAACCACTCCGGCCCAGGACATAGGCGCCGAGCAGTGCGCCCACCTGGTCGCCGGTCAGCCGCCGCCAGGTGCTGCGAGCCTCGTCCTCAGGGACGGCGACGGCCAGCCGGTCGCCGTCCGGGTCGTTAGCGATCACCAGGTCGGCGGCGGTGCGCCGGCCGAGGTCGATGGCCAGGTCGAGAGCACCGGGTTCCTCGGGGTTAGGGAACGCCACCGTCGGGAAGCCGGGGTCCGGCTCGGCTTGGGCCGCGACCATGACCGGGGCCGGGAATCCCGCCTGCCGGAACGCCCTGACGGCCAGGCCGGCCGCGACGCCGTGCAGCGGGGTGTAAACGAACCGCAGCCCGGCGGCGCTCTCCGGTGCCGGGGAGATCGCGCACACTGCGTCGAGGTACGCCTGGGCGACCGTGTCATCAAGCCATCTGATGAGCGAGCTGTCTGGCGCGGCGACCGGGATCTGGCTGAGCGGGCCGAGCCGGCTGATTGCGGCCTCGATTTCAGCGTCCGCTGGCGGCACGATCTGCGCGCCGTCACTCAGGTAGAGCTTGTAGCCGTTATCGGCAGGCGGATTGTGGCTGGCGGTGATCATCACGCCGGCCGCGGCCCTCAGGTGGCGGACGGCGAACGCGAGCAGCGGCGTGGGTTGCTGTCGCGGCAGCAGATGCACCCGGATGCCGGCGCCGGCCAGCACCCTGGCAGCCTCGTCGGCGAACTCGTCGCTCCGGTGCCGAGCGTCGCAGCCGATGACGACACCGGCTTCGAGACTGCCTGGATCGCGGTCGCGAAGCCAGCCCGCCAGGGCCGCGGTCGTCGCCCGGACGATCGCACGATTCATGCGGTTCGGGCCTGCGGCGACCGCGCCTCGCAGCCCGGCGGTGCCGAACTCCAGCCGGCCGGCGAACCGGTCGGCGAGCTCGGCGACGGCCTCGTCACTGCCGTCAGCAAGCAGTGCGGTGAGCTCCGCCCGGTCGGCCTCGTCCGGGTCGTCGACGATCCACGCAGACACCCTGGCCCGTAGCTGGCCAGTCATCATGTCAGGCGAGCCTGGGCAGAATTTCGGCCAGCAGGGTCCCCATCCGTAGCGCTGCCTGCTGCCCGGCGGCGACGACCTCGCTGTGGTCGAGCGGCTGGTCACTGAGCCCGGCAGCGAGGTTGGTTACCAGCGACAGGCCGAGGACTTCAGCACCAAGATGGCGGGCGGCGATCGTCTCCAGGGCGGTGGACATGCCGACGAGGTCCGCGCCGGCCGCCCTGAGCATCCGGATCTCGGCCGGGGTCTCGTAGTGCGGCCCGACAAGCGCGGCGTAGACGCCCTCTTCCAGGCTCGGGTCGGCGGCCCTGGCGACCGCGCGCAGCTTCGCCGAGTACGCCTCAGACAGGTCCGTGAACCGGGACGGGTAACCGCCGGGTGCCGGCGGACCAGCCAGCGGCGACTGCCCGGTCAGGTTGATGTGGTCACTGATCAGGACCGGCTGGCCAGCCCGCAGCCCGCGTCTTATCCCGCCGGCGGCGTTGGTGAGCACGATGACGCGGCAGCCAGCGGCGATAGCAGTCCGGATGCCGTGCACGACGGTGGCCGGCTGATGGCCCTCGTACAGATGCGCGCGGCCGAGGAACACCAGCGCGCGGTTGCTGCCAGCCCGGACGGACCGCACGGCAGGCACGTGTCCGGGCACGGTCGGCTCGGGGAATCCGCCGAGCTCGGCCAGCGGTATTACCGCGTCAGGCGGGCCGATCGCGTCGGCCGCCGGCGCCCAGCCGGAGCCGAGCACGACGGCGATGTGATGGGCCTCGAACCCGGTGAGCCTCGCTAGCTGCTCGGCGCTGGCCGCGGCGATCGTGTACGGATCAGTCATGCCTGGACGTATGGCCTTTCTCGTGCCGTTACCGGACGCTGCCCGCTGGACAGCGAGCGCTGGACTGTGCCACGTGTCATCCGATCCGATCGAGAATCACGGCAGCTGGCTCGGGTGCGTCCGGACCGATCTGGATCGCGCCGGCCAGCGCCTCGCGCGCGCGGTCAAATTTGCCGGGATCATCGGTGCGCAGTTCGAGCACAGGCTGACCGTCCGAAACCGCATCGCCCGGCTTGGCCAGGCAGATGATCCCGGCGGATGCCGAGACCGGGTCCTCTTTCCTGGCCCGGCCGGCGCCGAGCCGCCAGGCGGCCACGCCGACGGCCCGCGCGTCCAGGGTTTGCAGCTGGCCAGCGGATTGCGCGGTCACGATCTCGGTGTGCTGGGCCGACGGCAGCGGTGCATCAGGGTCGCCGTCCTGCGCCCTGATCATCTCGCGGTACCGCTCCAGTGCGCTCCCGTCGGCTAGCGCGGCAGCAGGGTCGGCGCTGAGCCCGGCCAGCCGCAGCATCTCGGCCGCCAGTGCCAGTGTCACTTCCACCAGGTCGGCCGGGCCCTGCCCGCGCAGCGTTGC
>DATMMA010000087.1:0-8231 GCA_035570295.1 Streptosporangiaceae bacterium
AACCCCTGGGGGGTAAATAGCCAAACCCATGGGGGGTAATGCCGTAAACCCCTGAGGGGTAATTCGCGCAGGGTCACCAGACGGAAATGCCGACCACGTTGGCAGCCCACGGGAATATAAGGTGGCGGGTGCCTGGCACAATGCACAGAGCCAGCGCCAGTAAGCGACCGAAGGCAAGCGGCGACGTCGCAAGCTGGCTCGCCCCCGCACGCAGTTCCGGAGATGACTAGATGGTGAGCCCGGCAGCGCGGCTGCTCGCGTTCGTGCTGTTGCTCGTGGTCATGTTCGCCGGCGCCTACACCGTGGGCGCGCGCCTCGGGCCGATCGCGCTCACTCATTCTGACCAAGGCTCTGGCAGCACCATGCACATGCCGACGGGCGCGGGAGCAGGGCGGTGACCACCTCGGCTGAGCCGAGAGCCGCCCAGCAGTTGGCAGACTCTGGCGAGCTACTGGAATTCGCCGTTGGCGGAATGACGTGTGCGTCGTGCGCCGCGCGAATCGAACGTCAGCTCAACCGGCTGGATGGGGTCACGGCGACCGTCAGCTATGTGACCGAGCGCGCTTACGTCACCAGCAGCGGCGGCCGGCGGCCGGCCGATTTCATCAGCGTGATCGAGACCGCCGGGTACACGGCTGAGCTTGCCGACGGCGGAGCCCACCGGACCCGCGACGATCAGGCAACCCGGCAGCTCGGCCGGCGCCTGGCTGCCTGCGCGCCGCTGGCGGCGGGCACCATAGTCCTGGCCATGATCCCGGCCGCCCAGTTCCCAGGCTGGCAGTGGGTAAGCCTGCTGCTGGCGGCACCGGTGGCCATCTGGGGTGCCTGGCCGCTCCACGCCACTGCGTGGCGCGGCCTCGGGCACGCCACCGCGACGATGGACACGCTAGTCAGCCTCGGAGTCGTCGCGTCCTTCGGCTGGTCGGTGTACGCGCTGCTGTTCGGAGGCGCGGGTGCTGTCGGAATGCACATGCCGTCCGCGCTGACCTTCGGCCTGGCCAGCGGGCAGTCTATTTACCTGGAGGCAGCCGCCGGCGTGACCACGGCAGTGCTGGCCGGCCGGTACCTGGAGGCGCGAGCCAAGGCGCGCTCCGGCAGCGCCCTGACCGCGCTTGCCGCGCTTGCGGCCAAGGACGTGCGCGTGCTGCGGGCCGGAGCCGAGCAGACGATCGCCGTCGAGGCGCTGCAGGCCGGCGAGGAGTTCGTGGTGCGGCCCGGCGAGAAGATTGCCACCGATGGCCTAGTCACCGGCGGCGCCTCTGCTATCGACGCTGCCATGGTCACGGGCGAGTCGGTGCCGCAGGAAGTTACGGTCGGCGACGAGGTGACCGGCGGCACGATGAACCTGACCGGCCGCCTCGTCATCCGGGCCACCAGGGTCGGCGCCGATACCACGCTTGCGCACATCACCAGGCTGGTCACCGAAGCGCTGGCCAGCAAGGCCAGGTCGCAGCGGCTGGCCGACAAGGTGGCGGGCGTCTTCGTGCCCTGCGTGATCTCGCTTGCGGTGGTGACACTGGGATTCTGGCTGGGCTCCGGGCTGTCGGGCGCGAGCGCGTGGAGCGCGAGTGTTGCCGTGCTGGTCGTCGCCTGTCCGTGCGCGCTCGGCCTGGCCACGCCAACTGCGCTGATGGCGGCCCTCGGTCGCGGCGCCGAACTCGGCATCCTGATCCGCAGCGCCCAGTCGCTGGAGACGGCTGGCCGGATCAAGGCCCTGGTGCTGGACAAGACCGGAACGCTGACCACCGGGACCATGACGGTCCAGCGCGTCACCACAACCCCGGACTGCGACGAAGCTACGGCGCTGCAGTACGCGGGCGCGGTGGAGGCCGGGTCCGAGCATCCGGCCGGGCAGGCGATCACTATCGAGGCCACCCGGCGCTGTGGTCCGCTCCCCGCGGTCTCGCAGTTCGCGAGCGTCGCCGGCTCGGGGGTGCGCGGCCTGGTAGCAGGCGATCTGGTGATCGTCGGGAGCGAAGGCTTCGTTGCGGAGTCTGGACTTGCCGTCCCGGCGGAGCTGAGCGCCGCGGTGGCGCAGGCAGGTGCGGACAGCCGGACAGCGGTCCTGGTCGGCTGGCAAGGCCAGGCTCGGGCCGCGTTCGCGATTGGCGACACGCCACGTGCCGGTGGTGTCGCGGCCATCGCCCGGCTGCGCAGGCTGGGACTGAGGCTGCTGGTACTGACCGGCGACAGCCGCCAGGCCGCGGTGACCGTGGCCGGCCAGCTTGGCATTCCGGCCGAGGATGTCATCGATACCGCGCAGCCGGCTACCAAAGTGCGAGTCGTGCGCGAGTTGCAGGAAGCCGGTTTCGCCGTCGCTATGGTCGGCGACGGGGTGAACGACGCTGCCGCGCTCGCCGCCGCCGACCTCGGCATGGCGATGGCGTCAGGGACCGACGCCGCTATCGGCGCCAGCGACCTGACGCTGACCAGCGCGGACCCTGGCGTCATTGCCGACGCGATTCAGCTCGCCAGAGCCACGTTGGCAGTCATCAGGATTAACTTGTCCTGGGCATTCGGCTACAACGTCATCGCGATCCCGCTGGCGGCGCTTGGCTACCTGAATCCGCTGTTCGCCGGCGTCGCTATGGCTGCCAGCTCACTGATCGTCGTCTCCAACAGCCTGCTGTTGCGTCGCTTCCGTCCGCGGCGCGCCGGACGATGACCGCGACAGCGACCACAGCCGCGATGGAAGCTGCGCGAAGCCGGGCAGCGGACCTGGCGCGTGCCGCCGTCGCGCCGCTGGCCTGCAGCGTCCTCCTGGTCGTCCTGCTCGCCGCGTGGGTCGTCAGCGGTGGTGGCGGGGAATTCAGCCGGGTCCGGATCCAGGTAACCCAGGCCGCTGTACCGATGGTCGCTTATACCACCAGCAGCGCGGCCGGCAAGAACGCCGCTGCGTACCTGACGATACGCAATCTGACGCAGGTCGCGGACGTTCTCGTCTCGGCCAGCAGCCCCGCGGCCGCGCGTGTGGTGCTCACCCGCGCGGTGACGCAGCGCCCCGCCGCCGCAGCCGGCGGGCTGGCGATCCCGGCAGACGGCAGCATCAGCCTCAGCCCGTTCAGCGCTGACCTGGTGCTGATTCGCCCCCGGGCACTGGTGTCGGGCAAGACCGTGCTGCTGCGGTTGCGGTTCCGGCATGCGGGCGTGGTGACCGTGACGGCCAGCGTCACGCCGCCGGGAACTCCTTGACACTTTCTGGCTCGGGCGTATCCCAATGCGAGCTCCACGGCGAGTCGCAGGGGCAGGTCAGCATGATATTTTCGTCACTTTCCTCGTCACCGCCTATCAGCGAGCGCCCGGCCGCCGACGGGCAGCTAGTCTGTTTGCCGCGACCTGCGACAGAACGCCTGGGTCCGCCGTACTACAGTTCGTAGTACCTCAGCACGCCAGCAGATCGTGAGAAAACGCGACCGTGCCACTACTGCCGACATCTGAGCTGTGAAGGGCCAGGCACTATGCCCGGAATGAACAGCGGCATCAACATCAACGACCCTACGGTCGTGGCGGCCTTCAAGACCGCCCTGCTCCACCAGGGACTGGTCGCCGCGCTGCTGTTCATCGTGCTTTCCCTGGCCTGGGTCAGCGTGCGCGAGTTCCGCGGTACGCGCCCGGTCGGCCCGCAACGAGACACCCGGCAGCCTGAGGCGCCAGCGCGGCGGGTGTTGCGCGTCGGATTCGGGCTGCTGTGGATCCTGGACGGGATCTTGCAAGCCCAGCCGGGCATGGCGGTCGGCTTGCCGTCCCATGTCATCAAGCCGACTGCGCAAAGTTCGCCGTCCTGGGTTCAGCACCTGGTGAACTGGGCCGGAACGAGCTGGTCCTACCATCCGATTCAGACTGCGGCCGCCGCGGTGTGGATTCAAGTCGGGATCGGAATCTGGCTGCTACTCGCGAGCCGGGGCCGGTTGTTGCAATTCGCCGGGCTGGTCTCAGTGGGCTGGGGCTTGGTGGTCTGGGTATTCGGTGAGTCGTTTGGCGGGATCTTCGCTCCGGGCTTGAGCTGGCTAACGGGCGCACCGGGTGCTGCCCTGTGTTATGCCGTCGCCGGAGCCCTGCTGGCGCTGCCGGCCGGGATCTGGCGCTCGGCGCGCACCGGAGCCGTGATGACGCGCTGCTTCGGGGTGTTCCTGGTCGGCATGGCCGTGTTGCAGGCCTGGCCCGGGCGCGGCTTCTGGCAGGGCGAGGTTCACGGCCAGGCTGGCTCGCTGACCTCCATGGTCCAGTCCATGGCCGCACTATCGCAGCCGAGCGCGCTGGCCGATCTGGTCTCAGCGTTCGGATCGTTCGTGCGTGCCGACGGCTTCGCGGTCAACCTCATCGCCGTCCTAGCGCTCGGCTCGGTCGGCGCGGCGTTCGCGATCAGGAATCCGCGCATCGTGCGCATCGCCCTGATCGCGCTGGCGGTGTTCGGGCTCGCCGACTGGGTGCTAGTGCAGGACATGGGCTTCCTCGGCGGCCTTGGCACCGACCCGAACAGCATGATCCCGATGCTGCTGCTCGCAACGGCCGGTTACCTGGCCCTGACTCCGACGCCGGCCGCCGCGGGTGCGCAGGAGAGCAGCCAGCCGGCAAGCGAGCCGGCTCAGGAGGGACAGCCGGCCGGAACTTCGGCGTTCCCGATCGTAGACCCGGCGACGTCAAACTGGCGCGAGCGGCTCAAGCCTGCGAACCTGTCCGGCGCCATGGCGGCCGCCAGCCTGGCCTCCGTCGCCTCGGCCGGGGCGATCGGCGTCATCCTGCTGGGCGCGGTGCCGATGGCCGCGGCGCAGGCAAGCGACGCTGCGTCGCCGATCCTCGCGCAATCGGTCGACGGGTCCAGCGCGCCGCTGAACTCGCCTGCCCCCGGCTTCACGCTGACCGATCAGGACGGCCGCAAGGTCTCGCTGGCCAGCCTGCACGGCAAGGCGATCCTGCTGACGTTCCTCGACCCGGTGTGCGTCACCGACTGCCCGCTGATCGCGCAGGAGTTCCGCCAGGCCGGCCTCCTGCTGGCAGGCCATTCCAGCCAGGTAGAACTCGTTGCCGTCAACATCAACCCGCTGTACAGCGACGTCAGCTACCTGCGGGCGTTCGATCAGCAGGAACGGCTGACCAGCCTGCCCAACTGGCTGTTCCTGACCGGGGCGCCCGCGCAACTGCGGCCGATCTGGAAGAAGTACGGGATCGCTTCCGAAACGGCGCCGGCCGGGTCCATGCTCGGGCACAACGACGCTGCGTTCGTCATCGGCACCAATGGCCAGCTTCGCCAGGAACTCGGCTTCGACCCGGGACCGGGCACCGCTGCCACGGTTTCGTCGTTCGCGACGGAAATCGCCAACGCTGCCGAACAGGCCCTGAAGCAGTGATGAGGCTACCTGGCAAGATCGGCATGCTCACGCTCGGCGCCCTCGTGCTGTGCGCCGGCTGCGGCAGCACGATTGCGCCGTCGCCGGTTGCGTCATCTCGCGCCGCTTTGCCGCCAGCGATGTCGCTGGCCGAGTCGGCAGCGACGAGCCAGGCGACCTGGGCGGTGCTGTCGATGGGCGCGAAGTCCGGTGCGAACGAGTTCTGGCAGCTGTTCCTGCTGACGGCGAATTCGCAGCAGTGGAAGCTGGACACGCCGCCGGACGTCGCCACCAACGGCGCGCCGGCGCTAGCCGGGCTGGCCGGCCCGGGCCTGGTCGCCGGCGTCCGGCCGAGCCTGTACCTGAGCTACTCGCCAGTCAGCCGGACCAGTGACGCGGGGAAGACCTGGAGCGCAGGGCCTCCAGCTGCAGGCCTGGCCAGCGTGCCGGACGCGCTGGCTGCCACGCCGGGTGGCAGCCAGATGCTGGCACTCAGCAAATCGGGCCGGGTCGCTTCGGCCGCTGCGACCAGCAGCGAGTGGCGGGGGCTGGTGACCGAGCGCTCGCTCGCTGCCTCTGCGGCTGGCCGGGCCTGCGGCCTGACGGCGCTCACCGCTGTGGCCTACGCGACGGCCGCGACGCCGCTGGTTGCCGGCGATTGCGGTAAGCCCGGGGTGGCCGGCATCTTCGCCGGGTCCGGGTCGTCCTGGCGGGGCGCCGGGCCGACGTTGCCAGCCGCCTTGTCCGGAACTGAAGTCCGGGTGCTGCGCCTGGTTGCCAGCTCATCCGGCACTGTGACGCTGCTGCAGACCGGCACCGGCTCAGCGGCGCGGCTGGTGGCCGCCTGGCGCGCTGACAGCGGCCGGTGGACCCTGTCACCAGCGTTCAGGCTGGCCGGATCAGATGTCCGCAGTGCGGCATTCGGCGACGCGGGAGCGGCGGCCGTCTTGCTGACTAACGGCCGCGGTGCCACGATCCCGGGTCCTTCAGGCGCGTGGCGGCTGACGCCGACAGTGCCGGCAGCGCCGAGCGCGACGCTCGCTCTGCCGGCCAGTGGTCAGGTCGATGCGCTGACCGCGGCTGGCGGGACCCTGACCGTCTGGCAGCTCGACCAGGCCGGCGCCGCGTGGACGCGGGCGCAGGTCGTGAAGGTGCCGATCGTGTACGGTTCGTCTGGGTGACGGTCGCCCGGCCGGGCGACGGGCTAGACAATCAGCTGGTAGCCGGCTTCTTCGACAGCGGCGCGCAGCGCCGCCACTTCGGGATCGCTGTCGGTGCGGACGGTAACCTGGCGGGCGTCGAGGTCGACCTCGACGCCGCGGACTCCCTGAACCTTGGCCACCTCGGTCCGGACGGCAGACACGCAGTGGCTGCACGTCATGCCATAGACCGTGAACACGCTTTCCTGCATGCGGCCATGCTAGCGGCAGCTTATCCAGGCGCGCCGCGATGACCAGGCCAGCAATAGCGGCTGACCCCGGCACAGTCCCCGAGGCAGGGCAGCAGTCCGAGATCGAGTTGCTGATCGGCGGGATGACCTGCTCAGCCTGTGCTGCGAGGGTGCAGAAGAAGCTGAACGCGCTGGACGGGGTCAGCGCCGCGGTCAACTTCGCCACCGAGCGAGCGAGCGTCCTTGCAGCGCCGCAGGTAACGGTTGACATGCTGATAGCCGCGGTAACAGGCGCCGGCTATACCGCGACCGACGCGCGGCCTGCGGCTCCGGACGCGGCCGAAGCTGCTGGAGCCGCCGTCGGCGGTGCGAGTGCGGCGGATGACAGCGAGTCGCCCGGTGGCGGTCAGGCACGCTATCTCAAACGGCGGCTGCTGCTCGCTGCGATCTTCTTCGTCCCGCTGTCAGATTTCTCTGGTGCGTTGTCGCTGTTCCCATCGATCCGGTTCGACGGCTGGCAGTGGGTGCTCGTCGGGCTGGCCGCGCCCGTTGTGCTCTGGGCCGCCTGGCCGTTCCACCGGGCCGCGCTGGTCAACCTGCGACACGGCGCCCTCGCCATGGACACCCTCGTCTCGCTTGGCATCGTGACCGCGACCGGCTGGTCGCTGTACGCCATGTTCGTGCTGGACGCGGGCCGCACCAGCCACAGCGCGCGGTATGAGCTCGTGCACGGCTCGGGTGGCGGTATCTACCTCGAGGTAGCCGCTGCGGTGACGACTTTCCTGCTGGCCGGCCGCTACTTCGAGGCACGCGGCCGCAGAACGGCTGGCGAAGCGATGCGGGAACTCGCCGCCGCCGGGGCCAAGGACGTCCGGGTCGTGGCGCCGGATGGCACCACACGTCAGGTCCCGGTCGGGGAACTGCGACCTGGTGACACCTTCATGGTGCGGCCGGGGGAGAAGGTGGCAGCCGACGGCGAAGTCGTCTTCGGGCACTCCGAGATCGACCGCAGCATGCTGACCGGCGAGTCGGTCCCGGCTGAGGTCACCGTCGGCGGAACAGTCAGCGCCGGCACCATCGCGGTCGCCGGACGGCTCGTCGTGCGCGCCGTCAAAGTCGGCACCGACACTCAGCTTGCCCAGCTCATCCGCCTGGTGGAGCGGGCGCAGGCTGAGAAAGCTGCGATCCAGCGCCTGGCTGACCGCATCTCCGCGATCTTCGTCCCGACGGTCCTGGTGCTGGCAGCGGCGACGCTGATCGGCTGGCTCGCGGCGGGTAGCGCGCCCAGCCATGCCTTCGCAGCCGCGCTCGCCGTCCTTATCATCGCTTGCCCGTGCGCCCTCGGCCTGGCGACGCCTGCTGCGCTGGTCGTGGCCTGCGGCCGTGGTGCCAAGCTGGGCATCTTCATCAAGGGTTACGCCGCACTTGAGTCATGCCGCACGGTCGACACCATCGTCCTGGACAAAACCGGGACGATCACGGCCGGAGCCATGTCGGTAACCGAGATCGTGCTG
>DATMMA010000088.1:0-5132 GCA_035570295.1 Streptosporangiaceae bacterium
GAGACCGTGGCGGCATGCGCGCCTGGCCTGCTCGTCGGCGCGACCGACTGGTGCACGCATCCGGCCGATCTGGCCGTGGCCAGGATCGGCGGCACCAAGAACCCGGACATCGCCCGGATCGTGGCGCTGCGGCCTGACGTCGTGCTGGCCAACGAGGAGGAGAACAGGCTGCCGGACCTGGACGCGCTCCGCTCGGCCGGCCAGGCCGTCTGGGTCACCAGGATCCGCGACCTGCCGGAGGCGCTGACATCACTGCGGCGGATGATCACCGTGGCCTGCCGCCAGTCGAAGCCCGCCTGGCTGGACGCCGCTCACCAGGCCTGGCAGCACCCCTCCGCCGCCGACCCCGTAGCTGACAGAGTCGCAGCAGTGGTGCCGATCTGGCGGCGGCCGTGGATGGTGCTCGGCCGGGACACCTTCGCCGGCGATCTGCTAGCCCGGCTTGGCATCAGCAACCTGTACGCCGGTCACCATGACCGGTACCCGAGGATCGACATCACCGAGCTGCGCTACGCGGGGGCCGACCTGGTCGTGCTGCCGGACGAGCCGTACCGGTTCACCGCGTCGGACGGCCCGGAGGCATTCCCCGGCAGCCGGACTGCGCTGGTCAGCGGACGGCACCTGACCTGGTACGGGCCGTCGCTCACCGAGGCCCCCGCTGTACTGCGCCGCCAGCTGGCCGCGGCCCGGATCCGGTCCGGATCGCTTCGGTGAAAATGACAACGCCCCCGGAGCAAATGCTCACGAGGGCGTGCCGTGCCGGTGCGTGGTCGCCTCTCGGCGAGTGGCACATCGCGGCTCCAGCCGGACGGTATTCCGCGACGGCGGTAGTTGCGGCCCGGGGGACACAACGCACCGACGAGGGCTACAACCCGTCCGGGTGCAGGGCTATTCCCGCCTCTTCCGGTACTCGACAGAGTTCTTCCGGGAACGTGGCAGGACTGGCTTGATCACTCCCGCGACGATAATGAGTACCACGCGCAAACCCCGCAGTCTGGCAGGCAGGTCTGAATGGCACGTGACGAGGCGCTCATCGGGTGCATCGGAAAGCTGATTGTTGCCACCAGAGGCCAGGCTGGCCCCGGCGAGGTGATGGTCCGTGTCAGGGGCGGCTCGGAAGCGCTGATCGCCTGGTCACCTGAGCCCTTGCCGAGGGGAACCACCGTGCTGGTCATCGAGTCCCGCGGCCACCGCGCGGTTGATGTCAGCCCGTGGGCCGACCCGCTGGAGGGATTCAGCGAAGAAGGCGGTGCTCTCTAGCCTCGCGAAGAACATACTGGGATAAGCCGGCAATGCACCGGCACGGGGTCAAAACTGGAGATGAGAGAGATGCTCGGTTACCGGGTGCCTGCGCCAGACCAGGCCATGCTGATATCGGGTGGCCGGTCGCGCCGCAGTGGAGCGCCGTTCAAGGTCGTCGTCGGGCACGGAGTGTTCGTGGCCCCGTTCTTCCGCAAGACCAGGTTCCTGACGCTGTCCATGTGCGAGGCCGAGGTCTCCGAGCAGTGCGTCACCAAGCAGGGCATCAGCCTAAACGTGCGGGCGGTGATCGCGTTCAAGGTAGGCAACGACGACGAGAGCATCGTCAACGCCGGCCAGCGGTTCCTGTCTGACCAGGATCAGATGTCCACGCTCACCGGCCGGATCTTCGCCGGGCACCTGAGGTCGATCATCGGCTCGATGACAGTCGAGGAGATCGTCACCGAGCGGCAGAAGCTCGCCACCGAGGTGCTCGACGGCTCGAAGGCCGAGATGGCCAAGATCGGCCTGACCGTCGACTCGCTGCAGATTCAGTCCATCGACGACATGAACAGCGGATACATCGACGCGATGGCCGCCCCGCACAACGCCGCCATCCAGCGGCAGGCGCAGATTGCCCAGGCGCAGGCCAACCAGGCGGCCGCCGAGGCGCAGCAGGAGTCCCAGCGCAAGCAGGCCGAGTATCAGCGGCAGACGATGGTCGTGCAGGCGCAGTACAAGGCTGAGGTGGACAAGGCACAGGCCGAGGCCGCCCAGTCGGGCCCGCTGGCGCAGGCTCAGGCGACGATGGGCGTGCTGTCCGCGCAGACCGATCTGGCCCACCGGCAGGCAGAGCTCAGGCAGCGGCAGCTGGTCGGCGAAGTGGTCAAGCCGGCCGAAGCCGAAGCGGAGAAGGTCAGGATCCTGGCCGAGGCCGATGCGCAGCGAGTCCGGCTGCAGGCTGCGGCTGCGGCGTCGAACAACCGGGTCGCCCTAGACCGCATGCTCATCGAGCAGCTGCCGATGATCGTGAAGGAGGCCGCGGCCGGCTTGGCCGGAGCCAACGTCAGCGTCCTGAACGGGGCCGACGGGCTCAGCGAGATCGCGGCGGGCCTGGTGAGTCAGGGCCTGACGATCCTCGAGTCGGTCAAGAAGGGTCTGTCCAACCCGGTCGGCGAGCAGGTCACCCTGTTCGACTCCGAAGACGGGTCTACGCCCGCATTGCCTGAAACAGCCCAGCACAACGGCCAATAGACGAGGTCCGCGGCCGGGGTCGGCGGACCCCGGCCGCTGTGGCGCCCCCCACTCCCTAGTCGATTGGCGAGGGCAAAACTCGCATAGCGGGTGCTGAAACTCGCCCAACAACTAGGCAGTGGCCAGCCGGCTGGCGTGCGAGCGCTCAGCCGGCACTTGCGGTGCGCTCGCGATCAGACTTCGATGTCCATGCCGAGCTCGCGCTGCAGATACGCAAGAGTTGCTTGCTGGAACTCGGCAGGCCATTGGGAGCCCGTGGCTGCGGTAAGAGAGCCAAGGCCGTCGGCCCACCCTCGGGCAGGGTACGCCAGGGCTGGTAGCGGATGTGTGCCAAGCGCCGCGGAGCAGGCCGCATTTTCCGGCCACTGAACGGCCCGTCAATCTGCGCATCAGATCCCTGCGCGGCTAGGCTGCCGCCAACACCGCGCTGGCGAACGCCGGCCGATCTGCGCGCCGCGCGAGGAATGGAATGCTGCATGGCCATGCGAGTGCTTCGCCCGGAAGGCAAGGGCTTCCTCTTCCTTGACGCGCATCCGGCGGGTTGCGCGCGGGCCGTCGAGGAAATGATCTCGGAAGCACCAGTGCTCGCGGAATTGCCTGTACCCGCCACCGCCGCTTCGTCCGAGCGCGGCCTGACCGCGCTAGTGATCGGCTGCAGTGGCGGCTACGGCCTAGCCGCAGCGGCTGCCGGACTCTTCGGCCACGCCGCCAGGACGATAGGCGTCTGCTACGAGCGGCCGGCGACCGCTCGCCGCTCGGCATCGGCCGGCTGGTACCGGATCGGCGCGCTGGCCAATCTGGCGGCCGAGGCGGGGCTGTCGTTCGAGGCCATCAACGGCGACTGCTTCGACCCGGCAGTCCGGGCCAAAGTACTCGACCGCGCCGCCGTCGCTCTCGGCCCGATCGACGTGCTGATCTACAGTGTCGCGGCGCCGCGGCGAACTGACCCGCAGACCGGCACGGTTTATCACGCCGCGGTAAAACCAATCGGAGCCGCTTATAGCGCCAGGAACGTCGCGTTTGCAGACGGGATCGTGCTTCGCGAGTCGGCACTCGAGCCGGCCACGGACGCGGAGATTGAGGCGACTGTCAAGGTCATGGGCGGGGAGGACTGGGCGGACTGGGTAGCTGACCTGGCCGCACGCGATTTGCTGGCACCAGGATTCCAGACGGTCGCACTGACCTATGTGGGCTCCGGCCTGACCGCGCCGATCTACCGGCAGGGGACCATCGGCCGGGCAAAGGATCACCTCGAGGCCACCGCCGCACGGCTGACGGATGGTGTGCTGGCTGGATCCGGAGGTAGTGCACTGACCTCGGTCAACTGCGCTGCCGTGACCATGTCGTCGCTAGCGATCCCTGGCATCTCGCTGTACTTGAGTTTGCTGCGCGCCGTGGCAGGCGACGCTGCTGAGTCCGCCATGCGTCAGTCGGTCCGGCTGTGGGATTACCTGACCGGCAAGCCCGGCGCCGAGATCGACAGCAACGGCCGGCTCCGGCTCGATGACTGGGAAATGGCCGCGGACGTCCAGGCGGCACTGCATGACCGGTGGGCGGCCAGCAATGAGGAACTCGTCGGCGGGCTGGCCGATATGGACTGGTTCAGGACGCAATTCTGGCGGCTGTATGGCTTCGGTGTGAACGGCATCGACTACAGCCAGCCGGTTGAAGTCGACCTGCCGTGGCCCGCCGGGCCAGCACTTTCAGAGCAGGCCGGTTGACTCAGCGTGCTGACTCACCAGGTCAGCGTGGACCCGGCACGGCGCGTTGTCGTCAAGCGCTTCGTCCAGGCTCATCGTGGTGAGGCAGATCGCGAATGGCGGGCATTGACGCTGCTGGCCGATCACGCGCCTGGTCTTGCGCCCGAGCCGATCCTGGCGGACCTGGCCGCGAACCCGCCGCTGATCGAGATGTCGCTGCTGCCGGGTGAGCCGCTCGGGGGCGGTCCGCTGACCGCGGAGCAAGAGTCCGCGCTGGTGCGAGCGCTCGGGCAGTTGTGGCAATCGGTGCCGGTGAGCCGGGTGGTCCCGCTGCCGGGCGAAGCAGGAAACGAGGCCCAGCTTGTCAGCGTCGTCAGGCAGTTGGCCGTCCAGGTTCAGGGCCTCGGCGACGACCCGGTCGTCCACTCGGCTCACTCGGCCGGGCTGAGCTGGCTGGCCTGGGCCGTGAACGAGAGCGGAAGGCTGGCCGGCCAGCACAGCTATGCCGATCCAGGCGGCGGTAGCAGGGCTGTCTGGCCAGGGCTGCGGGCTGTGTTCGGACAAGGCGATGCCAACCTCGCCAACTTCCTCTGGGATGGCGAGCGGGTCCGGATTGTCGACTTCGAGGACTCCGGGCCGAGCGACCGGGCCTTCGAGCTGGCGGTCCTGGTCGAGCACCTATCGGCCTGGAGCGACAGCGGTCTGGACGCCGACGTGTTCGTCCACGCGTTCGAACTGAGCGCGGCTGAGCGCTCCCGGCTGGCGGACTGCAGGCGGCTAGCCGCTCTGTTCTGGCTGCTAAGCCTGCAGCCCGGTGGCAACGCGAGCTCGCGCAACCCTCCTGGCACGCTGCGGCGTCAGGCCGAGCGGCTGCTCGCGCTGCTCTGATCAGCCGCCGCTGCCCTGCACCACAGTGGTCACCCTCATGAGCTTGGCGCT
>DATMMA010000089.1:0-25427 GCA_035570295.1 Streptosporangiaceae bacterium
TTCTCCCGCGAGCTGTTCATCGCCCCGGTCTCGCGGCTGACGCTGCTGGCCGGCAAGATCGCTGGAGAGAGCGCGGTCGCGCTCAGCCAGGGCGTGCTCATCGTCGCGTTCGCGATCGCTTTCGGGGTCCGGATGACCGGCTGGCAGTTGCTCGGGCTGGCCGGTACCGGTCTGGTGTGCTGCCTGCTCGGCGCCGCGTTCGGGCTGGCCACGATCGCAGCGCTGCCGAACCAGCGGTCCGCGATGCAGATCTTCCAGTTCCTGATCATTCCGCAGTACGTGCTCGGCGGCGTGCTGGTGCCGCTGACCACCGCGCCCCGGCTGCTGGCAGACATTGCCTGGCTAATGCCGATGCGCTACTGCGTAGAGTTCGCCAGGGCGACCTTCTATGCGGGGCTGCCCGGCTATCACCGCGTCGTGGCCGTTGGCGCTGGCGTTGACCTGGCCGTCATCGCCGCGCTTACGGTGACATTGCTTGCTGCGGGCGGCGCATTGTTCAGTTACCGCGAGCGCGTCAGGTAGCCGGCGGGCCCTCTGCTAGCACTCGTGCGAACGCCCTCAGGTAGCTGTCGTCGCCCTGCTGCTTGCGCAGCAGCCAGTACTCCGCACCCCAGAACAAGTAGGCCCACAGGCCGCGCGGAACGCTGCGGCCAAGCCGCATTGCGGAGTTGTAGTTGTCAATAACGTGCTCGGGCGGGCAGCTGAACATGGCGCGGCCCGGCGTGCTCGGCGGCGTCGTCATTGTCTCCCATGGCTCGCCCTGACCCTCGGTGACCATGATCTGCCGGCCGGAGCAGGCCACGCCGCGGAAGTAGCGGAGACTCGCGCCGCGCACCCACCGGGCGTTGCTGCCGGCCAGGTAGGCGGTCACCGGCCCGAGCCGGACCAGCCCGTGTCGGGGATAGAAATCCAGGCCGACGATGTCTGCGAGCCCGGCCGCGACGGCCAGCGAGTCGCCCTGGTCCCTGGTTCGCCACCACTGTTGCAGCCTGACCGGCAGGGATGTCGGCAGGAACCCGTTCAGCACGATCGGCCTGGACTCGTCGGCGGCGCGGACAGCGGCGACCTCGGCGGCGACGAAGCCGGCCGCCAGCCGCCACGAATGCTCCATGCCGAGCGGGTCAACGGCGTCGTGCTCAATCTGCCAGCCGACGATCGCGGGGTGTGCCCGGTACCGCTCGACTACTCCGGTGACGAAGCCGGCCGCCGCGTCGAGCAGCGCCCGGTGCGCTCTGTCGCCGATCAGCTGTCCCTCCGGCAACGGAACGGGCAGGTGATGGGCGGGAACGAAGAACTCGGGGTAACCGAAGGCCTTCACTGCGCCGACGCACAGGATGATCTTCTTGCCCGCCTGGGCGGCCGCATCAAGCTGCTCGTCGAGCGCGGTGGTATCGAAACCGCCAGGCACCCGCTCGATCTGGTTCCAGTACGCGGCGAGGCGGATCAGCGGGAACGGATACGGCAGCAGCTCGGTCAGCGCCCCAAGCGGATCGAGCCCGAACTCGCGCGCCTGCAGCGGCCGGAAGCTGATGCCAAGCAGCGTGCTCCCGGCTGCCTCGACCGGCAACTGGGACCACCTGCTGCTTAGCGGCTGGCTCGGTCTGGCGACTCGTAGCTCGGCCAGTACCGGGATAACCGACGTCGCCCGTGCCGCCAGGTTCATCGCGCCACCGCGCCCCAGCCTTGGTTACCTGCCACGTTGACCATGCTGTCGCAGGACAGAGCCGGCCGCGTCATACTTGCGGCCACTTCGGGCTGCACCTGCAGACGACGGCGAGGTGAGCTTCAGCTGAGCGGTTCGCGCAGCCAGGGCTGCTGCCACGCCGGGCAGCCGGATACGAGCGCATCAGCCTCCGACGGTCCCCACGTCCCGGCTGCGTACCGGCGCACCGGCGGCGGGTAGGCCACCAGCGGCTGCAGGATTCGCCAGCTCTCCTCCACCGCGTCCTGGCGAGCGAACAGCCGGTCGTCGCCGTTCAGCGCGTCGTAAAGCAACCGTTCGTACGGCGCAGGCGGTTCGCCCAGTTCTCGCGCGAAGGCTGAGTCCAGCCGCACCGGACGCCACGCCCGCTTCTCGTCGAGCCCGGACAACTGCAACCGGAGGCCAGGATCGGGAGCGATGCGCAGCACGATCTGGTTTCCCTCGACCCGGGCGGCGTCGGGCAGGAACCGTAGCCGGGGAGTGTGACGCAGCATCAGCCGTACCTCTGTGTCGCGGACCGGCAGCTGTTTGCCAGCCCGGATGAAGATCGGCACCTCGGCCCACCGCCAGCTATCGATATCCAGCCGCAGTGCGACGAAAGTCTCCGTGTCCGACCCCTGGGCGACCCCTTGAACCTGCTGGTAGCCGTCGTACTGGCCGCGCACGCAGCGCTGCGGGTCCGCTGGCAGCACCGCCTTGAGCGCCTCGGCCTTCTTGTCCCGCAGGTCGTCGGCCGACGGCCCGACGGGCGGCTCCATGGCCACCAGCGCCAGCACCTGAAGTACGTGGTTCTGCACCACGTCCCGCAGCGCCCCCGTTGCGTCGTAGAACCGGCCGCGATCACCGACCCCGAAGTCCTCGGCCATCGTGATCTGAATGGCCTCGACGCTGACGCGCTGCCAGAGATCGGCCATGGCGACGTTCGCGAACCTCAGGTACTCGATCTCGATCACCGGCTCCTTGGCCAGGAAGTGATCCACGAGCAGGAGCTGCCGCTCATCGAGGACCTGGCGCAGCCGGGCGCTCAGCTCCCGCGCCGACGCCAGGTCCTGCCCGAACGGCTTCTCCACCGCCACCCTGGCATCCCCGAGCAGGCCGAAGGCATCCAGCCGTTCCACGATCGGCGCGAACAGTGAGGGGGGCACGGCCAGGTAGTACAACGGCCGCCGCGCCCCGGACAGCTGGACTGCCAACGCCTTGTACAGCTGCGTATCGGTCGCGTCGCCGGCCAGATAGGTCAGCCGCCCGGCCAGCCGGAAGAACACCGCCTCGTCAGGCGGTTCACCAGAGTCCTCGATTGCCTGGCGGGCCCGCTGGGCCAGTTCATCAGTAGTCAGCGGGTCGGGCGCGATGCCTATCACCGGGCAGGTCAGGGCGCCACGCCGTTCGAGCCGGTAGAGCGCCGGGAAGGTCATCTTCCGCGCGAGGTCCCCGGTGATCCCGAAGATCACCAGCGCGTCCGCGGCCCATCCGGGCATTGACAGCGTCATGGCCGCTCGCAGTCGATTGAGATGGCCCCGTACCTTCGGTTGAGCAGGTACCCGTCTTACCTACCCGCCGAACAGGTACCTGCTGGTGCGCGGATCTCTAGTGCGCGGCAATGCCGCCCTGTGAGCCGCCGTACCCGGATCTTCAGCCGAACAACGGGTGCTATGACCGTCAAATCCGGTATCCGGGACGCTGACCGGCCCGGCCCGGTAGTCTATTGCTTGCGCAAGCAAGCAGCGGTACTTCCCGGCCCACGCAGAAGCACGTACGCTGACGGGATGGTGAGAGGGCAGGGCCTGCTGGATATTGCCGCTTGCGCTCGTGCTCAGGCGTGGTTGCCAGGGCAAGGCCTCTGAGAGTGGCTCTAACAGCCCCGCTGCTAATAGACCGGAACGATCTTCTCGCCGCTCTCGATCGTGCTGCGGCGGCTAGGGTGACCATCATCTCGGCTCCGGCCGGCAGCGGCAAGACGTCATTGTTGCGCGCCTGGGCAGACGGCCCGGGTCAGTTCTCTCGGCTTGGCGTCATGCAAGTGCGGCGCGACCAGCGCGACGCACAGCAGTTCTGGCTTGCCCTGCTGCAGGCGGTACGGCAGGCCGCCGGCACAGCGAACAGCGCAGAGCCTCCGGCGGCGACGCCCGATTTCAACGGGCCGGCCATGGTGGAGCGGGTACTCTCGGAACTCGCAGAGCACCCCGACCGCACCTGCATCATCATTGACGATCTGCACGAGCTGACCTCATCAGAGGCGCTCAGTCAGCTCACGGAACTGCTGGCGGACCTTCCCTCCCATGTGCACACGATTCTGGCAACGCGCCACGATCTCCCGCTGCGCCTGCACCGGCTGCGCCTGACGGGTGATCTAGCGGAGATCCGGGCTGCGGATCTGCGCTTTAGCTTGCGCGAGACCCGTGAGCTGCTCGATGCCTCGGGACTGCCGCTATCAGACACCGGGGTTGCGCTGCTGCATCAGCGCACCGAAGGGTGGGCGGCAGGCCTGCGGCTTGCGGCGATCTCCCTGGCTGGCCACCCTGACCCGGAGCGTTTCGTCGCCGAGTTCTCAGGTACCAGCCGCACGATCGCCGAGTACCTGATAGCCGAGATGCTGGAACGCCAGCCGGAGGAAGTGCGGCAGATGCTGCTGCGCACTTCTCTTCTCGATCGCGTCAACGGGGAGCTGGCGGATCTGCTGACTGACCGCCACGGCTCGGAGAGGATCCTGCTCGACCTCGAAGATGCCAATGCTTTCGTCGTTTCGCTTGATCCTGACCGGACCTGGTTCCGCTACCACCACCTGTTCGGGGACATGCTCCGGCTGGAGCTGCGCCGGACGCAACCCGCGGAAGTGCCGGCCCTGCACAGGCTTGCCGCAGGCTGGCTCACCCAGCATGGCCAGATTGTCGACGCCATCCGCCACTTGCAAGCGGCGGCCGACTGGTCTGACGCGGCGCGGCTGCTCGCCGATCACTCGTTCAGCCTGACGCTCGACGGGCGAGCGCAGACCATCCAGGTGTTGCTGGGCTCATTCCCGCCCGGCGCGGGCGCGGGCGGTCCCGATCTGGCCCTGGCGCGCGCGACGACGAACCTCGTCCAGGGCCGCCTCGACGAGGCGGCCGCCCACCTGGCGGTTGCGGAATCCTGCGTCGGGACCGTCCCGCCAGATCGTCAGCGCCGCCTGCGCGTGGCCACTGCCGCGCTGAAACTCTCGCTGGCGAGACGGCGCGGTCACCTAGCCGGGGTCATCGAACAGGTCAAGTTCCTCGCCGCGCCGGTGACCGGGCAGTCCGACGACGACGTCGCGCTCGACTATGACCTGCGAGCTGTCGCGCTGATGACCCTGGGAACAGTCGAAGCGTGGTCACTAGGAAACCGGGACGGTGAGCTCCATCTTCGGGAAGGGGCTGACCTGGCACGCAAGATCGGCCGACCCTACCTTGAAGTCGCCTGTCTCGCAGAACTCGCTTTGGCGTCGAAGATTGAGCCATTCGCCACTGCGCGGCGGCGCTGCGAGGAGGCGATAGCTCTCGCCGAACGACACGGCTGGGGCACCGAGCCCATCGCCGCGCCCGCGCTGGTGACACTGGCCGGCGTGCTGATCTGGACCGGCGAGTTCGACCAAGCCGAGCGATGGCTACAGCGCACCGAACTGGCGCTGCAAACAGACAGCGGCCCCGCCATCAGGCTGCTGCTACACCTGACAGCAGGACTCCTCGACGCTGCCCGCGGCAGGCTCGATAAGGCGCTAGGAGAGTTCGTCGCGGCTGGACGCATGCAAGCGCAACTCGCCGGCTCGCATGCTCTTGCGAGTCAGCTCGCCGGCTGGACGGTTGGCACGCAAGCCCGTCTCGGCATGCTCGGAGAGGCCCGCGCCTTGCTCGCGGCGCTCGATGGCGAGCAAGGCAGCACTGGCGAGATCCGCAACGCGCGCGCGATGATCTGCCTAGCAGAGCGCGATGCGGCCGGGGCGCTCCGCGAACTGCTGGATGTTCTCGACGGCACGGCGCCAGCCGTCGGTTATGTGACAGTCGTGGGGGCTCAGCTGCTAGCCGGCCTCGCCTACCGTGAGCTCGGCGACCCGCGCGCGGCGAGCGAGGCTGCTGAGCGTGCCCTGGCACTCGCGGAAGCTGACAGGCTGGTCCTCCCGTTCGCGATCACCGGCGCACATGAGCTGCTCGAATCGATGCCCTGGCATCAGACAGCTCACGCGTCATTGCTCAATATCATCCTCGACGTTCTGCGCGGCTCATCCGCGCCGAACAAGGGACCGGCCTGGTCACTGCCGGCCGAACAGCTCAGCCCGACCGAGCTCAAGGTCCTGCGGTATCTCCCGACGAACCTGTCCAGGCCCGAGATCGCCGCCCAGCTGTCTGTTTCGGTAAACACCGTTAACACTCATATCCGAAACATCTACGCAAAGCTCGGCGCGCAGGATCGCTCCTCTGCAGTAGAGCGCGCGCGTGACCTGCGGCTGCTGTCGGCGAGCATCGCCGGCTAGCGCTCTCACCTGATCCTGGCGATGCTGGTTCACCCGGCGGCGCCTGACCATCGTGGCATGTATCCGGGATCTGCTGTGTACAGCATCAGGATCAGGGGCCACCTGGGCGCCACGTTGCTTTCCGCGTTCCCGGCGATGGTCTCAGAGCAACAAGACCCGGTAACCATTCTCACGGGACGGCTGGACAAGTCGGCGCTGTACGGCGTCCTGGCTGAGATTGAGGCGCTGGGTCTCGACCTCCTCGAGGTCCATCAACTCCCGCCTGAAGGCCAATCACCAGAACCAGATGACAACCGCTCACCGTAACAGTCCGCAACATCGGGTATGCGTCCGCCGGCAATCACCAAGAAGGGACCACCCCCGTCATGGTCAAGTCAACGTCTACATCGAGACCACCCGCGCGGCTTGAGCACGCGGATGGCGACGGGCAGGGTCCTCGAAATAACGGAGCGGGTTCCGCGGCCGAGGATCTTAGCCACGCCGCGTGGCTGCGCCGGGCACGGAACCGTCTTCGCGCCGCCGATCCTGTGCTGGCGCGGCTCATCGATGAGCGGCCCGCATTCGACCCCAAGGCATGGATGAGGCAACTCCCGCCGATGGACCTGTTTGGCGCTTTGCTGTTTCAGGTCATCGGCCAGCAACTTTCCGTTCCGGCCACCCGCCACACGCTTGCCCGCATCGAGGCGCTGTTCGGCGGGCGCCTGCCAACCCCGGCTGAGCTGCTGAGCACGGAACCGGCCACACTCCGCGATGCCGGACTCTCCTGGCGGAAGATCAGCACGCTCCGTGACCTCGCCGCGCGGCTCTCCGACGGCCGATTGGACCCGGAAGTTCTGAGCACCCTGACAGACGACGAGCTGATGGCAGAACTGACCGCGATACCTGGCATAGGACCGTGGACCGTGCAAGGCGCACTCATCCTTGCGCTCGGACGGGAAGACATCGTTCTGCCGGGTGACCTCGCGCTCCGCAAGGCAGTGCGAGCCGCCTACCAGCTAGACCACCTTCCGGCCGAGCAGGAGGTCCTCGCCATCGCCGAGAAATGGCGACCTTATCGCAGCCTAGCGACTAGCTACCTGTTCTCCGCCGTCTTTGAGCCGACCGCGGCTGTCGACGGGAGGCAGACGTCATGAACACTCATGTAGCGATCGTGGCCGGCGCCGGCGGTGGGCTTGGGCACGCCACGGCGGAGGCTCTCGCCGGCAGCGGCTTCACGGTGGTGGCGCGCTTCGATGCCAGCGTCAGACGCGCCCGAATCACCATCATCCGGTGAGGAACTCTCACCTGCCCTAGAGCAAGCCTTGGGCTACTAGCGCAGTGTGCACGGCCGCCAAGGGGACGTGCCAACATTCCAGGGAGATACCTTGACATCACCAGCCTCCGGCGCCGTAGACCTGCCCGACTACGCCCCCATCCCGCGGTCAGCGCTCGGTCCGGCGCTCAACGACCAGAGATACTACGTCGGACGGGTCGAGCGGAACCTGTACTGGGTCACCGATGGTGTCTACCAGTCGGCGTTCCTGACCACCCGCGACGGCGTGGTGCTGTTCGACGCGCCGCCGTCCATCGGGGGCAACCTGCGGCGCGCCGTGGACGAGATCGCCGCCGCCAACGGCGTGCCCAACACGGTGACCCACCTGGTCTACTCGCATCACCACGCCGACCACGCCGGCGCGGCCTCGCTGTTCGACGGCGACGTGGTCCGCATCGGGCACGAGGAGACCCGACGGCTGCTGCAGCGCGACAACGACCCGGCCCGGCCGCTGCCGGAGATCACCTTTGCCGACCGCTACACCCTCGAGGTCGGCGGCGAGCGCGCCGAGCTGGCCTGGCACGGCCCCAACCATTCGCCGGACAACATCTACATCCACTTCCCGGATCACGACACCCTGATGCTCATCGACGTCGTCAACGCCGGCTGGGTGCCCATCTACAATGTCAACCTCACCGAGGACGTCGCCGGGTACATGCAGGCCCCGGCCACCGCGCTGGACTACCCGTGGACGCACCTCATCGGCGGGCACCTCGGCCGGCTCGCCACCCGCGATGACGTCGCGGTGCACCAGCAGTACATCGCCGACATCGAAGCCAGCGCGAAAGAAGCGCTGGGCGCGGTCGACCCAGTGCCCTTCTACATGGCGGCCGGGGAGAACTTCTGGGCCGGGGTAAAAGCTCACCTCGACACCGTGACCGAACGCGCCGCGGCGCCCGTCATCGCCAAGTACACCGGCGTGCTCGCTGCTGCCGACATCGAGGTGTTCACCTACACCACCACGTTCCAGATAATGCAGTCGCTGCGCCTCGACCGCGGGCTCGGCGTCAGCAGACCTGTTCAGCCCTGATCGCTTTGCAGCTGGGCCGGCGCCAGCCGGCCCAGCTGCCGGCCTAGCAGTTGGAAAGGCGCCACGATGGTCAGCTCCCGGCCGGGCACCGAAGGCCATAGCCGCCTGCAGGACCGGGCTGACCTGCTCGAGGAGAGGCGGCTCGGCGGTGCCATCCCGGCGGTCATCGGCGTGCGCGGGGCCCGGCACAACAACCTGATGGACGTAGACGTCGACGTCCCGTTGTGGCGGACAGTTGCCGTCGTGGGGGTGTCGGGATCAGGCAAGACGTCGCTGGCTATGGGCACGCTGTATGCGGAGGGAATGCAGCGATTCCTGGAGGGTCTCAGCACGTACAGTCGCCGCCGGCTGACTCAGGCTCAGCGGCCGGACGTTGACCGGATCGAGCACCTTCCGGCCGCGCTGGCGTTGCGGCAGAGGCCGCGGATACCAGGGCCGCGCAGCACCGTCGGCACGATGTCCGAGGTGCTGAGCGTCTTGAGACTGATGATGTCGAGGCTGGGTTCGCACGTGTGCCCGAACGGTCACCGCCTCGGTCCGTCGGTCAGTACGTACGCGGCTGAGGTGGTTTGCCCGGTGTGCGGTGCCCGCTTCGAGCACCCGAGCGCCGAGTCCTTTGCCTTCAACTCCTACGGCGCATGCCCCGCCTGCCAGGGCCTCGGCGTCCGGTCCGAAGTTGACGAGAGCACGCTGGTCGCCGACCCGGGTAAAACCATTGAGGAAGGCGCGGTGCTGCCGTGGAATTCAGGCGGGCGGCGGCTGTCGATGTACGCCGCGCGCGAGCTCGGCGTCCGGCTCGACGTGCCCTACGAGTCGCTGACCGACGGCGAACGGGACATCGTGCTGCACGGCGGCCGGTCCGGCGCCAGGTCAGACTGCGCTCGGACCGGAACGAGCGGACCGTCGAGCTGTCGGTCAACTACGACAACGCTGTTGCCGCCGTGGAACGGTCGCTGCGCAGCGACAACGAGCGCACCCGCCGCCTGGTGCAGCGCTTCCTCATTACTCGTGTCTGCTCGGTGTGCCACGGCACCCGGCTGCGACCGGAGGCACTTTCCTCACAACTCCATGGCAGCAACCTGGCCGACATCAGCGCGCTCAGCCTCGCCGAACTGCGCGACTTCGCAGCAGGTTTGCCGGGCGGGCTCCCCGCCGAGCTAAGTCGGCTGACGACCGGCTTGCTCGCCGAGCTGGACGGCAGGCTTGAGCCGCTGCTTGATCTAGGGCTCAGCTACCTGACACTGGACCGGCCAGGCGACTCGTTGTCGACCGGCGAGCGACAGCGTATTGAGCTCACCTCGACGGTGCGTGCGAGCACCACCGGAATGCTGTACGTACTGGACGAGCCATCGGTAGGGCTTCACCCCAGCAATGTCCTGGGGCTGCGCGATACCATCGCCGCCTTGGCCCGGAACGGCAATTCCGTCGTCGTGGTTGAGCATGAGCGGGACCTAATCCGGTCCGCCGACTGGGTCATCGAACTCGGCCCCGGAGCGGGCGCAGAGGGTGGCACGGTGATCGCCCAGGGGACGCCGGCCCAGCTTGAAGCCGACCCTCGCTCGGTCATGGGCCCGTTCCTGGCCGGAGCCGCGGCCATACCCGATGACCGGCCGCGGCGCTCAGGCGGAGGTGAGCACATCTCTATCGAGATCGCCGACCTTTACAACCTGCACGACCTCACCGCAGCCTTCCCGGTGAACCGGCTGACCGCACTCGCCGGGCCGTCCGGAGCTGGCAAGACCGCCCTCGTCCTGGACAGTCTCGTCCCCGCCGCACGCGCGCGCCTTAGCGGGTTTGCGCAGCCTGGCCACGTCCGCGGCCTGGACCTGCGCGGCATTCGCCAGGTCGTCCAGATCGACGCCTCGCCCATCGGGCTGAACACACGGTCCACTCCGGCTACCTACTGCGGAGCGTTCGACCATATCCGCGCCATGTTTGCCGGCTCTGAATACGCCCGCCGGCGGCGCTGGAAGGCGGGGCACTTCTCGTTCAATACTCGAGAGGGCCAGTGTCCGACCTGCCGAGGGCTGGGCCACATTGACCTCGACGTGCAGTACCTGCCTGACATCGCCGTCTCGTGCCCGGCCTGTCACGGCGCCCGCTTCAACGACGCTACCCTTGCGGTCAGCGTGGACGGCCTGACGGTGGCCGACGTACTCAGCCTGAGCGTGCGGGACGCTCTCAAGCGGTTTGCCGACCAGGCGCCGATAGCCGCGGCGCTCCGCCCCGTCAGCGAAGTCGGCCTCGATTACCTGCGTCTCGGCGAGCCCACGCCGTCCCTTTCCGGCGGCGAGTCGCAGCGGCTGCGGATCGCTTCCCGGTTGCGCAGCAGCCAGCGCAATACGCTGTACGTCTTCGACGAACCATCCACAGGCCTGCACCCGCTCGACGTGGCCACCCTGGTGGGCGTGTTCGACCGGCTGCTAGACGCCGGAGCCACCATCATCGTCATCGACCACGACCTGGACCTGCTGGCGGCCGCCGATCACCTCGTTGACATGGGGCCGGGCGGCGGTCCAGACGGCGGACACATTCTCGCGGCTGGAACGCCAGAGGAGGTGAGCCAGGCCGCGGGCAGTGTGACCGGGCCCTGGCTGGCCGACTATCTGGGCCGCCCTGGACGCTCCAGCGAGCCGGGTTGGCCCGCCACGGGACGGGGTAAAGACCCTGAATAGCATCGTGGGCTGATTAACACTCTGCTCACCAGTGTTTGGTGTCTCCAGTGTCACGAAGCCCAGGTGACGCGATGAAACGCTTCATTGTTGCGTGCACGACGACTGCCATGCTTCTTGCCGTCGCGAGCTGCACTGGGTCTGCAACTTCTGCCCACTCAGCCGACGGCCCTGCTACCTATCTGGCGAACAACAAATCAGAGCTCACCTTCATCCAGTGGCGGATCACGGCCGGCGGCCACATCCGGGGTACCCTCACGGCCGGTAACATCGCCGGCGCGGCGCCAGCAGCCTCACTCGCGGTGAACAGCGTGCCGTTCACCGGCACCGTCCAGGGCACGTCGGTCAATCTGACCTTCGCTCGTGGCCTGTTTCTGCATAGCCGAGCCTACGGAAGGCTGTCTGGCAGCAGTTTGACACTGGCCGTCCCGCATGCCGACGGAGCAGTCCGTACCACGACGTTCACCCGGTCCAGCAGTTCCAGCTACAACCACGCGGTCGCGGCGCTGCGCAGGAGCGCTCAGCACGAGAACCTGGTGGCCGCGGGAGCGGGCAGCCATCCGTCCGCGAATGGCAGGGCCGTGCAGCACAATACGCAGACGGACCTCGCCTCGCTCTACCAGGCCGCCAGTCTCGCGCCGCAGGCGAAGCTCACCAACGACGTGGACCACTTCGCCCGCGACGCTGCGACTGCGCGGTCTCGCCTGGCGACTGAGAAGCAGGCTGCCTCCGGCGACAATCGGTACTGCACGGCCGCCTCGACGACCGTCGGGATTGCTCACGGGGTGAATGGCGCGGCTTTGTCGGCGCTCGGCGATCGTCAGGCCCTGTCCGCGGAGATCACTAAGATCCGGATGGACATCCGGACAGCGGGCGCCGACCAGCGACGACTGAGCAAGGCCGGGCTGTCCGGCCCGACGTCAGCCCCGGCGCTGATCACGACCGCCAAGTCGAGCATGGCGCACGCGATGGCGAGCGCAAACTCCTACATCGATCAGATCAACGCCAGCAACAATCAGGCCCGCGTCGTCGCCAACCGCATGGCGACCGGCAAGTGCTCCTCGCCAGGGCAAGTTGCCTTGACGCCACCGGTTGCCCACATCAAGTAAGCGGCCATCGTGCTCGCGTCTATGAACTGGTATCTGGCCATCCGCCGCATGACGCAGGCGCCACAGTCGTGGCGCGACCTGCTCCCCGCGCACCTGGCCTGGCTGAAGGACGTGCACGACACGGGCACCATCATTATGTCCGGGCCTGCCACGGACCCTCGCCTGGGCATCTACATCATGCGGGCACCTGGCATCGCGGAAGCGACACGCATCGTCCACGCAGATCCGCTCTTGCAGAGTCCGGGCGCGACCGTCGAAGTGATCGAGTGGGAGCTCCACCAGCTCATGGGCATCGGGGCGTTCGATGCCGGAGCCTTCTAGCTACCTCGGCCTGCGCCGGACCGGGTTCACAGCCGCCCTCCGTCGACGGCCAGCGTAGAGCCCGTGACATAAGAGGCATCCGGCGAGGCGAGGAAGGCGACCGCGGCGGCGATCTCCTCTGGCTCGGCTAGGCGCCCGAGCGCGCTGCCCAGCCGCGGCAGCACGTCCGGTTGCAGCCCAGGCAGACCATGCAGCGCAGGGTTGGCGTACTTCTTCCCGTACTCGGCTGCCATGCCGGTGCGCGTGCCGCCCGGCGCGATGGCGTTGATCGTGATGCCGCGCTGGGCCAGCTCGGGAGCCAGGTTGAGCACCAGCGCGGAGACAGCCGCCTTGCTGGCGGCGTACAAGCTGTGCTCGAACACCGCTATCCGGGCGCTGACCGACGAGGTGAGAACGATCCGCCCACCCTCGCCCATCACCGCGGAGGCGGCCTGCGTAGTGAACAACTGGGCGGCCACGTTCGTGGCGAACACGCGCTCAAAGTCCTGCGGCGTGATTGACGCCAGCGCACCGAAGTATTCCACCCCCGCGTTGCTGACCAGCACATCCAACCCGCCGAGTGCGTCCACGGCGCGCTCGACCAACGGTGCGCAGGCAGCCGGGTCGCTGACATCGGCCTGCAGCGCGACCGCGTGGAAGCCCTTCTCGGTCAGCTCGGCTACCAGGGCCTCGGCGTCAGCGGCGCTGGAGCGGTAGTTGACCGCCACCGCAGCGCCGTCAGCGGCTAGGCGCCGCGCCACCGCGGCCCCGATGCCCCGCCCCGCGCCGGTCACTAGCGCCCGCTTGCCGGTCACCATGTCTATGCCTCGCCCTATCCGTCCCCCATCGTGAGCAGCAGGACCTCTCCTTCCCCGGCCTGCCCGCCGGGCAAACCTTGGGCTCACTGCGGCACCGGGGCAGGCGTCGAAAGTAAAGCCGGCCGACAATTACGCCGCGCGGATACGCTGGCCCCCGACATGGACGGGCTTGACCCGGATCATGTGGTCGGACTCGCCCTCAACCCACGGCTTTAGACAGACCCTGGCGAGCTCTGCACGCTCAGCCTCATCGTCGACGTGATGCGCAGCACCCGCGGCAATCACCATCCAGCCCTCGCGTGCTTCTGGATCGAGGTGATCGACCTCCACGTGGACGTGGTACTCGGCACGGGCGATGCCGGTACGCAGATCCTCTTCGGTGAAGAAGGGCCCGTACGTGAGGAAGACGATCGAATCCTCAAAGACCTCGTACTCAAGCGGGAGCGCGAGCGGCCCGTAACGGCTGTCGTAGGCCAGATGCCCGATTCTTTCGGTTCTGAGGAGTTCCATGGATTCTGCGTCATCGATGCGCTCCACCACGCGCCGGCCAGTTCCGCCCGAGCCGGAGGATATATCCCTACTGTCAAGGTTGAGCTGTGCCTTGTTGTCAGGCATACCCACGACGTTAGCCACCGGCAGAGGACTGGCTCCGGGCTGGGTCCTGACCCCTAGCGCCAGCAACAGGCACGGACCGCTGTCCGGGACGCGCTGTCAGCCCGGCGCTGTTAACGGTGGCGCAGTGGTCGCGGAGGGCGGATGCTGGTCCGGTGCCGTACGACCCGACCATCTATCTCGGCTCTGCTGCCCACTATCGCTACGGCCGCCCTGCGTACTCGCCGGAACTCGAGGCCGTTTTGACACAGGAGACGGGTCTCGATGGGAACGGTCGGCTTCTGGATGTCGGCTGCGGCCCTGGCGTGCTGACAGTCCGCCTCGCTCATCTGTTCGCGCATACGGTCGGCCTGGACCCTGACGCCGCCATGCTTGCGGAGGGCCGTCGCGTAGCTAAGGAAAAAAGCGTCACGAACATCCGGTGGGTCCAGGGCCTGGCTGCGGACCTGCCGGCGGTCGCGCCAGGGTCGTACAGACTGGTGACCTTCGGCCAGTCCTTCCACTGGACCGACGAGCAGCCAGTGGCCGAGACCGTCTACGACATGCTGGAGCCCGGCGGTGCGCTGGCACTCATCGTCCACACGGTGACGGGGCGGCCCCGGCCACCAGACCCTGGGGTGCCTCCGATCCCCCACGATGAGATCAATGCGCTGGTGGGGAAATATCTTGGCTCTACCCGGCGCGCCGGCCAGGGCACCGCCCCGCAGCGAACTCACCGCTTCGAGGATGTGCTGGCCCGCACGCGCTTTGGTCGTCTGCAGCAGTTTTTCGTCCCAGGCGTCCCTGACCTGCTACGAGATAGCGAGAGCGTACTGTCGGGCTACTTTTCCCTCTCATACTCGGCACCGCACCTGTTTGGTGATCGTCTTGACGACTTCGCCAGGGAGGTGCGGGCGCTGCTCGCCAACCGCTCTGCCAAGGGCGTTTTCTGGGACTGGCCTGGCGACACCGAGGTCGTAATAGCCCGCAAGTCCGGCTGAGCACGTGGCGGTGGTACCTCCCGCATTGGGTAGGCCGCTAGCTAGTCGTGCTGCTGGACCAGCTCCCGCGAGGCAAGGTTGTCGAGCCGGGCGATCTGCTGCGCGTGCTGGTGCAGGAAGCCTGGCTGGGCGTCGAGCAGAATGCGCTGCCAGATGCCGACGATCGGCGTGGCGCACGTGACGAAGACTGAAGTCCAGTGCCGCGCGAGCGACTGCATCGTCCTGTTGGACGCACCGCGGCTGCCGGCGCCATCGAGGAAGCCGGCTACCCAGCCGGTGAAGTCGGCGAGGTTGTACGGCGAGCTGCTGTCGCTGATGTGATAGCCCTTGCCCGCCATGCACCGTGCAAAGCTGCGGAGTTCCTGCGCCTTCAGCATCCAGATCACCCTGCCGCCGCGGTCATACTGTGACCCCGTCGCGGGCGCGACCCACTCGGCGACCAGGGCGTCAAGCTGCCGCCGCCCGTGCTGCGACGCCGCCGACGACGCCGCGGGGATCTGATGTTCAGGCTTGTGGTGACCGGCGTTGGCCGCGATGAGATGCGGAACGGTCAGTACGCCAACGACGGCGATGACGGCAGCAGCGGCCGTTAGCGGAGCGAACCAGCGCCGGACCATCCGCGCGCCGCCCGCGGGGCTGGCGTGAGCCCGGCGGCCGCCGACCCGCTCGGCCAGCCGGAGCGGCGGCAGCTTGCCGCCCTTAGGGAACATGTCGGCTGCAGTGCGGGCTGCCGCACGGAGCTGCTCATCAGCGCGGTTCATGATTCTTCCGTCAGCATTCCGCTCAGCGCGGCTAGCGACCCGCGTCGTAGCCCCTGGCGTCGCTACCGAAGATCGTCCGGGCTTCGCGGCGAAGCGACAACAGCGACGGCGCGGCGCTGGACGAACTCGGAACCGAGCGGGCGCTTACGCTGGTACCCAGCGGGCAGGTCCGGGCCGGAAGGACGGTGCAGGTGGCCGGGCGGACGGTGCGACGGCGGGTGCAGCGAGTCACGCTGGCCGGGGACGGCCGACCCGGCGGTGCGTCAGACCGTGCGGATGTCCTGGCGGCCGAGGAGCCGCTCGGCATCAGGGTCGACGGCACCGCGCTCTCCATGACCATGCGCACACCCGGCGATGACCTCGAGCTGGCGGCCGGGTTCCTCGTCAGTGAAGCCGTCATCAGCTCGCCGTCACAGATCACGGGCATGACGATCTGCGACGGCACCACCTGCGGCCACGCCGGCCACGACCGGCTCGGCAACATCGTCGACGTGGCCCTGGCTCCCTGGGTCACCGTCGCGACAGGCGCCCGCCGCAGCTTCCTCACCACCAGTGCCTGCGGCGTCTGCGGTAAAGCCAGCATTCAGGACATCTGCGTCCTGCCGCAGGCAGCGATGGCCGCCGATCCAGTGCGCGTCCGGCCGGAGGTACTGGCCGCGCTGCCCGACCGGCTCCGCGCCGCCCAGCGGGTTTTCGCCAACACAGGCGGGCTGCACGCGGCTGGCCTGTTCACCGCCGAAGGCGAGCTGATCACCGTCCGCGAGGACGTCGGCAGGCACAACGCGGTCGACAAAGTGGTCGGCTGGGCATTGCTGGCCGGCCGCCTGCCGCTGGCCGGATGCATCCTGCTGGTCAGCGGCCGGGCCTCGTTCGAGCTGGTACAGAAGGCCGTCCTGGCCGGCATCCCGATGCTTGCCGCGGTGTCCGCGCCGTCTTCCCTCGCGGTCGAGCTTGCCGAGGAGGCTGGACTCACATTGGTCGGGTTCCTGCGCGGCCCGTCCATGAACGTCTACACCTGCAGCCACCGCATCGCCGCAGGTGGCTGAGCTGCGGCTGTGGCCACACCGGTCGGCGCGGACATGAGGCGGAGCGCGTCACTCCGGCTTGGCCCAGCCGCGCGCGAGCTGCACGATCCGCCCGGCTGTCGCCGTCAGTGGCTCGCCGCGACCGACCGCCGCGCCCAACAGAAAGGCCGTCAGCGGCGCGGCCGGACGGTCGACCGTGTGCGCCACGACCCTGGACAGGTCGAGCACCGTCTTGCGGACAGCGGCGTCGGGCTCGATGCCAAGCTCGGTGCACACTGTGTCCATCCAGTCATCAAGCACGTCCCCGGCATCGTCTTCTCGCGTCATCGGACCGCTCCACTTGTGTAGCTGCTCGTCACCTAGTGTCCGTCACTGCTCCGTGCTGCCGAGGCTGGCAGCTAATCGGCCAAACCTAGAATGCGCGCTCTGGTGGCCGCCTTAGCGAGACTAACTGGACCGGCGACCGCAGGCTCGACGCATCTCGCGTAAGCGGGGAAGATCACTGCATGACTCACCACCAGCTCGACCCGTCGCCGTCGACGACGGTAGACGTGTTCTCCCGTGACCTGCCGCCGGCCCTGACCGTCGACCCCGGCGACACGATCGTGCTGCGCTCGCTGAACGCGTCCGGCTACCTGGAGCCGCAGACGTTTCCGGGCGAGACGGTGCCGACAATGGCCGGCAAGGGGCGCAGGGGCCATTGCCTGACGGGGCCGATAGGTGTGCGCGGTGCGGTGCCGGGCGACGTTCTTGCGGTGCGCTTCGTTTCGATGCAGCCTGACAGCTGGGGCTACACCGTCGCGGCGGGCCGCGACACCCCGCTGACCAGGCGACTCGGCTTGCACGAGGGCCCGCCTGCCTGGCTGCTTTGGCAGATTGACGCGGACGCGGGGGTAGCTACCAGCGACCGGGGGCACACGGTGCGGATAGCCCCGTTCCACGGCGTGACCGGCGTGGCCTGGGACGAGCCAGGCGAGCACTCGACCATCCCGCCGAGGCCGGTCGGCGGCGGCAACATCGATTGCAAGGAGCTGGTCGCCGGATCGATCCTGTATCTGCCTGTTGCCGTGTCAGGGGCGCTGCTGAGCATCGGCGACGGCCACGCTGCCCAGGGCGACGGCGAAGTCGCGGGCACCGCTATCGAATGCGGCATGACAACCGAGCTTCAGCTCGACCTGGTGACGCACCGGCTGGTTCCAGGAGTGCACGCCGAGACTCCGGCCGGCCAGATCACCTTTGGCTTCAGCCCGGATCTCAACGCGGCAATGGGCGATGCGCTCGACGCGATGCTGACCTGGCTGCAGGCTAGCTACCGGGTTGACAAGGCAACGGCGCTGGCGATCGCCAGCCCGGTGCTCGACCTGAGGGTCACGCAGGTGGCGAACCAGTCCTGGGGCGTTCACGCGCTGCTTCCGGCGGGCGCCATCAGCTGACGGCCGCGGTGCGGCACGGGTCCGCACCCCGGCTAGCCGCCGCTGGTCGGCGTGCCCGAGCCGATCGCCATTGCGAAGATGTGCATGGCGTTGACGCCGTTACCTACGCCGCTGCTCACCGTCGGCAGCGTGACAGACGCCACGGTCTTGCCTGGCTCCAGCGGCACCGAGGCGAAGTAGATGCTGACCGCGTGATTGACCTGCGTGCTGCTGGCGAAGTTCCAGCTCGAGGTGGTCGTCGCGACCTCATCCCCGGCGACCGCGGCATTGTTGTACCAGTCCGCCATAACCAGGCCGAACGACTGGGTAGTGCCGTCGGTGTAGGTAACGGTGCCAGTCCCGCTAGCCGCGCCGAAGCCGGCCGCCCCGAGGAAGCCGAGATCGGTCCCCGACCCGGACATGTCGATGGTCTGGCCATCAGCGATCACGTTGTCAGGTGCGCCGACCGCGCCAGGCCAGGTGAACGTCGTACCGCCGATCGTGGCCTGGCCGCCCGCGGAGAGCGGAGTCGGCGTGCCGACCGCCAGCCCCTGCGCCGAGTAGCTGTCTCCGGTGCCGTCGAAGTTGGCGGCGCCCGGATCGGAGTTGTCGCTGATCCCGGCGTTGTCGTACGCGGCAGCTAGGGAGGAGTACGGCGCGCCTGTCGTAGGGCTGCCAGTTCCGATGGCCATGGCGAAGATATGCATGGCCGTAGTACCGCCCGCCCCGGCCACTGTCGGCAGCGTGACCGAAGTGACCTGCCTGCCGGGCCGTAGCGGCACCGAGGCGAAGTACACGCTCACCGGATGCGAGCCGATCGGGTTGCTCTGGAAGTTCCAGCTGGAACTGGTGGTCAGCAAGTGGTTCCCGACCGCAGGGCTGTTGGCATACCAGTCAGCCATGTTCAGGTTGAAGGACTGGCTGGTGCCGTCGGCGTAGTTGACACTGACCGTGCCGGTCGCGGTGCCGTTCTGGCTGGATCCGAGGAAGCCCAGGTCGGTCCCGGTGCCAGTCAGCTGCACTGTCTGACCGGCGGCGACCACGTTGTCAGAGCTTCCAACCCCGGCTGCTGGCCAGGTGAAAGTGGTCCCGCCAGTGGTGACTGTCGTTCCCGGCGATAGAGCCGTCGGGGTGGCAGCAGCTAGCGCTTGGGCGGAGAAGCTATCGCCAACGCCGTCGTAGTTGGCAGCGGATTCGTCGGAGTTGTCACTGATCCCGGTGTTGTTATACGCGGCGGCCAGGGATGAGAACGGGACGACGACCGAGGCGGATGCCTCGACCAGGCCAGGACTGGGCCCGCCAGGTCCCGTCTGCTGATAGGTGACCCTGGCGGTGAGCGTACCGGTGCCAGGCTGTGCGCTTGCCGGCACGGTCACGGCGAACCGGGCCGTCACAGTCTGGTGCGGCTCGACCGCACCGGGGACCGCGCCTGCAGATGCGACGGTCCAGCCGTGCGGGACATCCAGTGCGAACTGCGCCTGCGGCATGGCGAAGTCGCCGTTGTTCACCAACGTCGCGGTCACGGTCGCGGTGGAACCGGCAGCGATCACAGACGGCGCCTGCACCGTTGCGTACCGCGCGCCGAGCGTGCGGATGACATCGAAACCACCCTGCAGTGGCAGGTTCGCCAGCGCCGAGGAGTCACCGACGTACACCCCGAAGTGCCCGTCGGGCACGACCCAGCCGTTGGCCGTGTCATTCCAGTACGAGAGGTCGTGGCCGGTAAGGCTGAACTGCACGGTCGTGGACTGGCCAGGTTGCAGGGTCACCTTCTGGAACCCCTTGAGCTGACGCGGCGGCTCGCCGGCGGCCGAAGGGTCACCCAGGTACAGCTGGGCGATGTCCGATCCGGCTACCTGGCCAGTGTTAGTGACCGTGGCGGACACTGTGACAAGGGTCCCCGACTGGCCGTTGCACTGGCAGTTCGTAGCGCCCGGATCCGAGCCGGTGTTCTGGACCTGCTCACGGCTGATCCGGAGCTGGCTGAACCGGAAGCTGGTGTAGGACAGGCCGTAGCCGAACGGGAACAGCGGGGTCTCGTTGTTGGCGTCGTAGTACCGGTAACCGACATTGATGCCTTCGGAGTACTGCACCTGACCGCCAACGCCAGGGAACTGACTCGGGCTGGCCGCAGGCACCTGCGAGAGGTCAGCCGGGAAGGTGACAGGCAGGTGGCCACTGGGGTCGACCTGGCCGAACAAGACGGCGGCCAGCGCGGTGCCGTTGCTCTCGCCGGGATACCACGCGTCTACCACGGAGGCGACCTGGCTCAGCCAGGGCATAGCCACGGGAGCGCCAGCATCGACGACCACGACGGTGTGCGGGTTGGCCGCGGCCACCGCCGAGATGAGCTCGTCCTGCGCAGACGGAAGATTAAGGCTGGCCCGGTCGGCCGCTTCGGACTCGGTATCGTCGGACACCACCACTACCGCAGTCGCTGCGGACTTGGCCGCGGCGACGGCCTGAGCAATGCTGGGCGCCAGGCCGGACGGCGTGGCCCAGCTCAGGTTGGCGGATGGCCCGCCGCCGGACAACTGCAGCTTGTAGGTTTGGCCGGCCTGCAGGTTGACTCCGACAGAGTAGGTCGAGACCGGCGGCGTGCCTGGGTTGGCCAGGATCACCTTGCCGTTGAGGGACAGATTCGTAGCCGTATACGAGCCAGGGTTGCGGAACGCAAGCACGTAAGTCCCGGTCTCCGGCGCCGTCAGCGTGCCGGTGTAGGTGCCGCCATAGCCAGTGCTGCCGTAAGCCGGGCTCAGGTCGGTACTCGGGATCGGCGTGAGCGAGGTGTCCGTGGGCAGGCCCTGTGCATACTGCACCGTCGTGCCATTGCCGGCCGCGGCCTGAATGCCCTGCAGCGGGGTCACGTGGAAGGTGGAAGTCACGTACGCGCTGCCGCCGCCGGTGTCGGTCGGGTCCGGCGAGGCAGCCGGCCCGATCACCGCGATGGTGCCGCCGCCGGTCGCCTGCAGCGGCAGGGTGCCGCCGGTGTTCTTCAGCAGGACCGTGCCACCCTCGGCCACCTGGGTCGAGACGTCTTGGTGAGCCTGAGTGGTGACGGTCGTGCCGGTAGAGCCGGTCGGCGGGTTGTTGAACTCGTTGAACTTGAACATCTCGGTCAGGATCCGGGCCACCATCTGGTCCAGGGTGGCCATGCTCACCTGGCCGTCCTGAACCGCTGCCTGCAGGGCCGAGCCGTAGTACTGCGGCGCCGGCATTTCCTGGTCCATGCCGGCGTCGGCGGACTGCACCGTCGAGTGCGTGGCCTGGTAGTCCGACGTCACAAAGCCAGGGAACCCCCACCGCTGGTCCAGGGTGGTGTTCATCAGGTACTGGTTCTGGCAGGCCGCCTGATTGTTGATCGTGCTGTAGGCGCACATCACGGACGACGCCTTCGCAACCTGAGTTGCCGCCCAGAACGCCGGCAGATAGATCTCGTGCAGCGCGCGCGTGCTGACGATCGCGTCGTCCGCCGGGGTGTTGCGGCTGGTCTCCTGGTTATACACGGCCAGGTGCTTGACCTGGGCCATCTCGTCCTGGCTCTGCACGCCCTCGATGTCGGCGGTGGCGATCGCGGCGTTCAGGTACGGATCTTCGGTGTAGGCCTCGAACGACCGGCCCCAGCGCGGGTCGCGGTCGATGTTCACCGTCGGGCCGAGGTCGACCATTGCGCCCTTGCCGCGTTCCTCCGACCCGACGACCTGACCGTACGACCGCGCAAGCGACGGGTCGAAGGTGGCCGCGAGGGATGCGGCCGACGGCATCTGGGTCACGCCGGTCAGCCCGTCACCCACGCCGACTGGGCCGTCCTCCTGGCCCATGGCCGGGACGCACAGCCTCGGGATCGCCGAGATGTAGAAGACGTACGGTTCGCTGAACCCGGCGCCGGTCAACATGTTGACCTTGTCGCCGAGCGTCATCTGCGACAGCAGCATTTGCACTCGCTGGTGCACCGAGAGCGACTGGTTGAGCCACGGGCACGACGGGCTGTCCGTGGCTGCAGATTTAGCGGCGGATGCTGCGTTGGCGACGGGTGCGGTCGCTGCGGTCGCGGCAATCGTCAGAGGCACAACCATTGCCAGGCCGACCGTGAGGGCGGCCATTCTGCGAAACGGACGAGTACTAGCGATCGCGACGAGCTTCAAGAACGGCCTCCGATGCATGCGCAGCAGTTCAGGTGCGTTCTCGGCCCAGGTTGCCCCCGACCGGAAGGTGAGCTTCGCAACGATAAGCAGGATATAACCGTGCCTGTTAATGTTTCGTTAAAAATCTGCCATATCCAAGAACGATCCATTAACGACAAATCACGCAGATGCTCTGGCCCATCACTGGCGTCTTTGCATGACATGCGCATCAGTGAACGCCTGTGTCACGGCAGACACGACAGTCACACGCCGCGCCTGGCGGGATCTTTCGTGATAGGGATGACCGTCATGGTCACGACGTGCAAATGAACAGGGCGGTGCTGCAACGGCAGACGGCGGAGGCACTCCGTCACGACCTCCAGCCGGGCGAGCGTTTCGCAGCGCGGTTCGCGGATGTGCGCATCCGGAACTACCGGTCCGGTAGTTACGGAACCTCGATCCGATGCCAGGTCCCCGGGCGTAAGCCCATCCTGCTGCACGCCGGCCGAGCCGGACGCAAGGACTTCGCCGAAGTAGTAATGGTGCTAGCGCGCTCAGGCACGTTCGCGAAGATGGACCCGCCATACCCCTCGGCGGAGATCGCCGGAGTTGGATGATCTGCGCACCGCCACCCAGCCCCGCCGCCGGTACCCGGCCATCGCCAGCCCGGCTGCCACGCCCGGCCGTGCCTCACCAGACGCCCGGAATCAGGCGCTTGGTGCACCGGGCGTAGCGCCGGTAGTCCTCACCGAGGTCGCGCGTCAGGCGCGCTTCCTCGACGGCGATGCGGATCAGGATCGCGAGCAGCGGCACCCCGGCTGCCGCCACGATGCTGATCCAGTTGTGCAGTGCTATCCCGGCGCCGGCCAGCGCGAGCAGGCCACCGCTGTAGCTGGGGTGCCGGACGAGCCGGTATGGGCCTGAGCTAACGACACGATGGTCTTCCTGGATGACGACCACGAACTTGAACAGGTGACCCAGGGCGAGGATCGCCCAGGTCCGCAGGGCGACACCGAGGATGAAGGCGGCCAGGCCCGCTGCGGTAACGGCCAGTCCGCCGCCCGTTGCGGTGGCCGGGTCGTGAGCGGCTCGGAACGCGAGGTTGACGCCCGCTGCCACGGATGCTACGACCAGCCCGAATGTCAGGTCCGGTGCGGTGTTACCGCCCCTGTTGCGCAGCCACAGCAGCATCTCCACTCCAGCCCAGCCGAGCAGGCAGGCCTGCACGAGCGGCTGGGTGGAGTGCGCCGACGCGGTCATAGGTGTTGTGATACCGGCGAGGCTCATTGTGACTCCTAGGGATGTGAGCTGGTCTCTGGTCAGCTCTGAGCCTGCCTGCCGGCTCGCGCCACGTCGTCGTCCCGCGGTGTCGCGGACGCATCGTCCGCTGGTATGAGATCTGCGAGAAATCTGCCCGCGTTAGGCCTGGCCGCGCTCGACGAGCCCGTGCTCGTAGGCCAGGACCACAAGCTGCACGCGATCACGCACGCCGAGCTTCATCAGGATCCGGCCCACGTGGGTCTTCACCGTGGGCTCGCTCAGGTACAACTGCCGTCGGATCTCGCTATTCGACAGCCCGCGCACGACCAGTGCCATTACCTCACGCTCGCGCTCGGTCAGCAGGTCCAGACCCGGTGGCGGGACCATGGCAGCCAACTGCGGGCTGGTCGCGAACCGGTCCAGCAGCCGCCGGGTCACCGACGGGGCCAGCAGTGCCTCGCCGGCGTGGACAACCCGGATCGCCGCGATGATGTCCGCTGGCATCGCGTCCTTGAGCAGGAACCCGCTGGCACCCGCCTGTAGCGCGGCCACGACGTATTCGTCCAGGTCAAAGGTCGTCAGCATGATCACCCGCGGGCCTTCGCCGTGCGGCTGCTCGGCGCAGATCTTGCGGGTTGCGGCTACCCCGTCCATGCCCGGCATCCGGATGTCCATCACGATGACGTCGGGATTTAGGCTGGCGGCGGCTGCCACCGCCTCGGCGCCCGTGGCCGCCTCGCCGACCACTTCCATGTCGGCCTGCGAGCCGATCATCATGGCCAGGCCCTGCCGCAGCAGAGCCTGATCGTCGGCAATCACGACCCGCGTGCCGGTCACAGCGGCCCGTTCAGAGGCAGCCGGGTGGCGACGCGGTAGCCGCCGGACTGCCGCGGGCCTGCGTCAAAGTCGCCGCCGAACAACAGGGCCCGCTCGCGCATGCCCACGACTCCGTTACCGCCGCTGCCTGGGCTGCGGCCTGCCCGCGGGGAACTGCCCTCCGGCGGGCCCTCATCCTCGATCTCCACGGTGAGCGCCTGCGCGGACCAGCCAAGGCGGACGCGCGCCGTAGTCGGCGCCGCATGCTTGAGGCAGTTGGTCAGCGCCTCTTGCACGATCCGGTAGGCGGCAAGCTCCACTCCAGGCGGGGCTGGCTGCGGCTCGCCGCTGGTCTCCAGCGCCGCCTCGAGGCCGGACGAGGTGAAGCCGGCAATGAGCGCCGGGATCTCGGCGATAGCCGGCTGCGGCGCCAGCGCGACTTCGTTATCGTCCGCACGCAGCACACCGACCAGCCTGCGCATCTCGGCGAACGCCTGGCGCCCGGTTCGCTCGATGTTGGCGAGCACCTTCTTGGCATCAGCCTCGGCCAGAGCGGGAATGCTGCCCGCCCCGCCGGCCTGCACGACGATCACGCCCAGGGCGTGCGCGACGACGTCGTGGAGTTCCCGTGCGATGCGGGACCGCTCATCGGTCACAGCCTGCACTGCGCGGGCCTCCTTCTCTCGTGCGGCGCGGATCAGGCCGGACCGTACGGCGTCGCCGCGGATCCAGGCAAATGCGGTGGCGGCAAGGTAAATGAGTACCGTCTGTGATGGATCATTCTGGCGGGCAACGACCAGGTGCGCGAGTATCTCGGCGATCCAGACCGCCAGCGGCCACTGGCTGTCGCCACGGCGGTGGCAGCCGTAGGAGTACACGGCCCAGAACGTGGCAGCGAATACCAGGCCGGACGGGTAATCCAGGGCGTCATAGACCAGCAGCACGGTCCCGCTGGCCACCAGCACCAGATCCGCCCGTCGGCGGCGGGCGAGCAGCGGCGCGACGACAGCT
>DATMMA010000090.1:0-8800 GCA_035570295.1 Streptosporangiaceae bacterium
GCAGGCGGGTGCATGCTAGTGCGCGCAGATGCGCTGGCGGCGGCGGGCGGCCTGAGCCGGATCAGTGGCGCACGGATCGACGATGTCGCTCTCGGCAAGCTGCTGAAGCGGGCCGGCGGCCGCTGCTGGCTCGGGCTGACCACGGACGTCACCAGCGCGCGCCCGTACGGCCGGCTAGCCGACATCTGGGACATGGTCGCTCGCAGCGCCTACACCCAGCTGCATTACTCGCTGGCCGCCACCGCCGCTGTGGCGGCGGGCCTGGCCTGGCTGTACCTGCTTCCGCCAGTGGCCGCTATCGCCGGACTGGTCATGGTCAGCACCGGCGCATCGCCCGGCAGCGCGAGCTGGCTTGCGGGCGCGGGCCTGGCCGGCTGGCTGGTGATGACCGTGACGTATCTGCCAATGTTGCGCCTTTACCGGTTGTCTCCGCTGCGCGCGCCGAGCCTTCCGCTGATTGCGGCGCTGTACGCCGCCATGACCGCCGACTCGGCTCTGCGCCACCTGCGCGGCCACGGCGGCGAGTGGAAAGGCCGCCTCATCGAGCCGGGCAACTCCTCGCCCGGCTAAGGCTCGCCGCGCCGGGCAGTTACCTGGTGAACTCGCGCGCAGCCCGCGCCGCGGCGCACGGCGCGCACAACGGCACGTCAACTTCGCCCAGCAGATCGGAACTGTGCGGCCGCGTGATCACGGCATCAAACGGCTCGCAGATGCCCGCGTCACCTGGATGGGCCCGGGCGCAGAAGCACAAGCACGGCCGGTGCCGCAGCAGCTTCTCGGCGCGCTCGACCACAGACCTGACTTCGGGGCGATTAGCCGCCTCGGCGACGGCAGCTATGGCCGGGCGGATCCGGTCCAGCGCGTCGCTCACGGCCAGGCCAACCCTCCGGCCGACTTCCGCAAGCCTGTCGGCTAGCTCGCTATCCTTGCCATCGCTCACAGACAAAGTGTCTCACCTGGGACAACGCACATCCAGCGGCGGCCGGCGCGGAGCTGGTAGTTACGAATCGGTAACTACTAGGCTGAAAGGCAACTGAGTGCCACCTGAAGCGTGTCTAACAGACGGACGCATTAACTGGTGGTCCTCGTCGGGTTACGGGAGGAAACGTTGAGCAGATCGCAGCAGCTGGCCGCTCTTACGCGACCGCGAGTACTCGCATTAGCCCTGGCACTAGCGGCGCTGGTGGCCGGCCTGTTGTCGCTCGGAGTTCCGGCGGCGCGCAGTGCCGCTGCCCGGCCCGCGGCGGCGGCGGGCACGCCGACAATCAAGCTGATCGCTGCGCAGAAGAGCATCGAAGTCGGCAAATTCGGCAAGGGGAATGTCCAGTTCGACCCGGGCATCTGGGTAGCGTCGCTCGGCGGCGCGTTCCAGCTGGACGTCAAGCGTGCCAATTACACCAAGCCGCTGACGGTCACCCAGGTCATCAAGAACTCAGCCGGCGTGACGACGGAGCGTCGCGCCCTTCCCGCGAGGCTACTCAAGGGCTGGAACGGGCTGTCCCACTTCCTGAGACTCGCGATCCGGCACAACGGCAAGGTCGTCGCGCGAAGCACGATCACATTCTGCCCGGACAACTTTTCACTCTCTCGCACGGGTCCGAACAGCCCGCGGACCGATCACTACCCGCAGCAATGCTCAGCCGCAGGCCAGTTCTTCGGGCCCGGAAACGGGGGCGGGGACGCGTTCTCGCTGGGCGAGGTATGGGGCATCACCAGGGGCTGGGCAGTCGACCCGGCCAACTTCCGCGGCTACAAGCTCGGCTACGGCACCTACAAACTCACCGAAAGCATCTCGTCGGTCTACCGCCGCCTGTTCCACATCACCGGCAACGACGCGGCGACGACCGTCACCCTGAAAGTCGTCAAGGCGCGCAACTGCTGCGGCCCGGTGATCTGCTGCGGCAGCGCCAAGGCTCCTGCGGTTCCCGCGCACTTCGTGCTGATGCGGACGAGGCGGACCGGCCTGACTACGCACGGGCGGCTGCCGAGCCTGCCGGCCGCGCGCACGCTGCGCCAGCCACCGCGCGACTCGCTGCCTGACCTCATGCCGCTGCCGTCCTGGGGTATCTCGGTGATGAACGAGAAGAAGGCCGGCGACAGCTACCTCGACTTCGGCGCAACCGTCTGGATCGGCGGACACGCCAAGCTGGACGTCGAGGGCTTCCGGAGCAACGGATCCAGGCTGATGCGCGCTTACCAGTATTTCTGGGAGCACGGCCGCATCGTCGGCCGGATGCCGGTCGGGACCATGGGATTCTCCAATTACAACAGCTGGCATTTCCAGCAGTTCGCGCAGTACAAGTTGCTCAACGCGAAGAAGAAAGTGATAGTCGTCAGCCGGAAGATCGGGTTCTGCATCGCGCCAACGGACCCCATCAACCTGCTGCTGCGCCACGCCACCTGGGTCCCGTCGTACACCGGCATCGCCGGCAACTGCGGCTCGTCAACCGCGCTCTGGGTGCAGGAACTGCTACCGCTGGGCTGGGGTGACACCTATTTCCAGTCAGTGCCTTACCAGTCATTTGAAGTCACCAAAATCCCGAATGGCACCTACTACATCGAGATCATCGCCAACCCTGAGCACCTGCTGCACGAGGTGAACACGGCTAACGACATCTCGCTCCGGCGGATAGTCATCGGCGGCACGCCGGGACACCGCACCGTCCGGGTACCCGCCTACCACGGACTGGACCCGGAACACTAAGCCGGGCCAGCCGGGCGCGAGTGCCTGCCGGGATTACGGGCTGCCTGACCACGGTCTGCTTGACCACGGTCTGCTTCACCACAGGGCCCCGGCAGGCACTCGCATACCGGCTCAGCCCTCGAACGCCTCCGGCGGAGGGCAAGCGCACATCAGGTTGCGGTCTCCGTAGGCCTGGTCGATACGCCGCACGGGTGGCCAGTACTTGCCGCGCCGGTCCCCGCCGGCCGGGTAGGCCGCGGTCTCCCGGTCGTAAGCGTGCTTCCAGTCGCCGCTGATCAGCATGCTCGCGGTGTGCGGCGCATTCTTCAGCGGATTGTCGGCCGCGTCGTAATCGCCCACGGCGACCAGGTCGATCTCGTGGCGGATGGCGATCATCGCGTCGCAGAACCGGTCTAGCTCGGCCAGATCCTCGCTCTCGGTCGGCTCCACCATCAGCGTGCCGGCCACCGGGAACGACATCGTCGGCGCGTGGAAGCCGTAGTCGATGAGCCGTTTGGCCACGTCCTCGGCAGTAATGCCGGTCTGCGCGGTGATCGGTCGCAGATCCAGGATGCACTCGTGCGCGACCAGTCCGTCGCGCCCGGTGTACAGCACCGGGTAATGCTCGGTCAGCCGCCGCGCGACGTAGTTCGCCGACAAGATCGCGACCTGCGTCGCCCGCCGCAGGCCGGCGGCGCCCATCATCTTGACGTAGGCCCACGAGATCGGCAGGATGCCCGCCGACCCGTACGGCGCGGCCGCCACCGCCTGCCCGTGGGCACTACCAGCCGGGAATGCCGGACCGGGCAGGAACGGCGCCAGGTGCGCCCGTGCGGCTACCGGACAGACACCGGGACCGCCGCCGCCGTGCGGGATGCAGAAGGTCTTGTGGAGGTTCAGGTGCGAGACGTCGGCGCCGAACTTGCCCGGCTTGGCGAGCCCGACCAGCGCGTTCAGGTTCGCTCCGTCCACGTACACCTGGCCGCCTGCCTCGTGCACGGCCGTGCACACCGCGCTGATCGTCTCCTCAAACACGCCATTCGTCGACGGGTAGGTCACCATGATCGCGGCCACCGCGCCCTCGTGCGCGGCCAGCTTCGCGTGCAGGTCACCAAGGTCGATCGCGCCATCGGTACCGCACTTGACCACCACGACCGACAGGCCTGCAAGCACGGCGCTGGCTGCGTTCGTGCCGTGCGCCGACTCCGGGATCAGGCACACCGTCCGCCCCGGCTGGCCGGCGGAGCGGTGATAGGCCCGGATCGCCAGCAAGCCCGCCAGCTCACCCTGCGAGCCCGCGTTCGGCTGCAGGCTGACTGCGTCGTACCCGGTGATCTCGATGAGCGCGGCCGCCAGCTCGCCCATCAGCTGCTGGTACCCGGCCGCCTGACCCGCAGGCGCGAACGGGTGCAGCCCGGCGAATTCCGGCCAGCTGATGGCCTCCATCTCGGCCGCCGCGTTCAGTTTCATCGTGCACGAGCCGAGAGGGATCATCGAGCGGTCGAGAGCAATGTCCTGGTCGGCCAGCCGGCGCAGGTACCGGAGCATTGCGGTCTCGCTGTGATGGCGATGGAAAACCGGATGGACCAGGAACGGGCTCGTTCTGGTCAATCCAGCCGGCCAGGTCTCAGCAGCGCCGGCCAGCGAGCTTTCGGCTGGCAGCGTGACTGGCCGCCCGGCCAGCGCGCTCGCGACCGCGGTCAGCTGCTCGTCCGTGGTCGTCTCGTCGACAGCAACTCCGACAGTGTCACCGTCCGCCAGGTACACGTTGATGCCCGCGTCGGCCGCGCGTGCAGCAGCGGCAGCCGCCTGCCCGGGCATGATCAGCCGGACGGTATCGAAGAAGTCCGTCGCGGGCGTTTCGTAACCAAGATCGCTCATCGCCCGGGCAAAGCGCACCGCCTTGCGGTGCACCTCGCGGGCGATCGAAACCAGGCCGTCCGGGCCGTGGTATGCCGCGTACATGGCGGCGATGACCGCCAGCAGGACCTGGGCGGTGCAGATATTGCTGGTCGCCTTCTCCCGGCGGATGTGCTGCTCGCGCGCCTGCAGCGCGAGCCGGTAGGCCGGGTGCCCGTCGGCGTCGACAGAGACGCCGACCAGCCGGCCGGGCAGCTGGCGCTTAAGCGCGTCCTGGACGCAGATGTAGCCCGCCTGCGGGCCGCCGTAGGCCATCGGCACGCCAAACCGCTGCGTGCTGCCCACCGCTATGTCGGCGCCGAGCTCGCCGGGCGGAGTCAGCAGCGTCATGGCGAGCAGATCGGCAGCCACCGCGGCCAGGGCGCCCGCGTCGTGCGCGGCGGCGATCGCCGGGCCCAGGTCGTGCACCGCGCCGCTGGCGCCGGGGTACTGCAGCAGCACACCGAAGAGCTCACCGTCAGGCTGCGCCGCGATCAGCTCGGGAGTAACCCGGCCGGTTACCAGCGTGATCCCAAGCGGCTCAGCCCTGGTGGCCAGGACCGCGAGGGTCTGCGGCAGGCAGTCGGAGTCGGCCAGGAACACGCTGCCCTTGCCGCGTGCCCGCCGTGCCAGTGTCATCGCCTCAGCGGCAGCGGTCGCTTCGTCCAGCATCGAGGCCCCTGCTACCGGCAGCCCGGTCAGGTCCTCGATCATCGTCTGGAAGTTCAGCAGCGCCTCCAGCCTGCCCTGCGATATCTCCGGCTGGTACGGCGTGTATGCGGTGTACCAGGCGGGATTCTCCAGCACGTTGCGCCTGATGACGGCGGGGGTGTGCGTGCCGTAGTAGCCGAGGCCGATCATCGAGGTGGCGACGGTGTTCAGGCTAGCCAGCCGCCGCAACTCGGCTAGCGCCTCGGCCTCGCTGAGCGCCTCGGGCAGGCTGAGCTCGGCGCTCGCCAGACCGCCCGGAAGTGCGGCGCGCGTTAGATCGTCGAGCGATTCATAGCCGACGGCTTTAAGCATCCGGGCCTGAGCGGCCTCAGCGGGCCCGATATGACGCTGGCTGAATTCCACGGGAGCCTCCAAAAAGTAACGGAACTCCCCCTCTGTCAACCGCGCCCCCGCGGGCTCCAGAGTGCGCACACTGCCCGGTCCTTGTTGCCTGAGAGGTTCCGGGGAGGTTGCCCCTTCGGCGCCCCGCGCCGGCTGCGCGAAGTCTCTCCCGGCCAGTGATGTTCGCGTGGCCTTAGAGCCTACCCGAGCTAGCGCACGATCTCGGGCCTGCTGGGTAAGTAACCAGCGCAGGCAGTCTATGTCCACTGCTCTCCAGGGGGATACAGGTGGTTACGGCGCGGTCTGTCCCGGCACTGGCCTTGCTAGCGGGGGTTTTGCTCTGCGGCTGCGGAGTCTCATTCAGCGGCGACCCTGGCGGCCCCGCCTGGCACAGCGGCTACAAGGCAGGCGAGGCCGCCCGGTCCCAGCACAAATTCCGGCATGGAGCCACGAAGTATCACGTCACGGCCTTCTGCATCCAGACGGTGTTTAACGACATCCGGACTATGAAGACAGGGGTGCTGGAGTGGGCCGAGGGGTTCGAGAAGGGCTGCATGCCCAGGTGAGCGACTAGACCGAGTCCCACCGGAATACCCGGACCGAGATGATTGTCAGCGCCGCCGCGAGGCAGAGCAGGATGGCAATGGCCGGCACCGCCGAAACCGGTCCCTCGCCGCGTGCCATCACGTCCTGCATCGCGGTGACCAGGTACCGCAACGGCATTGCGTAGGACACGTCCCTGATCCAGGCCGGTGCATAGTCAAGCGGGATGAACGCGCCCCCGAGGAAGGCCATCGGCAGGATGATCAGGTTCGCGACCGCGGTGGCCGATTGCTGCGACCTGGCGAAGGCGCCGACGAGCAATCCGATGGCCATGAAGGCCAGGGTGCCGCAGATCACGATCGGAACGGCCATCCACCAGTAGGACGCGAGCTTCAAGCCGAAGTAAGGCGTCGTCGCTATGGCCATGAACACCACTAGTTCCGCCAACGCTACGGCGATGGTAACGCCAACTCGCGCGAGTACCACTGTGCCGACGCTCACCGGTGCTAGCCGCAACCGCCGGAGCAGCTTGTTCTCCCGCCAGTTCACCAGCGTGATAGCGGCGCCGAAAGTGCCACCGGACGCGATCGCCCAGCCAAGCAGCCCGGGCGCCAGGTACTGGATCGGCTTCAGCGACTTGTCTTCCACCTGCGCCGCCGCGAGCTGATATCCGCCCTTACCGCCGGCGGCCGCCGCGTCAGCTTGCTGGACGATCGAGGTGAACACGGTCTGCACGATTCCAGCCGTGGTCTGGTCGGCGATCGAGTAGTGCACGACAAGGGTACGGCCACTTTGCTGGACGGCGGCGTCGTAGTCGCCTTTGCGCACGTCAGCGAGCGCGGTCTGCAGATCGGCCGTGTGCGTGATCGCGAGCACCTTGCCGAGCTGTCCGGGTGCGGCAGACTCCGCCTGGTCAAGGAGGCTGACCCGGCCTACCTCAAGCACGCTGACTCGCGGCGCGCTGGAACTCTTGTACAGGGAGCCGAAGAGCAGCAAGAAGAGCACCGGGAACAGGAGCGTGAAGAACAGCGCGGTGCGGTCGCGGACAAAACCCAGAAACATGGCCCGCGAGAGGCTGCGGAACGCGCTACGGCTCATGCCCGGTACTCCCGCCCGGTCAGCTGCAGGAAGACGTCCTCGAGGGTGGCACCCTGAACCCGCAGCCCGGCCACCGCGTTCCGGCCCGCGAGGTCGGCGAGTATCACCGCAGGGTCACGGGTCGCGAACGTCAGGGAGACCCCGTCATCGCTAACCCCGATATCGCTGCTACCTGAGCCGGAGACGCTGTCCGCCGGCAGGCTGTCCGCGGACGCAGCCAGCTGCCCGGCGGTGACCGCGTCGAGCAGTCCCGACTGGATACTGATCCGGGTCGGAGTATCCAGGCCGCGGACGAGAGCGGCAGGCGGACCCAGTTCGAGGATCTTGCCGTGATCCATGATCGCTACCCGGTCGCAAAGCGTTTCCGCCTCATCCATGTGGTGGGTGGTGAGGACTACTGTGCGGCCGTCAGCGTTGATCTTCCGGAGCAGGTCCCAGAGGTTCCGCCTGGCCTGGGGGTCCAATGCGCCGGTTGGCTCGTCCATGAAGACAAGCTCAGGGTCATGCACCAGGGCGCAGGCAATCGACAGCCGTTGCGCCTGACCGCCCGACAGCTTCTCCGCCTTAACGCCGGCCTGATCATCCAGCCCGACCAGGCTCAGCATGTGGTCCGCGCGCCGGGTCGGCACGTGGTACAGCGAGGCAAACGTCCGGATCTGCTCACGGGCGGTAAGTCGCTCGAAAAACGAGGACGCTTGCAGCTGGACTCCGATCCGCGGCAGCAGCGCGGCATTGCGGGGCCACGGCGGTAGCCCCAGCACGCTCAGCTCGCCGCCGTCGGGCTTCCGCAGGCCCTCGAGTATCTCCAGCGTCGTGGTCTTGCCCGCCCCGTTCGGGCCGAGGATGCCGAAGAACTCACCCTGCTCTACCTCGAAGCTCACGGTGTCGACCGCGACCTTGGACCCATAGCTCTTGCGCAGGTTGCGTACCGAGATCGTCGCCGACACGGGCCATACGTTAACAAGATATAACGCGAACTGCCAGGCATTTAGCAAACAAACGGCGGGTCGCCAGGCGTCCGGCCCGCGGTCAAGCGATGAGCGGCAGCCTGCCGGCCAGCGGGCCGAGTGCCGCGGTATCGGCAGCGCTGACTGGCAGACGGCCAGTGCCCTTAGGCGCGCAGGTGGCATCATCCCAGTGAGCTGGCAGCGGACTTCCGGCCAGCCCGTCGAGCACCTGCCGGACGAGTGCGAGGGCTGCCGGGTCGCCGGGCTCAGCCGCCGGGAGGGCCACGGTGATCTCCAGGTAATGGACGGCAGCCTCGAACGCCGCGCGCGTCCATCAACTGGTGGTACAGCACGTCCGTCACCGCCCACCCAGCGCACCTGCTCGGCAGCAGCGCAGACGACTCGGTCAGTGCATCGGCAACGACGGTGAGCTGACCGTAGATCGCCGCCAGCGGCCGCAGGCCATCACCGGGCACGACAATGTCTGCCACCCGAGCAGGCTAGTGAAACGACCCGCCAGACGCTATCCCGTTTTGCGAACCCTGCGGCCAGCCAGCTCATCGGAAACGGATCCAGG
>DATMMA010000091.1:0-4106 GCA_035570295.1 Streptosporangiaceae bacterium
GTGCAACCTTCCCGCGTGCCACCCTTAGTGTCGAAGAATGCGGTCGCGCGGCTGCCGCCAGGGCAGCCGGTCTGAGCCGGACGGGAGGCTTCGATGACGAGCCTGATCGAGGACTACGCCCTGATCGGGGACATGCAGACAGCGGCGCTGATCAGCCGGGATGGCTCCGTGGACTGGCTCTGCCTGCCCAGATTTGACTCCGACGCGTGTTTCGCGGCCCTGCTCGGGGACGAGCGCAACGGGCACTGGCGGATCTGCCCGACAGTAACTGACGGGCCGGTAACCCGGCGCGGTGAGGTCCGCCGGCAGTACCTCGGCGACTCGCTGATCCTGGAAACCACCTGGACTACCTTCAGCGGCGTGGTCCGGGTGATCGACTTCATGCCACCGCGCGACCACGGGCACCCGGTGCTGGTCCGGATCATCGAGGGCATCAGCGGGACGGTCGAGATGGAGTCCGTGCTCAGGCTGAGGTTCGGCTACGGGAAGGTGCTGCCGTGGGTCCAGCGGCACGGTAACGACATCCGGGCAGTCGCCGGGCCGGACTCGGTCTGCTTCCACGGCACGGTCCACAGCGTCGGCCAGAACATGGCTCACCAGGCGACCTTCGACATCAAGTCCGGCGACCGGGAGGTGTTCTCACTGGCCTGGAAGCAGTCGCACCTCCCCGCGGACCCCTGTATCGTCGCGGAGGCCGCGCTGGATTCGGCTACGGCCTACTGGTCTGACTGGTCGTCCAAGTGCACCTACCAGGGCCCGTACCGGGACGCCGTGATGCGGTCCCTGATCACCCTGAAGGCGCTCACCTACGCGCCTACCGGCGGCATCGTCGCGGCGCCCACGACATCCCTGCCTGAGGACATCGGCGGCGTACGGAACTGGGACTACCGGTACTGCTGGCTGCGGGACGCGACGATCACGCTGGAGGCGCTGCTGCGGACCGGCTACACCGAGGAAGCAGACAGCTGGCGGCTATGGCTCGGCCGGGCGATCGCCGGGGACCCCAAGGACGTGCAGATCATGTACGGGGTAGGCGGCGAGCGCAGGCTCGCCGAGTGGGAAGTCAGCTGGCTTCCCGGCTACGAGCGGTCCGCGCCGGTCCGCGTTGGCAATGCCGCAGTCGATCAGCGCCAGCTTGACGTTTACGGCGAGGTCACGGACGCGCTGACGCTGGGCCGGCAAGCCGGGCTTGGCTTCGACAAGCACACCTGGAGCCTGCAGCGGCAACTGCTGAACTTCCTGGAGAAGCACTGGGACGAGCCAGACGAGGGAATCTGGGAGGTGCGCGGCCCCAGGCGGCACTTCGTGCACTCCAAGGTGATGGCGTGGGTCGCCTTCGACCGCGCTATCCACCTGGTCCAGGAGGGTAACCCGGGGCCGCTCGAGCGATGGACAGCTATCAGGGACGAGATTCACGCCCAGGTCCTGGAGCAGGGATACGACACCGAGCGCGGCGTATTCACCCAGTACTACGGCAGTAAGGAACTCGACGCCTCAGTGCTGCTGATCCCCGAGGTGGGCTTCCTCCAGCCGGATGACCCGCGGGTCGTGTCGACGGTCAAAGTGATCAAGCGCGAGCTCATGCGCGACGGCCTGGTGCTCCGTTATACCCAGCCGGCCAAGGCTGTTAGCTCCGGCGCTGAGGCCGACGTGGACGGGCTGCCGGGTGCTGAGGGGGCATTCCTCGCCTGTAGCTTCTGGCTGGTGAATGCGCTGCACCTGATCGGTGAGTACGACGAGGCAGTGGCGATATTCGAGCGGCTGCTTAGCCTTCGCAGCGACCTCGGCCTGCTGAGCGAGGAGTACGACCCGCGGTACGGCCGCCAGGTCGGTAACACGCCGCAGGCGTTCAGTCATGTTCCGCTCATCCAGTCCGCGCTCAACCTGGACGGCCATGCCGGACACCACTGCCGCCGCACCAAGGGCCGCCAGCGCTCTGCATCGCGTCCGTCCTGACGCAAGATCACTTATCGTTTGCAGTTGTCCGCGGCTATTGGCGGAGAACTGCAACCGGTAACGCGTTGACAAGAACCGGGCCCGGCACGGTCGGTGCCACACTGATGGGTAGCCATGCCAACCCGAATGCACATTCTGGTCGTAAACGGCCGTAAAGTCCGCCAGCCGGTCTTCGTCATCGGCGCCCCGCATTCCGGCGCGGACCTGTTCGGCCGCGCGCTGAAACAGTCCGGGGGCTTCCACGTCACCATCGGCCAGGAAGTCGTCCAGAGCGTGGTCTATGCCTTCGCCCGCAGCCCGTCGATACAGCGCGGCCGCAGTGACGCGGCCGCCACTGTGCTGCGAGACGCCTTTGCCCAGGCCTGGCAGGTGACTGCGCACTGCTGCCTGACCTGCTCGCCGTTCTGCCGCGACGCCGGCCAGGTCACCGGGCCTTCGTGGTGCGTGTCCGAACGCGACATCGTCAGGTACGGCGACGCCAGCCCCGACCTGATGTACTGCGCCGACACACTAGTCGACGCCTTTCCGGACGCCAGGCTCGTGCAGATAGTTAGGGACGGCAGAGACGTCGTGGCGGCAATGCTCGGCGACCCCCAGGCGCTGGCCTGGTTCAAGCCCGGTATGGCGAACGTGGAGACCGAGTTCCCCAACCCGTTCTTCGGCATCGAGACCGAGCAAGACCTGGCAATCTGGCCCGAACTGTCGGCCGCCGGGAAGTGCGCCCTGCGCTGGCGCGGGGCGGTGCGGGCGATGGCCAGGCTGCGGACTGCACTGTCTGCCGAGCAGCTAACGACGCTCAGGTACGAGAACATGCTGCAGCATCCTGCCGCCACCGCGAGCGCCGTGTCCGGTTTCGTCGGTGACAAGGTCGGCCCGGTCGCAGTCAAGGCAGCACGACGGGACGGCCAGCCGGCTGCCGAGCCAGGCGCCTGGCGCCGTCAGCTCACCTCGTCGCAGCTAAGCGAGATCGAGTCGGTAGCGGGCCCGGACCTTCGCCGGGTCGGGTACTTAGACTGACGCCGCGTTCGCTGATGCCCCGTTGCCAGATGCGCCGTTGCCTGATGGCTGTGCCTGCGGCGACGACGGCCCTGCTGGCGATGGCCCTGCTGGCGTAGGCAGGGCGGTTTCCTGCCGTGCGAACTGCGTCCGGTACAAGTCGGCGTACAGGCCTCCGGCAGCTAGCAGGTTGTCATGCTGCCCTTGCTCGAGGACCCGGCCGCCGTCTATGACCAGGATTTGGTCAGCCTCCCTGATGGTCGATAGCCGGTGCGCGATCACCAGCGAGGTCCGCCCGGCTAGCGCCGTCTTCAGCGCGCGCTGCACGGCGGCCTCGGATTCGGAGTCGAGATGCGCGGTGGCTTCGTCAAGCACGACAACCGACGGCGCTTTCAGCAGCAGCCGGGCGATGGCCATCCGCTGCTTCTCGCCGCCGGACAGCCGGTAACCGCGGTCCCCGACAACTGTGTCCAGGCCATCGGGCAGCCCGGCGACAAGCTCCCAGATCTGCGCAGCCTGGCAAGCCAGGATCAGCTCTGGCTCGGACGCTTCCGGCCGGGCGTACAGCAGGTTGGCCCTGATCGTGTCGTGGTACATGTGCGCGTCCTGGGTAACCACGCCGACCACCTCGCGCAGCGACGCCAGGGTGACGTCCCTGATGTCGGCGCCGCCGATGCGGACGACGCCGCTGGTGGGGTCATACATCCGGGACACCAGATGGGTAATCGTGGTCTTGCCCGCGCCGGATGGCCCGACGAGCGCGGTCAGCTTTCCGGCCGGCGCGACGAAACTGACGTCAGTCAGCGCCTGCTGGCCCGGCCCGGCGCGCTCTGGCACCGGCAGCGCGATCGACTCGAGCGAGGCGAGCGAGACGTCAGCAGCGGCCGGGTAACGGAAGCTGACGTGGTCGAATTCGATAGCCGGTGCAGGGCTCGGGCCGGCCTGCCAGCCGCTCGAGCCCGGTGAGGCCGCTAGCGGCACGGCGCCCTCGCGCTCGTCGATCAGCGGCTTGAGGTCAAGCACCTCGAAGACCCGGTCGAAGCTAACCAGCGCCGTCATGACGTTGACCTGGACGTTCGACAGCGAGGTGATCGGCCCGTACAGCCGGCTCAGCAGCGTGGCCAGTGCGACCAGGCCGCCGATCTGCAGGGCGC
>DATMMA010000092.1:0-15198 GCA_035570295.1 Streptosporangiaceae bacterium
TCGGGGTCAACCATATCGATACTGCCGCCTTCTATTTCTCCGCGTTGCGCTCGGCCAACGAGCTGATCAACACCGCGCTTACGCCCTACCCGGACGATCTGGTCATCGTCACCAAGGTCGGCCCGGGCCGCGATACCTGGGGCAACTGGACAAACGCCGCCCGGCCGGACCAGCTGCGCGGTTAGGTCGAGGAGAACCTGCGCCAGCTCGGTCGCGACTACCTGGATGTAGTGAACTACCGCCGGCAAGCGAGCGTGCAGTCGATATCGGAGCACTTTGGCGCGCTGGCCGAGCTGCGCGACGCCGGGCTGATCCGCCACCTGGGAATCTCCGGCGTGGAACCAGCCCACCTAGCCGAGGCGCAGGCCATCGCGCCGGTGGTCTGTGTGCAGAATGCCTACAGCGTCAGCGACCGGCGGCCGGAGTCGCGCGCCCTGTTGCAGGCCTGTGGTGAGCAGGGCATCGCCTTCGTTCCGTTCTTCGCGATCGCTGGCACGCGCCGTCACGGCGTCACTGGCCGTGACGGAGACTCGGGCAGCGCGGGTGCGGCCGAGCCCCGGCAGCTCAGCGACATCGCCCGCGCGCACGACGCGACTGTCGCGCAGATCCGGCTGGCCTGGACCCTGCATCAAGGCCCGCACGTGCTCGCGATCCCGGGTACTGGCAATCCGGACCACCTGCTTGAGAACGTTGCCGCTGGCGCGATCGACCTGAGCGACGACGAACTGGCCAGCTTGGCGGAAGTCAGCCGCTGACTTCCGCGAGCCGCTTGGCCAGGTAACGGCGTTCGGGTTCAGTCGGGGCCAGCTTCAGCGCCGCACGGTAGCTCTCGACCGCTTCCGGCCCTCGGTTCAGTCGCCGCAGCAGGTCCGCCCTGGTGGCCGGGAGCAGGTAGTAACCGCTGAGCCCACCGTCGGCCGCAAGCTCGTCGACCAGCGCGAGGCCAGCCTCAGGGCCTTCTGCCATCGCGACCGCGACGGCCCGGTTGAGGTCGACAACCGGGGACGGCACGAACCTGCGAAGCTCTCCGTATAGCAGCGCGATCTGCGCCCAGTCGGTGTCGCCAGCCTGCGACGCTTCCGCATGACACGCGGCGATGGCCGCCTGCAGCTGATAGGGGCCGGCTCGCTGGCGCCGCAGCGCCGCCTCCAGCAGTCTGATGCCCTCGGCAACCTTCGCAGGGTCCCACCTCGAGCGGTCCTGATCTTCGAGGCTGACGAGTTCCCCGTGGGCGTCGAGCCGGGCCGCGCTCCGGGCGTCCTGCAGCAGCATCAGGGCGAGCAGTCCGGTCGCCTCCGGCTCGTCGGGCATCAGGCCAGCGAGCAGGCGGCCGAGCCGGATCGCCTCACCGGTGAGGTCGGGGCGCATCAGGTCGCCCCCGGCTGACGCCGAATAGCCCTCGTTGAACAGCAGGTAGAGCACGGCAAGCACCCCGGTCGTACGCTCGGGCAGCAGGTGTGCTGGCGGAACCCGGTACGGGATGCCCGCGTCGCGGATCTTGTGCTTGGCCCTGGTCAGCCGCTTGGCCATGGTGCCTTCGGGCACCAGGAAAGCCCTGGCGATCTCGGCCGTCGTCAGCCCGGCAAGCGTGCGCAGCGTCAGCGCCACCCTGGCTTCGAGCGTCAGGGCCGGGTGGCAGCAGGTGAACATGAGCCGCAGCCGGTCATCAGGAACTCCGCTGTCGCCCCAGGCAGCGGGCTCTTCCGGCACCGACAACACGGCTACCTCCTGCAGCTTCAGTGCCTCCGTCTTGCTCCGGCGCAGCCGGTCCAGGGCTCGGTTGCGCGCCGTGGTCGTCAGCCAGGCGCCCGGCCGGTCCGGCACGCCGTCGGATCCCCATTTGGCGAGCGCCGCGGCGAACGCGTCCTGCGTGCACTCCTCGGCCAGGTCCCAGTCGCCGGTCATCCGGATCAGGCTGGCGACGATCTTGCCCCATTCCTGCCTGAAGGCCTCGGCGACGGCAGCCTCGGCGTTGGTCGTCACGGCGTCAGGCGTCATACGCTCGCCAGGACCGGCCGCACTTCGACGACACCCCCGGCCAGAGCCACCGGATGCCGGGACGCCGCGTAGATCGCCTCGTCAAGATCGGCGCACTCGATCACGTCATAACCTAGGATCTGCTCCTTGGTCTCGGCGAAGGGACCATCGGCGACCAGCACTTCGTGGCCGCTGTTCCGCACTGTGGTCGCCGTACTGGTGGGCTGCAGCTGCGAGCCCTCCACGAGCAGAACCCCGCGGGCCTGCATCTCCCGCGCCCACGGCATCCAGCACGGCTCCGCTTCGTCGCCATGCGGCGCAATTTGCGGTGCCGCCTCCTCACCGCACATCAGCAGCATGTACCGCATCTGTTCTCCTCTCGCGCGGTGCCGTCCGTACATGCGACGAGCGAGCAGCCCGGTAATGGACACCTGTCGAATTCAGAATCTGGCGGGCCGGGGAATCTGGCCGGACTCGAATCTGGCCACCGCAGCTGTCCTTCTGAGGCTATGCCGTTCGTCGGCCAGGCAGGAGACGATCTCGCCGGGAGCTATCGGCCCGTCGTGGCTATCGGCGGAGCCGAGTCGACAGGAGGATGCTGTGAGCTTGCCAAACGTCACCAGCAGGGAGCAGTGGCTAGTCGCGAGGAGGGAACTGCTCGTCCGGGAAAAGGAACTCACCCGCCAGCGTGACGCGCTGAACGCCGGCCGGCGCCGGCTGCCGATGGTGGAGATCGACAAGAACTACGTGTTCGAGGGGCCGGATGGCACGGTCGGACTTATCGATCTGTTTGCCGGGCGCAGCCAGCTGATCATCCAGCACATCATGTTCGACCCGTCCTGGCAGGCCCCATGTCCCGGCTGCTCGGCAGCGCTGGACGAGATGGCGCCTGGCATGCTCCGGCACCTGGAATCCCGCGATACGTCGTTCGCCGGCATCTCCCGCGCGCCGCACGACAAGCTGGCGGCCGCGAAAGCGGACCGGGGCTGGCCGCTGCACTGGTACTCCTCGTACGGCAGCGACTTCAACTACGATTTCCACGCCACGCTGGATCCTGAGGTGACGCCAGCCATCTACAACTATCAGACGGCCGAAGAGGCTGCGGCTGACCCTGACCCGGTCACCAAGTCGATGGAGATTCCCGGCGTCAGCTGCTTCCTTCGCGACGGCCAGCGGATTTTCCACACGTACTCCACTTTCGCCCGCGGGACTGACCAGATCGGCAATGCTTACTCGCTGCTCGACCTCACCGCGTTCGGCCGGTCGGAGAACTGGGAGGAGCCCAAGGGACGGGTAGCCAAGCCGCATGGTGCTGACCCGACCTTCACCGACTAGCCAGGCGTTAGCTGGGAGGGGCCACGCCCGAACGTCTTGCAGGCAGGCCAGCTTGCTCCAGGATCGCCGGGATGGCCGCCTCGGCGCCGATTGCCATCACATGCACGCCGGCTACGCCCGGCAGCTCGGCGAGCTGGGCGATGATCTCGCTACAGAGCTTCTCGCTCTCGGCTCGGATCTGGTCGGCGCTGGCAGCGGCCAGCCGGTCTGCGATTGCTGCGGGAATGACCACGCCGGGGAGCGTGGCCAGGTGCGCGAGCGCACGGTGCGAGCGGATCGGGCCGACCCCGGCCAGAATGTAACAGCGCTCGTCGAGACCCAGATCGCGAACGCGGGCCAGCCAGGCGGCAAAGGCTGCCACGTCGAAGACGAACTGCGTCTGGACGAACTGCGCGCCGGCCTCGATCTTGCCGGCCAGGCGGTGGAGGGCCTTTTCGGTGGCCTCGGCCGCGTCCTGGCCGGCCAGATCGAGGCCGGCCCGGGGCGGGCTGGACGGGTTCTCCACGGCGCCGAGGAACAGCGCCGGCGGCGGCTTCAGCTCAGCGCCTGACATCAGCCGGCCCTGGTCGCGCATAGCGGCTGCCACCCGCAGCAGCGCTGAGCTGTCCAGGTCGAACACGGGCTTGGCGTCAGCGTGATCGCCGTGCCGCGGATGATCGCCGCCCATGATGAGCACGTTCGGCACCCCGAGCGCAGCGGCCGACAGCAGTTCCGACTGCAACGCGATCCGGTTCCGGTCACGGCAGGTGAGCTGCATGATTGGCTCGACCCCTGCACGGAGCGCGGCGACGCTGCCGGCCAGGCTGGACAACCTGACTGCGGCGCCCTGGTTGTCAGTGATGTTGACGGCATCGACCCAGCCCCGCAGCAGCGTGGCAGTCCTGGCGACCGGAGCAGTATCGGCGCCTCGTGGCGGCCCGATCTCAGCGGTAACGGCAAACTCGCCCGTCGCGAGGCGGCGCTGGAACCCGCTCGGCGTCGCTGAACGGGCAGGATCGAGCTCGCCGTCCGGTTTGTCCGCCATGTGAGAGAGCCTATCCCAGCGCGTCCCAGGCGCCTATTAGTCAACTGCGGCCGCTAGGCCGGCTCCCGGGCCGCGCAGGGGCCGTCAGCCGCGCACACGCTCAACGTTTCGCGCATCTTGTTGGCGCGAACCATGACAAACCATCCGCTACGCCGACAAAATCAATGAAACGTCAAGGCAGCCGACAGGCGAGGCCTTCGCTGACGCTAGATCGGTAAGTCAGTCGCAACCGCTTTGCGTGCTATGGGCAGATGCTCGTCGGATGAGGCAGGTCGCTGCGGCGCGCTAGACCGGAGACGGGGTCTTCTCGGTAGTCAGCTTCCGCCGGGCAACACTGAGGCGCCCGAGGCCGGACAGCGCCCTGATTACTTGAGCCGCGAGGCCGGCCCGCGCGGAGGTCGACTCTGCGAGACCGATCGTGTCGACTGACGCGAGCATCGGCGGCTTGAGGTCCGCCACCTCGGCGATGACCTGGACGCGCGTTCCCGCGTCGCGCGCGTAACTGCAGACATGCTTAGTATCGGCGGACTGCGGGTCACCTAGCACGAGCATCAGTTCGCTACCGAGCGCGACAGAGTAGATCGTGCCGGCCCGGTCGGATGGCGCGTAGCAGACGTCCGATGGCACAGCGCCACGTACCGCCGGATACCGCGAGCGCAACGCCGTGACGATAGGGGCTCCGGCCTCCAGCGTGATACCGGGTTGCATGAGGTACGAGATCTGCCGGGAATCGCCGGCCCGCAATGCGGCAGTCTTCGCTGCGGTGTCGACGACAGATACGTGCCCGGGTGCCTGGCTGGTAATTGCCGCCGTCGACGCCTGGCCGGGCTGGCCGACGAGCACGAGTTGCTGACCGCGATCGGCAATCCGGCTCGCCGCCGTCTGCGCCGCTGCCACTAGCGGGCAAGTAGCGTCGACCACGGTAGCGCCGCGCCGGGTTGCCTCCGCGCGCATCTCCGCGGTCACTCCGTGCGCCGGGAAAACAACCACGTCGCCTGGATCTACTTCTGCCAGCGAGTCGGCGATGACGGCACCGAGATCGTTGAGGGCGCTGGCGGTTTCCGCCGGGATCGCCACCGGCGCCAGCACGAGAACTTTCCGGCCGCTGCCGCGGTACTCCGATGCCGCCTGCCTCGCCGCGCTCGCGGCGTGCATGGCGCCGTTGCACCACGGACTGCCCGCGAGCAGCAACGTCCGGCTGCCGGAGACCGCAGCCCAGTCCTCGACGGCGCCGCGCGCGGCGGCTGCGGACAGTGCGTCGCCGGGCGCCGCCGCAGCAGCGATCGCAGCTGTCGTGCCGTCCTGCTGCGAGCACGTGGCCAGGTACAGCTTGGCGTCGAAGTCGCCCGAGAGGTCGTCGGATCGGGGTAGTTCGGCGAGCCGGGTGGTCCGGCCCTTGGCTCGCAGCGACCCGGCAACAAGCGGCGCAGCGTGGCAGGTAAGCATGCCGTGCACCGCGTCACCGATCTGAGTAGGCACCACCACCTCATCGCGGTGCATTCTGATGCCGGAAACTGGAATTTCCCGTACCGCTGATCGGCTCATTGGCCCGCTGTCCCCCGCCGCTCGGTTCGCGCGTGGCGGTGCGCTGACTGCACACTGCCAGTCCCGCGACGATGGCGTACCCAGCCTCATGCCGCGGTTGTCTCAGGCGCTGGCCAAATCTCAGCATGGTCGAGACCGGCCAATTTCCGCGCGCGGAACAGGCTATTTAACCTCTGGGAATAATATACATCTGCGTCTAGCCTGGACCATGGGACAGATATGGGTACTGAGCCTGTAGCGCCCGGATGTGCCCGCCGTCCGGTACGGCCCGCCGAGAAAGGATCTGCCGTCATGTCCAAGACCGACGAGTATCTGGAGAATAACCGGCGCTACGCCGAGACCTTCGGCGGGCAGTTGCCGCTGCCGCCGTCGGCGGGCGTGGCGGTGGTGGCGTGCATGGACGCCCGGCTCAACGTTTACGGCATTCTCGGCCTCGCCGACGGCGAGGCGCACGTGATCCGCAACGCCGGAGGCGCCATAACCGACGACGAGATCCGGTCACTGGCGATCAGCCAGCGGTTGCTTGGCACCACGGAAATCATTCTGATCCACCACACCGACTGCGGAATGCTCACGTTTACCGACGACGCGTTCAAGGCGTCGATCGAGAAGGAGACCGGCATCAGGCCGCCGTGGGCTGCCGAGGCCTTCGCCGATCTGGATGAGGATGTCCGGCAGTCGATTGCCCGCATCAAGGCGAGTCCGTTCATCCCGCACACCGACTCGATCCGCGGTTTCGTGTTCGACGTAGCGACCGGAAGGCTCCGCGAGGTCAGCTAGCCGCTCGTCTCAGGCAGCCGCCCGTGTCAGCTAGCCGAGGCCGGCCACCTCATGCAGCCGAGAGGGTCATGGCCGGTCTTCGGGCGGCTCGCCGGAGATTTCGCCCCGCGGATGGTTATCGCGGCCCTGCTGCTCAGCCAGGAATTGCTCGAACTGCGCGCCTAGCTCTTCTGCAGTCGGCACTTGCTCGCCGCTTGCCAGCAGGCTCTCGCGGTCGGCGGCGAACGCGTCGTACTGCTGCTCCAGGGCCTGCACCACTTCGGCCACCTCGGACGATCCCTCGACCTGACGGGCAATCTCCAGGTCGGTGCGCCGTGCGGCCTCCCGCAACGCATCGGCGGGCAGCACCAGCCCGGTGGCGCGCTGCACAGATTCCAGCAGGGTGACGGCCGCCGCCGGGTAGGCGGCCTGGGCCAGGTAGTGCGGCACGTGGACCGCGAAGCCGATCGCCCCGCGGCCTGCGGCGCCGAGCCGGTACTCCAGGAGTGCCGCCGCACTGCCGGGCACCTGCAGGTTGTCGACCAGGGGCCGGTAGCCCTCGATCAGTTCGGGCTGAGTGGCGTGCGCGGTTACGCCGAGCTGCCTGGTGTGCGGCACTCCCATCGGGATCCCGTGGAATCCCACCGCGAGCCGGGCCCGCAGGTTGGCCGAGAGTTGCATGACCGCGGCGGTGAACGTCTCCCACTCCCGGTCCGGCTCGAGCCCTGCCAGGAGCAAGAATGGCGTGCCTTCAGCGTCGCGCAGCAGCGACACCGCGAGCTCGGGCGCGTCGTAGTCGTCCCAGTGATCCTTGGAAAACGTCATGACAGGGCGCCTGGACCGGTAATCGAGCAGCGAATCGATGTCGAAGCGGGCGACCTGCTCGTGCTCAAGGGTGGTCAGCAAGTGCGTGGTTAGCAGCCGTCCCGCGGCGCCGGCGTCGATGAAGCCGTCCAGGTAGTACAGCATCACGAGATTGCCGTCGGCGTCCGGCGCAGCAGGGCCCACCTCGTACAGGTCGGCCGGGTTACGCGCCACGAATAGCAGCCCTCCAAGTTTCACTGTTGGTTACCAGTCTTACCAACGCCATAGCGCAGCTGGTAATCCCGGCAGGGTAAACCTACTGGCTTTGCCGGATTCAGCTGGAATCGGCGGCCTGGTTGCGCGAGTCCCAGCGGGCAAGCAGCCCTGCCATCTCGGCGCTGATGAACTCGAAATAGCTGACCGTCTCGGCCATCCGTATGCCGGCCGGCGAGTCGGTGCCGAGGATGCGTACCCCCTCCTGCAGCTCGGCTGCCCAGCGGGTGAACTGGCGGTCGCGCAGCCGGACGATGTCCTGCCAGACGCGCTCAGACATCCAGTAATGCTGGCGGCGCGAGCCCGGCTCGCCTTCCGCGGCGACCAGCCCTACCTGGATCAGGTAGCGCACGCCACCAGAGATCGACGCCGGGCTGGCTTGCAGCAATTCACCCAGCTCAGCGGCGGTCAGTCTGCTGGAGTCCGAGGTCAGCAGCGCAACGAAAATACGCGCCGGGGTACGCGGGAAGCCAGCTTGGGTGAGCTGTGCGGTGAAGCGCTCGATAAACCCGCGGACCGCAACTGGGTCCCGGCTGGTGCCGGACGGTGCAGGCTCCCGGTCGCGGTGTGGCGGAGCTGTGCGCTCGTCGGCGGCGGGCGGGCTGCCGTTACCGGTGGTTGCCGCAGACTCGGGCGAGCGAGCCGCCGCGGAGGCAGCCGCAGTCGCAGGTGGGTTCACGTCGCCGGAGCTTGCCACAGCCCCTGGCGATGGGGCCTGGCTGGAGGCTGCCGTGCCATGGGCTGATGTCTTCGATTTACGGGTGGACACGAGTAAGCCAGGACCTCCTCGTTTGCATCGTGTTTGCTTAGTTTCAGGATTTTATGAATTTGATGTATGGTGACCCTTCGTGGACGCTATCGAAGTTTGCGGTCTGCGTAAAACCTTCGGCAAGACGACGGCGCTGGACGGGCTCGACCTGACGGTGGCGGCCGGGGAGGTGCACGGCTTCCTGGGTCCGAACGGGGCCGGGAAAACCACGACGATCCGGATCCTGCTCGGCCTGCTGCGCGCCGACGGGGGGACGGCACGGCTGCTCGGCGGTGACCCTTGGCACGAGGCTGTCGACCTGCACCGGCGGCTCGCCTACGTGCCCGGCGACGTCACGCTATGGCCCACGTTGACCGGCGGTGAGGTCATTGACCTGCTTGGCCGTCTGCGCGGCAGGCTGGACGCCGGCCGCCGGGCGGAACTCCTTGAGCGGTTCGACCTGGATCCGACCAAGAAGGCGCGAGCGTACTCGAAAGGAAACCGGCAGAAGGTCGCCCTCATCGCGGCGCTCGCCTCCGATGCGGAGCTGCTGATCCTCGATGAGCCGACATCCGGGCTTGACCCGCTGATGGAGGCGGCGTTCCGCGACTGCGCTGAGCAGGAACGGTCGCGCGGCCGGACCGTGCTGCTATCCAGCCACATCCTGTCCGAGGTCGAGGCGCTGTGTGACCGGGTGACCATTATCCGGAGCGGGCGCACAGTGGAGACCGGCACGCTGGCCGAGATGAGGCACCTGACCAGGACCTCGATCGCCGCGGAACTAGCCGGCCCGGTCCCCGGCCTGGCGGGTCTTGCGGGCGTGCACGACCTTGTCGTTGACACCAGCCAGGACGGCGGCAGCCGGCTTCGCTGCGAAGTCGATTCGGACCTGCTGGGCGACCTGCTCAAGCTGCTTGTCGCTGCCGGGGTCCGCACGCTGACGAGCCAGCCGCCGACGCTGGAGGAGCTGTTCTTGCGGCACTACACCGACCCGGCTAGTGTCAGCCAGCCCGGGGCCAGCCAGTCCCCGGCTGGAGCGCAGTCGTGAGCACGCCGGCTCCCGCGGCGCTGGCCGCGACCGTGCCGAGCCGCCAGCGGCCGGCGGCTGGCCGGAGTGCAGCGCTAACCGGGACCGGGCAGCTAGCCAGGCTCGCTCTGCGGCGGGACCGCTTCATGCTGCCGGTGTGGGTCTATGCGCTCACCATCATCGCGGCCTCTGGCGGCTACGGGCTGAAGGCTGTCTATAAGACGGCGGCCAGCAGGGCCACGCTCGCCACCAGCGTCTACCACAACGAGGCGCTGACTTTTCTGTACGGGCAGTTGCACGGAAACTCGCTCGGCGCAATTACGGCGTGGCGCTACCTCTCCTACGCCGCGCTGGCCGCCGGGTTGATGAGCCTGTTCCTGGTGGTCAGGCATACCCGCGCCGATGAGGAGACCGGGAGACTGGAGCTACTTGGCTCGGCGGCAGTCGGTCGGCACGCCCCGCTGGCTGCCGCGCTTCTGGTGGCTTCGGCGGCCAATCTGGCCCTGTTCGTGCTCAGTTCCGTGGTGCTGGCCGCAGGTGGCCTGCCGATCACCGGCGCGATCGCATTTGCGCTGGCAGAGATCAGCGGCGGCCTGGTATTTGCCGCCCTGAGCGCGCTCGCAGCCCAGATCACCGGCACCGCGCGGGGTGCGCGGGGCCTGGTCATCGCAGCACTGGCCGTCTTCTTCCTTTGCCGGGCGGTTGGCGACTCGGGCGGTAGCCACGGACTTGGCTGGCTGACCTGGCTGTCACCGATGGGCTGGGCCGAGCAAGTCCAGCCGTTTACGGCTGACCGCTGGTGGGTGCTGGCGCTGCCAGCCGCAGCAGCCGTGTTTGGCGTGGCGGCCGCGGTGGCGCTCGCCGATCACCGGGATCAGGGCGCAGGGCTGTGGCAGCCCGGCGACGGACCGGCGCTGGCCGGCCGGCTGCTGGCGGGTCCTGCTGGTCTCGTCTGGCGGCTGCAACGCGGCGCACTGGCTGGATGGGCCGCCGGGTTCCTGGCGGGCGGACTGGCCATCGGAGTGGTGGCGAACGGCATCGGGCAACTTGTCGGGTCTAGCGCGGCAGTCGACAAGGCGCTTACCCGCATCGGTGGCCAGGCTGCCCTGACCAGCGCGTATCTCGCTGCCTGCATGAGCCTGCTCGGCTTGGTCGCGGCCGCGTACGCGGTGTCCGCGGTGCTGCGGCTCCGGTCGGACGAGGTGGACGGCCGGGCCGAGCCGGTGCTGGCGGCCGCGGTCGGAAGGCTGCGCTGGGGCAGCAGTTACCTGCTTGCAGCGACGGCCGGCACCGGGGTCATGCTGCTGGCCGGCGGCGTTGGCATGGGGCTGGGCTACGGTCTCGCGAGTTCTACTACGGGAACGCAGGTGCCTAGGCTGATCGGTGCCGCCCTGGCGCAGTGGCCTGCGGCAATGTGCGTTGCCGCGGTGGGAGCCGCGGTCATCGGCCTGGCGCCCCGGTGGAGCGCTCAGGCCGGCTGGGCGGCGCTCGCTTTCTGCGGCCTGATCGGAGTGTTCGGTCCTGCCCTGAACTTGTCGCAAGCAGTGCTCGATGTGTCGCCGTTCACGCATGTGCCGAAACTGCCGGGTGGTGCGTTTAGCGTCGCGCCGCTGCTCTGGCTGACCGCCGTGACCCTGACGCTGACAGCGGTCGCTCTAGCTGGCCTCCGCCGCCGGGATATCGGCTGATGATCCTATTCAAGGATGCAGCGTCCTGTGCTCGGCCAGCATCTCGACGTACTGCGCGATCTTCCGGGCGCGAGTCTCAGGCCGCTTGACCGTGCTGATCCGGTACAGGATGGCATACCGGTTGATGCTGTTCAGCGTCGAGAAGAACTCGGCGGCCACGGGATTCGCCGCGAGCGCGGCAGCGAGGTCATCGGGCACGGTGATGCTGCGCGGGCCGGCGTAGGCGGCGTCCCACCGGCCGTCGGCTTTGGCGCTCTCGACCTCGGCTAGCCCGGCAGGCTGCATACGGCCAGCGGCGATCAGAGCGTCGGCTTTCTGTGTGTTGATCTTGGACCACCGGCTGCCGCGCTTGCGCGGCGTGAAGCGCTTCAGCCAGTAGTCGTCGTCCAGCCCGCGGGTTTGGGCGTCGATCCAACCGAAGCACAGGGCCTCATCCAGAGCCTCGGCATAGGAGAGTGTGCCTTCGGCCGCGGCCTTCTTGGCGATCTTCAGCCAAAGGCCGCTGGCTGAGGCATGGTGATCGGTGAGCCAGGCACGCCACGCTGCAGCCGTCGGGAACGCCACGGGATCGTGCTCAGTCAGCGTCACCAGTTCAGTGAACCAGCTTGGTCTGACATCCGGGTGGCCTGTCATGGCCTTGGCTGCCGTGGCGGCTGCTCAGACTCAGCTAGGCGCTGGCCGCATAACCAGGTGCAGGTCGTCCAACGCCCGCGCCGTGGGCAGCGCCGTGTCGATGGCCAGCAACCGGGGCTCCTCAGTGCCGCTGAGCGCGGCCTGGATGTGGCGGATCGCTGGGGCGAACGATGGCTCTCCGGGCGGGGCCGCCGCCCGGACTTCATGCCGCTTCCCGATGACCTCGAACCTGTCGGCGTCGCCAGGATGGAACGGATTCGTCATCCGGATCTCGCCGTCGCTGCCTAGCAGCCGGGTGTTCGCGTCGTAACTGCGGTTCATCCCGCACGACAGCACCAGCTGGCGGCCGCCCGCGTATCCGAGCACCGCCACCGTCTCCAGATCGACGCCCTCACCGCCAGGTACGTACGTGCCCCAGGCGCTCATGTGCTCAGTGCCGAAAAGCTCGAACGCGAGCCTGATCGGGTAACAGCCGACATCGTTAAGCGCGCCGCCGGCCAGTGAGGCGAACAGCCGGATATTGTCCGGCCGCGTTACCCGGAAATGGAAGTCAGAGTGAATTTCCCGGAGCTCGCCGATGGCTCCGCCAGCCACTGCGGCCCGCACTCCGGCGAGCTGCTGGTGGAACGGGAATACAAATGCTTCCCACAGCAGCGTCCCAGACCGCTTGGCAACATCAAGCACTCGCCCGGTGTCGGCCAGGCTGCCGGTCAGCGGCTTCTCGCACAGCACTGGCTTGCCCGCCTCCAGCGCCGCGATCGTCCATTCGGCATGCAAGGTGTTCGGAACCGCGATGTAGATGGCGTCGACGTCTGGGTCCTCGATGAGAGCCTGGTAACCCCCGAGCGCGCGGGCAATCCCGTGCGCGTCGGCATACCGCTGAGCGGATTCGGCGTTGCGGCTCGCGACCGCTTCCGCCACCCCGCCTGCGGCGCGCATTCCGGGAAGGAATGCGGCCCGAGCGATATTCGCGGTGCTCAGAATGCCCCAGCGGACAGGTTGACCACCCATCAGGATCCGCCTGCAGTATCCGCCCCGGGGACTACCCCCGGACCCCCGCCGGCGAGCTCAGGCTCGAGCGGCAATGTGACCCAGCGCCGCTCCCGGTGCGAAATCTCCACCGCATTCACCACCTCCTGCACCCAAGAGCCGTCGTCGAAGTTTCCCTCGTTACCGTCGCTCTCGCCGCGGACTTCGGAGATGAAGCTGGCGGTCAGATTCGCGTAGTACAGCGTCCGCCAGGACTCACGCGGACTGCCTCCCGGCGGGTAGAACTTCGCCGGCACCTCGACCTCACGGAACTCCACATCATCGGGTCTGGCCATCCTGAACGTCTCGCACCTGCCGAACTCTTCGACGAGCCTGGCGATCGCGGCACCCTCGCTGCCGTAGACCCGGACCTCGATACCCGGATAATTGCCGACCGTGACAAAGCTGCTCTGCACCGAGCAGATTGCGCCGCTGGCGAATTCGCCGATGAAGATGTCGCCGTCGTCGATGTTGACGCGAGCCCGCTGGCCGGTCGCCGCTAGTACCCGCTCGGGGATGAAGTTGCGCAGCACGCCGACTACTGCGGTGAGGTCGGAGTCCATCAGCCAGTGTCCGATGTCGATGACCGGTGCCCCGTAACCCTCGAGCGATGCCACCTGGATCGGCCCATCGGTGGCCCGGTCGCGGCTGCGCAGCGGAGTGTCCGGGTTCAGCCACTGCGAGTTCTGCTCATAGGCGTTATAGATGAACGGCGTGCCGAGAGCGCCGCTTGCCACGAGGTCCTTCAGGTATCGCACCGCCGGGCTGTACCGGAAGGTGAAGCCGACCTTGGTTTTGAGCCCGGCGACGCGGGCCTTCTCGGCCAGCGCCTGCACGTCACGATGATCATGGGCCACCGGCTTCTCGCTCAGCACATGCTTGCCCGCAGCGATGGCGGCCGAGTTGATCGCGAAATGCTCGCTGTCGCGGGTCACCACGTCGATGATCTGGATGTCGGAGCGTTCGAGCAGCTCGGCGTAATCGGTGGTGGCGACCGGGGCGCCGAATTTCGCTGCTGCCTGGGCCGCCTGCTGCAAATCGAGGTCGGCGATGCCGACTATCTGGCAGCGCTCGTCCCTTGCCCAGCCCGGCAGGTGCGCGAGGTTCGCCCACCGCCCGGCGCCGACAACGCCTACGCCAACTCGCTGTGCTGCCATGGCTCCTGCCTTTCCGCGACTTCCTGATGCCGCCAGCAGCGGGCCGCGTGCCCTCGCTCGCCCGCCTCCACAAGTTCGGTCTGCCAGGTCAGGCACTCGTCGGTGACAAAGCGGCAGCGCGGCGCGAACCGGCAGCCGGGTGGCACATCGAACAGATTCGGGGGCGAGCCGCCGATGCTGCGCAGGCGCCCACGTTCGGCGGAATGCGGGAGAGCGTCCAGCAGCGCGCGCGTATACGGATGGCGGGGCGCGGTGATGATGTCCGCGGCGGCACCTTCCTCCACGACCTGGCCCGCGTACATCACGATGATCCGGTCGCACATCTCGCTGATCACCGCGAGGTCGTGGCTGACCAGTATCAGACTCATGCCGGTATCCTGCTGGAGCTCCAGTAGCAGGCTGAGGATCTGGTCCTGGATGATCACATCCAGCGACGTGGTCGGCTCGTCGGCCAGCAGCAAGCGCGGCGAAGAGGCGAGCGCGATCGCGATCAGCGCACGCTGGAGCATTCCACCGCTAAATTGGAACGGGTAGTCGCGCATGCGCCGTGATGCTGCCGGAATGCCGACTCGCTCGAGCAACTCCACCGCGCGGGCTCGTACATCCGCTGCCGTTAGCTTCGAATGCGCTTTGATCGCCTCGATGAGCTGATCGCCAATGCTCAGGACCGGGTTCAGCGCAGTCATCGGGTCCTGGAAGATCATGGCGAGATCGGCTCCGCGGAGCGCCTGGAAGTCGCGGTCACTGAGCTTGAGGAGGTTGACATCGCCATGCGGGTGATAGATGACCTCGCCGCCGGTGTGCACGATGCTGGCCGGCATCAGCCCCATGATCGTCCGGCAGGTGGCCGTCTTGCCGGAGCCGCTCTCGCCAACAATGCCGAGGACCTCGGCCTGGCGCACGGTGAATGAGACTCCGTCAACCGCGCGTACGACGCCTTGCCCGGTGGCCAGGTAGCTATGCAGGTCACGGACGGTCAGCAGCGGCGAGCTCACCGGTCACCTGGCCGGAGGATGTCAGCGAGCCCATCACCGATAAGGCTGAACGCGACCCCGACGACGACAACCGCGAGGCCGGGAAGGGTTGCCAGCCACCAGGAGGTCAGCAGGTAGTTCTGGCCGTCGGAGATCATCGAGCCCCATTCCGGCGTAGGGGGCTGCACGCCAAGGCCAAGGAAGCCGAGTGAAGCTGCCAGGATA
>DATMMA010000093.1:0-12879 GCA_035570295.1 Streptosporangiaceae bacterium
GCTCAACAGCGCGAAGTACGCCAGCCAGGTGCACGTGAACACGCTCACCGCCGACTGGTACTTCGCCCTCAACACCAGGACGCCGCCGTTCAACAACGAGAAGGCCCGCCAGGCCATCAACTACGCGGCGAACCGGTCGGCCTACGTCAAGATTGCCGGCGGCCCGTCGCTTGCGGTTCCGGCGTGCCAGATCCTGCCGCCCAACTTCCCGTCGTACACGGCGTACTGCCCGTACACGACAGGCCCCCAGACGGTCTGGTCCGGCGCGAACGTGGCGAAGGCCAAGCAACTGGTCCAGCAGTCCGGCACGAAGGGCGACACGGTCGTCGTGAACAGCACCAACGACCAGGTCGGCACCGCGCTGGCCGAGCAGATGGTGAAGGACCTGCAGTCGATTGGCTACAAGGCCACCACTCAGCTGCTGACCGCATCGAACCAGTATCCGTTCGTGCAGAACTCGGCGAACTCCAGCAAGTGGGAGGTTGCGTGGTCGGCCTGGTACCAGGACTACCCGGCACCATCGGACTTCCTCAACGTCCTGCTCGGTTGCGGGACCATCCACAAGAACAGCGACGCGAGCCCCAACATCGCTGAATTCTGCAACCCCGCCATCGAGAAGCTGATCACCCAGGCAGAGGCTGCGGGGTCCACCAACCCGACGGAAGCTGCCTCGCTGTGGACGCAGGTCGACCACATGGATACCCAGCAGGCGCCGTGGGTCGATCTGTACAACCCCAAGCAGATCGACTTCCTGGCAAAGAACGTCCACGGCTACCAGTGGAACCCGCAGTGGTACATCCTGATCGACCAGCTCTGGCTGTCGAAGTAGGGCGGAGGATCTTGACGGAGATGCTCATCTCTACCGAGAGGACTGCATGGCTGCCATAGCCGAGCAGGCAGGAATCACGGAGCTGCGGCCGGCAATTGCCGGCCGCAGCCCGTGGGCGCTGGCCTGGCGCAGGCTCCGCCGCAACCGCATCGCGCTGGCGGCGCTCGGACTGTTCGTGCTGATCGTCTTGCTGAGCCTGGCGGCGCCGCTGTATGCGCACGACGTGGCGCACGACGGCAGCGTCCTCAGTCCCAACCTCAACGGCAAGACGCTCGTGCACGGCAAGCTCGCGCCCGTCATGCAGCAGGGCGGCGGGCTACTCAAGCTGGGCGAGGCCCCGATCGGCCCGACCTGGGACATCCATCACTACTTCCTTGGGGCCGACGGCATCGGGCGGGACGTCGCGGCGCTGCTGCTCTATGGCGGGCGCGCGTCGTTGCAGATCGGGGTGACGTCGGCAGTTATCTGCTGCGTCTTGGCCACCCTGGTCGCCCTGATCGCCGGGTTCTTCGGGGGGCTGACTGACACCATCTTGTCCAGGGTGATGGACATCATCTGGGCGTTCCCGGTCTACTTGCTCGCGATCTCGATCGCGACGGTGCTGCTCACGAAGTCCAGCGGAATCCAGGTGGGCTTCCTGCACGTGAGCGCCTTCAGCCTGTGGACGCCGACGGTCATCATCGCTGTCATCTTCGTGCCGTACGTCTACCGGCCGGTGCGCGGCCAAGTGCTGTCGGTGGTGAACAAGGAGTTCGTCGAGGCGGCGATCGCCCAGGGCGCGTCGAACGCGCGGCTGATCTTCTCGGAGATCCTGCCGAACGTGGTGTCCACGGTCATCGTGCTACTGCCGCTGATGATCGCGACGACCATCCTGACCGAGTCGGCCCTGTCGTTCCTATCGGTCGGCGTGCAGCCGCCCGGCGTCAGCTGGGGCACGATCATCAACAACGGTCAGGAGCTCCTGTACACCAGGCCGTGGGTATCGATCGCCCCGGGCATCATGATCGTGCTGACGGTGCTGTCGCTCAACGTGCTCGGTGATGGCGTGCGCGACGCGCTCGATCCCCGGGCGAAGCTGAGGGTGGGCTAGCGATGGCCGCGAGCAGGACGGAGCGGGTCGGATGCTGACCTTCATCGTGCGGCGGACGCTGTGGACCGCGGTCGTCATGTTCGTGATCACGGTGCTGGTGTTCATCATCTTCTTCAAGACGCCCGGCGTGGACCCGGCTCGCGCGATCGCGGGCCGGAACCCGAGCCCGCAGGTGCTCGCCGAAATCCGCGCTCAGCTCGGGCTCGACCGGCCGCTGTATGTCCAGTACGGCGTCATGATGAAGAAGATCTTCATCACCCGCGACCTCGTGTCTTACTCCAACCAGGGCACCAAGGTCGTGCAGGAGATCTTCGCAGCGGCGCCGGCCACGCTGTCACTGGTGTTCGGCGCGGCGCTGATCTGGATCGTCATGGCGATCGTCATGGGCGTCGCGGCGGCGCGGCTGCGCGGACGGATCTATGACCCGATCCTGATGGTGCTCGCGCTCGTCGGGCTGTCGGCGCCGGTGTTCTGGGTTGGTCAGGTGGTCAACCTCATCACTCAGGGCAGCCTGCATAGCAGCGTGTTCAGCTGGCTGCCGCCGCTCGGGTACACGTCCTTCACCACGAGCCCGGTGCTCTGGTTCGAAGGGCTCATCTTCCCGTGGATCACACTGTCGATCCTCTACATCGGTTTCTATGCGCGGGTGCTGAGAGCCAACCTGCTGGAAATCCAGAACGAGGACTACATCCGCACCGCGCGGGCCAAGGGCCTGTCGGAGCGCCGCGTACTGGTCCGACATACGCTGCGCACGTCGATGATCACGTTCGTCAGCCTGTTCGGACTGGACTTCGGCGCCCTGGTGGGCGGCGGCGCCATCCTTACCGAAGTGGTCTTCGGCATCCATGGCGTCGGATTCCTTACCTACCAGTCGCTGACGAACCTCGACCTGCCGACCATCATTGCCGTGGTCATCTACGGGGCGTTCTTCATTGTGCTTGCGAACGCGCTCGTGGACATCGGCTACGCCTGGATCGATCCGAGAGTGAGGCCGACCTGATGGCCAGCCCGCTGCTGGAGATACGCAATCTCAAGGTGTCGTTCCGGACCGAGGACGGCCTCGTACGAGCTGTGGACGGCGTGTCTGTCTCGTTGTACGAAGGCGAGACGCTCGGCATCGTCGGCGAGTCTGGCTCGGGCAAGAGCGTCACCATGATGTCGGTGATGCGCCTGATCACCGATCCGAACGCTCAGTTCGAGGGCGAGGTGATCTACAAGGGCGCCAACCTGATGGCCATGTCCCAGGACCAGATCAGGTCGATCCGCGGCGCCGGCATCGGCATGATCTTCCAGGACCCGATGACCTCGCTGAACCCGGTCTACAAGGTCGGCTGGCAGATCGAGGAGCAGATCCGCGAGCACGAAAAGGTCAGCCGTCAAGCGGCCAGGGACCGGACAGTAGAACTGCTGACGGCGGTCGGCATCCCGAACGCGCGCGAGCGCATCGATGCGTACCCGCACCAGTTCTCCGGTGGCATGCGGCAGCGTGTGATGATCGCCATGGCCGTTTCCTGCAACCCAGACGTGCTGATCGCCGATGAGCCGACGACCGCGCTCGACGTCACGATCCAGGCGCAAATCCTCAGCCTCATCAAGAAGCTGAAGCAGGACTTCGGCACCGCCGTCGTGCTCATCACGCACGACATGGGCGTCGTCGCGGACATGGCGGACCGGATCGCGGTGATGTACGCCGGCCGGATCATTGAGCAGGGCACCCAGCGCGACCTGTTCTACGATCCGCAGCACCCCTACACCTGGGGGCTACTCGGCTCGATCGCCCGGCTCGACCGGCCCCGGCCGCGAAGACTGGCGGCCATCCCAGGCCTTCCGCCATCGCTGATGCGGCTACCAGCCGGTTGTGCGTTCGGCGAGCGCTGCGCGCACCGGTTCGACCGGTGCTCCGAGCTGCCCCTGCTGCTTGACCGTACCGGCACCGGTCACCTGGACGCGTGCCACCTGAGCCCGCAGCAGAAGCAGGACCTGAGGGACCGGACGATTCATCCTGAGCTGGTGGAGGAGAGACCGTGACCGACGGAGCAGTTGAGCTGGCAGTGCTCGAGGAAGGGCCGGAGGTAGCCAAGGGAGAGGTGCTGCTGCGCGCCGACCATCTGAAGAAGTACTTCCCGATCAAGAGTGGCATCCTGATCCAGCGCGAGGTCGCCCGCGTGCATGCCGTCGACGACGTTAGCTTCGAGCTGCGGGCCGGCGAGACGCTTGGCCTTGTCGGTGAGTCGGGCTGCGGCAAGTCGACACTGGCCAGGTGCATCACCCGGCTATATGACATCACCAGCGGCACGCTGCAGTTCGAGGGCGCGGACATCTCCCAGTACTCCCGCCGTCAGCTCCGACCGGTCCGTCGCGACCTGCAAATGATCTTCCAGGATCCGTACGCGTCCCTGAATCCGCGCAAGCGCGTCGGCGCCATCATTTCCGACCCATTGCGCATCCACCGGGCAGGAAGCCGGGATCAGATCAGGAGGCGGGTCCTGGAGCTGCTTGAGGTCGTCGGCCTGTCCGCTGAGCACATCAACCGGTACCCGCACGAGTTTTCGGGCGGACAGCGGCAGCGTATCGGGGTCGCGCGAGCGCTGGCGCTCAAGCCGAAGCTAGTGATCGCCGACGAGCCGGTGTCCGCGCTTGACGTGTCAATCCGGGCACAGGTGATCAACCTGCTCGACGACCTGCAGGATGACTTCGGCCTGACCTACATCTTCATCGCGCACGACCTCGGTGTCGTCCGGCACGTGTCCGACCGCATCGCGGTCATGTACCTAGGCAAGATCGTCGAGATCTCGCCGGCCGAGGAGTTGTACCAGCGGCCGGTGCATCCCTATACCGAGGCCTTGCTTTCGGCGGTGCCGGTTCCCGACCCGGACTTGTCAGCCAGCCGGCAGCGGATCGTGCTGGAAGGCGACGTGCCGAGCCCGATCCATCCGCCCAGCGGCTGCCGGTTCCACCCGCGCTGCCGGTACGCCACGGAGATCTGCAGAACCGAGGAACCACCGCTGGTTCAGCACGGCAGCCTCGGCCACCTTGCCGCCTGTCACCATCCACTGAGCTTCGAGGCGGAAAGCGGCGACCGGGCCGCGCTCAGCGTCAATGCCGATGCAACCCTGAGCGAGACCGCGATCAGCTGAGCGCGAGCAGGCTCAGCTGATGCCGTGGCGCTTGAGAATGTCGTGCACGTCGCTGAGGTCGTCGTCGTCGGCTGTCACTTCGGCGCGCTTGCGCACTGCGGGCACCGTCGCCTTCCCATTGCCGCCAGAGCCCCCGCGGTCCGACTTGGCGCGGTCCGCACTGTCGCGGCCTGCGCGCCGCTTGCGCGACCGCACCAGCGGAATGCCGCCGGAAAATACGAACGCTACCAGTGCGACGACGAGCAGGATCACGCCCAGGTAAGTACCGGGCGAGAACGCGAAGCTGACTGCGAACTGCACGATCGCCGACACGATACGACCGATCAGGGCGAGCGCGTGCACGAGGTAAATCGCCAACGGCAGTAGCGACCAGGCGATGCCACGGATCCCGCTCCGGGCGCCCTTCTTTCGCCAGACGAGGACGCTTAGAACAATTCCGACAATCGTCACGGCCAGGCACACCGGGCCGGCAAAGCTACCAGTAACAAAGTCGAGCCAGGTCTTCACTTTCGCCTCCCCACGTGGCCGCTCCGGCAGTTCCTGTGCCGGTCGTTTGACCGCCGGCAATGCGGCCTAGGCGTGATCAGGTCCATTGTAGGCACATATCTAGTCTTCTTCAGCCTGGCTGAGCGGGCGCGTCCTTGCTCAACCTGACCCCAGCGCCCCGGCCGACTGCTACCGCCGGCCGTCGCGAAGTGCCAGCCCGACCTGTGCGGTCAGGTCGGCCAGGGTGACGCCGTCCAGCGAAGTCAGGACCACCCGGCCGGGCGCAGCTGGCACCGGCACGACGCTTGGCACCGCCACGGCACGGTAGCCCGCCGCCTCCGCTGCAGCCGTTCCGGTCGGCGAGTCCTCGAGCGCGATGCTGTACCGCGGCTCCACGCCCAGCTTGGCCGCGGCGAGCAGATAGCCCTCCGGGTCCGGTTTGGTGCTGGCCACGTCGGCCGCGCAGACGACCACGCCGAACTGGGCGACACCGAGCCGGGGCAGCACCGCATCGACGATCTCCGGCTCAGATGAGGTCACGAGCGCGTGCGGCAGGCCGGCTGCACGAACCTCCTCGAGCAGGTCCACTGCGCCAGGCAGGACCGGCAGCGGCCGCGAAGCCAGCTCCTCGATCATCGCCTGGGTCAGCCAGCGGGCAACGTCCGCCGGTTGCGCAGCTTTCGTTGCCTTGCTCAGCAGGTAGTTGACTGTGGTGTTCATCGAGCCACCTACCAGGGCACTCTGGTCGGCATGCGACCAGTTGCCACCGAGGCGTGCCATCACGGCACCCTCGGCCTGGAACCACAGCGGCTCGGTGTCGACCAGCAGGCCGTCCATATCGAACATGACAGCCTGGAGCACGGTGTTCCCTTCGGTAGGCGCGGCGGCGACGCCGGGCGGCCGTGGACGTCCCGGATGCACCGGCCGATTACCGGACCGGGACACGACGAGCCCATCCTAAAGACTGCGAGCGGGCGCACCGAATCGCGCTGAGAAGGCGGTCTTTTCTCGACCTGCCGGTGGCAGAACATAGGCTTGGGCTAGGTAGCCCGCCCGGGCTGGCCGAGTGCCGACCGGGTCGCGGCAGAACGAAGGGAGGTGGCTGGCGATCGAGCTCGACGCTGTTGGGCAACTCACCTCGCCCGCGCTTATCGCTGCCTTCGAGGGCTGGAACGACGCTGGCGAAGCCGCCAGCAGCGCGATCAGCCAGCTGACCTCGGCATGGGACGCCAAGGCTATCGGCCAGATTGACCCCGAGGACTACTACGACTTCCAGGTCACCAGACCAGTCATGGACGTCACCGAAGGCCGGGCGGAGGAGCTGGTCTGGCCGACGACGCGGCTAGCGATCGCACGGCCGCCCGAGGTCGGCCGGGATCTGATCCTGCTGCACGGAATCGAGCCGAACATGCGCTGGCGCGGGTTCACCAGTGAGCTGGTGACCTCGTTCCGCGAGCTCGGGGTGGAGCTGGTCATCCTGCTGGGCGCGCTGCTCGCCGACTCCCCGCATACCAGGCCGCTCCAGGTAACGGCCGCTACGTCGGGAGCGGAACTAGCGGCGCAGCTGCATGTCGAGCCGGTCGACTACAAAGGCCCGACGGGCATCGTCGGCGTGCTTCAGCAGGCCTGCTTTGCCGAAGGTATTCAGTCGGTTTCACTATGGGCAGCCGTCCCGCATTACGTCGCTCAGCCGCCTAGTCCTAAGGCGACCCTGGCGCTGCTGCGCAGTGTCGAGGACATCCTGGACATCTCACTCCCGCTAGCCGACCTGCCGGCCGAGGCCAGGGCCTGGGAGCGCGGCGTGGACGAACTCGCCGAGCAGGACAGCGATGTAGCCGAGTACGTGCGCAGCCTGGAGGAGGCTAAGGACGCGACCGAACTGCCCGAAGCCAGCGGCGACGCGATCGCGCGGGAGTTCGAGCGATACCTGCGCCGCCGCGGTGACCGGGGCGAGCACGGCGGCCGGATCTAGCGGGGTTCACCCGCAGCTGGCCTCGACTGGGCGCAACTAGATCGGCGGCCACGGGACCGCCGGCCAGTCGGTCGGCGGGTACGGGTGCGTCTTGAGCGAGAGCAGCCGCTCGACTCGCCGGATGGTAGCGCCCACCTCGGCGGGTGTCAGCCACCTGCAGAGCTCATCGCCTAGATCACCGTTTGTCAGCACGTCGTGCGTGTGGCGCAAAGCGGCCATCGCGGCAGGCGTCAGCTTCTTGCCCCGCCATTGCCACAGCACAGTGCGCAGCTTGTACTCGGCCGAGAAGCACACCCCGTGGTCACAGCCATACAGCTGGCCGCTCGTCATCGGCAGCAGGTGACCGATCTTCCGGTCGGCGTTGTTTACCAGGGCGTCAAACACCGACATCTGCCGGAGCCTGGCGTCGTCGCCGCTTCGTGCCAGCTCTACCAGGTCGACTGCCTCGTCCGCATCGATCCACAGCTGGCACATACCGGGCCCGAACGGCCCATCCCGATACACCGTCGGCGGGACCACGTCCCAACCGCCAGCCCGCGATACCAGATAGGCGGCCAGTTCCCGGCCGGCCAGCGTGCCGTCAGGGAAGTCCCATAGCGGCCGTTCACCGGCAATCGGCTTATAAACGCAGGCTGCCTCGGCGCCATCGGAGCTGACCGTGCAATACAGAGTCGCGTTCGACGCGTCGACGAGCCTGCCTTGGACGTCAAGCTCGCCGGTAGCTAGCAGGTCAAGGCTCGCCGCCTCGGCGCGCCGGGCGGCAGCGCTGCCGGGGGGTACACCGTCAGCGCCAGCCGGCCCGCCCATGCCCGCGCCCCCGGTGCCCGTGCCGCCGGTGCCCGTGCCGCGGACGAAGGTCCCGCCAGCCGCTCGGCCGGGATCGGCCGCGCCGTCAGCAGCAGCGCGTGCCTCGGCACCGGCCGCGTCGGCTGATGCGGCCGGCGCCGCGGGCCGACCGCTCCTCGCCCGGCGCTCCCGCCTCGCCCTGCTGGCCGCCGACGCATCAGCCATGCCCGACCCGGTGACCGTTCTGCCGCGGGCATACGTGGCCGGACGGGTCGAGTGGCTGCCCGCATAGCGGGCAGGGCGGCCGTCCCTGCTGGACTATCTTGATGGCCCGGCGCGAGAACGCCCGTGCCGCGTCCGCGGAAATCCGCACTCTGAGCACGGCCGGACCGTCCTCGGGTACGTAATCAGCAAGCGGCTCGAGCGGCTCCTCGCTCTCCTCCTGGGCCTCGATAATGACGCGTTCTCCTTCGTGGTCCCACGCAAGCGCGATGGCACCGACCCGGAAGTCCTCAGTGAGCGGCAGGTCAAGCGGGCCGTCGTCCGGCTCGCCGTCGGCCGTCCGACCCGCGGCGGATTCCGCGCCGGTGCGCCGCGTCACCTCATCGAGCAGCTCATCAAGGCGCTCGGCAAGCTGGCTGACCTGACCCTTCTCCAGCGCGACGCTGGTAATCCTGCTGCCAACCGTCGCCTGCAGGTAGAACGTCCGTTCCCCAGGCTGGCCAACGGTGCCCGCGACGAATCGCTCCGGCGGGTCGTACGAGTAGACCGGCATGACCCCTATCCTCCTGCGCCTATCCTCCCGCGCTGAAGCTGCCCGTGCGCTGTCTGGCCGCAAGCTGATGGCCGCCAGCCAGGTCCACAGTCAGGCTACCGGCGGTAGCCCGCGAGCTTGCAGCCGTAACTTGCCGTCCGCCGAGCTCTGCCCGGCCGTGCCCGCCCCGCCGCCGATCTGCGCATCGGCACCGGCCTTGCCGCCTGCAGCCGGCTGCCGTGCCAGGCCGGCCAGCGCCGCGGCATCAGCACCGGTGTCGTTCATGCGCAGGACGAACGGCCGCAACGTTGTGTACCTGATCACACTCAGCGAACACGGATCCACCTGGATGCGTTGGGACATGTCCAGGTGCATGCCAAGCGCGTCGGCCAGAATCGCCTTGATGACGTCGCCATGCGAGCAGACCAGGTACGTGGCATCCTTGCCCAGCTTCTCGTTCCAGTCGCGGACCGCAGTCACGGCGCGCTGCTGCATCCCGCTCATCGACTCGCCGTCCGGGCCGGGAAAGGTTACCGCGCTCGGGTGCGCCTGGACGACTCGCCAGAGCGGGTCACGCGCCAGCTTGCGGAGCGGCTGGCCCGTCCAGTCGCCGTACTTGCACTCCCCCAGACGCTCGTCGATGAGCACCTGCATCGGGTCTGCCTGGGCGCCCGCGATCGCCGTGGCGGTCTGGGCGCAACGATCAAGCGGGCTGCTGACAACTGCCGCCAGCGGGACGTCAGCGAGCCGGGCGGCCACCGCGGCGGCCTGGGCCTGGCCGCGATCATCCAGCGAGATCCCTGGCAGCCAGCCGGTCAGCGCCTTACCGGTAGATGCCGTCAGCCCATGACGAACGATCAGCACTACCGTCACGTCAGCGTCACCGTCATGTCAGCACGCGCCTCCCGCTGCCAGGCTCCGGGGATCACCGGCGTCCGCCCGGACTCCGGCTCGCCCGCTGGCCTGAGCCAGCCGAAACGGACGCACCCTCACCCGACTCTAGCCAGGCCAGCCTGCACTTTGGCCGCGCCGCCCCGACGCGGCGGCGCCGACGGGCCGGCGACGCGGCGGCGCGGCTAGCTGCTCCGGTCGTTCAGCACGAACGTCACGCCGCCGAACGACACCATGTCACCAGGCCGGACAACGGTCGGGTGATTGATCCGCCAGCCGTTCAGCCGGGTCCCGTTCGTGGATCCGAGGTCGGCCAGCAGCCAGCCGCCGGAGCTGCGCTCAAGGCTGGCATGCCAGCGCGAGACGGTGTCGTCGGCCAGGGTCATGTCGCAGGCAGGTTCCCGCCCGATGGTGAACCGGGGCTGAGCGCCAGCGGGCAACGTCAGCGAGGGCGGCCAGCCGCGCAGCCAGCGGTCGACAGCCCGTACGGCGCGGCGGCCCGTCAGACGGGCAGATGCGCCCAGACGCGCCGCCGTACCCGGCGGCACCGCCTGACCCAGCCGCACCGTGCCGAGCCGGGCTGCCATGCCGGGGCGGGCGGGCTCACCGGGGCCGCCGGGAACACCGGGCCGACCGAGACGGCCGGAACGCTGCGGTTTGGGCAGGTCCGCGACCACGTTATGCAACTCACCGCTCAGTCGCGCTCGCAATGCCGCGTCGATCCGGTGCGCGAGCGTCTCATGGGTGATCCGGCCCTCGGCGAAGCCATTCCGCAACTCGTCGAGGGCCTGCTCCCGCTCGGCGTCAGACGCCCGGACATGCGCCAAGCGGTCCTCAGCGATGTCGTCGGCTGCCACATCTGGATTATCGGATGCAGTCCACCCGGCCACAAGCCGCGGGTGCCTGCGCGCTGCCGGAGCCTGCTAATACCGCGCCCGGGCGGGCCGCTGCCAGGGGGCACGACTCGTTCCCGGTATTTTCATCGTTTGGTCAGACGCCCATCGCGTGCGCGCCGCCGTCGACGTGCACGATCTCCCCGGTCGTCGCCGGGAACCAGTCCGACAGCAGGGCCACGCAGCCGCGCGCGGCCGGCTCGGCATTGCTGAGATCCCAGCCGAGCGGCGCCCGGTCCGACCACACGCCCTCGAACCGGTCGAAGCCGGGAATGCTGCGCGCCGCCATCGTCTTCAGCGGGCCAGCCGACATCAGGTTGACCCGGATGCCCCGCGGCCCGAGGTCACGAGCCAGGTAACGGGCAGTCGACTCCAGCGCGGCCTTGGCCACGCCCATCCAGTCGTAGGACGGCCAGGCGACGCTGGCGTCGAAGTCCATTCCCACGATCGCGCTGCCTGGCCCCATGAGCGGCAGCGCCGCCATCGCGAGCGCCTTCAGCGAGTATGCGGAAACCTGCAGCGCGACAGCCACGTCCGGCCACGGCGTCTGCAGGAAGTTGCCGCCAAGCGCGGTAGCCGGCGCGTTACCGATGCCATGCACCACCCCGTCGAGCCCGTCGAGGTGCTCGGACACCCGTTCGGCCAGCGACTCGAGCTGGCTTTCGCTGGTCACGTCCAGCTCGAGCACGGGCGGTGGCTCGGGCAGCCGCCTGGCGATGCGTTCCACCAGGCTGAGCCGCCCGAAACCGGTCAGCACGATCCGCGCGCCTTCGGCCTGGGCGATGCGCGCCACGTGGAACGCGATCGACGCATCTGTCAGGACCCCGGTCACCAGGATCCGCTTCCCGTCAAGGATGCCCATGGCTACTACCTCCGCTATGCCGGGAACGACCGCTTAGTGGCCCATGCCGAGGCCACCGTCGACCGGGACCACGGCGCCGGTGATGTAGCCCGCGTCATTGCTGGCCAGGAAGGCCACGGCTGCCGCTACTTCATCCGGCTCCGCGTACCGGCCAAGCGGCACGCTGGCCAGGATGGCCTTGCGCTGATCCTCGGTCAGCACTGCCGTCATGTCGGTGTCGACGAAACCCGGCGAAACCACGTTGACAGTGATGTTGCGTGTCGCGAGCTCGCGAGCCAGGGATCTGGCAAAGCCGACCAGGCCTGCCTTGGAGGCCGCGTAGTTGGCCTGGCCGCCGGAGCCGAGCAGGCCGACGACAGAGGAGATCAGGATGATGCGACCGCGGCGCATTCTGATCATGCCGCGCACTGCCCGCTTCGCAAGCCGGTAGGCGCCGGTCAGGTTGGTGTTCACCACGTCGGTGAAGTCGTCCTCGCTCATCAGCGCGAGCAACTGGTCCCTGGTGATGCCGGCGTTGGCCACGAGCACCTCGACCGGCCCGTGCGCCTCCTCGGCGACCTTGAACGCCTGGTCCACCTGGGCTGTGTCACGGATGTCGCAGGCGGCTACGGTCAGTCCCTCGACGGGTTCTCCGGACCTGGAGGTCACCACGACGTTGTCGCCGCCGTCCGCTAGCCGCCGGGCGATGGCCAGCCCGATGCCGCGATTACCGCCGGTCACGAGTACGGAACGGCCCATCTGAGTGCCTGCCTCCTGGTCTTGCCACTTGCCGATGGCGCGGTTGCGATTCGCATGCACCCGGTGGCACGCGGTTGCGAATTGCGCGCACGCGGTCGCGTGCGAGCGTACCGGTCTGGCCGCGCTCGCGCAGCCCGGGATAGGTTCACAAGTCGTGGAGCAGCACGAGGCAGCAGGCGAGATAGACCCGGAGTTCACCGCTTACCCGTTGCGCGAGCTCGCCGATGCCGCGCTGGCGACGGCCCGGCAGCTGGGAGCATCACATGCAGACTTCCGGGCGGAGCGGATCAGGGGCCAGCAGATCGGCCTGTCCGACGGCAACCTGGAGACCCAGTTCGACTCCGATGACCTGGGCCTGGCAGTCCGCGTCATCGTCGACGGCACGTGGGGCTTCGCCTCGGCCGTCGACCTGACAACCGCGGCCGCCGCGCGCGCTGCCAA
>DATMMA010000094.1:0-34998 GCA_035570295.1 Streptosporangiaceae bacterium
TGCTGCTCCCGTACAACTTCGTCACCATGCAGAACCCGTACTACGCCGGCAACTTCAACGCCCTGTACGAGACCTGCCGCGAGCGGCACGTTGCGGTGCAGACGATCAAGTCGATCGCCCTGCGCCACTGGTCGGGCCGACCGCACACCCGGACGACCTGGTACGAGCCGCTCGAGCAGCAGGACGACATCGATCTCGCGGTGTGGTGGGCACTGAGCCGCCCCGGGGTGTTCCTCAACAGTGTGGGGGACACGGACCTGCTCCCGAGGGTGCTCGACGCCGCCAGCCGGTTCGCCGGGGCGCCCGACGACGCGGCGATGAGCGCGCTGGCCGAGCGGACGGCGGCCGAGCCGCTGTTCGTCTGACCAGAGACGGCGGCTTCCCTGTGTCGTGGCTTGCCCGCCCTTGACGCAGTGGCCCGGAACTACCGGACCTTCCGTTTTCCTGATCAGTTCGACGCTTACCACCTGGGTTAACGCTCGGCCGCTGTCGCGTAAGCGCCTGAATCTGCCCCGCCCAGCGGGCAGTGTCAGCCGCCTGGGCCTGGCGGGAGCTGGCGGAGAGCCTCCCAGGTCACCTGGCGCAGTGCCAGGCCGGTGGCCCGAGCCGCTGCGGCCACGTCGTCGTGCTCAGGTTTGGCCCGATGTGGGCCGAGCTTGACTTTGATCCCGTGCCCTTGCACGGTTACCTCGGTTTCCTGCCGGGGCAGGGCCTCGCGCCGGACCTGATGCTGTCGCGCGCCCAGGCTGCCGGTCTCGTGCAGCAGCCGGGCCTGGACCGGGCCCGCCTCCTCCGGGCGGCACAGCGCGGTCACCACGTGGGCGGGCCGGCCCTTCTTACCGGTCACAGCAGTGATCCACACATCCAGCGCCCCCGCAGCGAGCAGCAGGCCGGGCAGTTCGCCGAGCAGTTCCCCGGTCACGTCGTCCACCGTGGTCTCGACCACCAGAAGTGTCTCCACCGCGCCGGGATGCCCGCCGCTCCGTCCCGCCTGCCCCGCGAGCCCGTCCGTGGCGCCGTTCGGGGACGCCTCCGCGGCGTGGCCCGCGAGCAGGTCCTGCGACGGGACCGTCGCAGTATCGGCCACCGGCTCACCGAGCAAGACGGGCAGCACGTTGGGCCGCCCAGGCACGTCCCGGGCGCCAGCCCCGTACCCGCTGCCCACCAGTCGGAGCGCGGGCATCGGCCCGTACCGGCAGCCCATCGCGCGCAGCAACGCCGCCCCGGTCGGCGTGACCGTCTCCGCGGCAAGCGGCCAGGCCATCTTTCCTGCCGCCAGCTTCCCTGCCGCCGGGCCGCCCGCCGGCTCGTCCGTCGACCCGGCCGGGCTGGCTGGCGCCCCGATCCCGGTGACCTGTGCCCCCTCGAGCAACGCGACAGTCGCCGGCGCCGGCGCCGGGAACTGGCCGTGCGCCATATTCACCACGCCGGCGCCGAGCCCGAGAGGCGCCGACCAGACCGCGGTCACCCCGAGGGCGTGCAAGGCTGCTCCTACGCCCACGGTGTCCACGATCGTGTCCACCCCGCCCAGCTCGTGCAGGTGTACCTCCTCGGCGGGTACCCCGTGGAGCCGGCCCTCGACCTCGGCCAGAGCGCTGATTGCCGTTGTCGCCAGCTGGCCGGCCGCAGCGGGCCGCGCAGCCCGGGCCATGGCCAGCAGCTCCGCCGCCCGCCGCCCGGGCACCTGGTCATCCACCTGGACCAAGGCCCTCCGGGCGGTCAGCCCGGCCCGCCGCACCGGCTCCGTGGTCAGCGTCCAGCCGGTAATGCCGGTGCTCGCGATGGCCGCGCGGACCTCGTCCGCCGGCGCCCCGAGGTCCAGCAGCGCCCCGAGCAGCATGTCCCCGGAGATCCCTGAGAAGGGGTTCAGCCAGAGGATCATGGCCGACCCGTCCGGGCCCGGCGCCGCAACGCGAATGTCAGCCGGTGGGCGGCCATGGCCGCACCGAAGCCGGAGTCGATGTTGACCACGCTGACCCCAGCAGCGCAGGAAGACATCATGGCCAGCAGCGCGGTCACGCCTTCCAGTGCGGCCCCGTACCCGGTGGAGGTGGGCACCGCCACCACCGGGACGCCCACCAGGCCACCCACTGCGCTGGCCAGCGCCCCTTCCATGCCCGCGATGACAATCACCACGTCGGTAGCCGCGATGTCGTCCGCTACGGCCAGCAGCCGGTGCAGGCCGGCCACGCCGACGTCGCGGAACTCACGCACTTCCAGCCCGATGGCCGAGGCCACGGCGGCTGCCTCGGCGGCCACCGGCCCGTCCGCGGTGCCCGCGGTGACGACGGCCACCCGGCATCCGCCCGGTGGGGCGGGCCGCCAGCACAGCAGCCGGGCCACGGCGTCATAACGGCCCGGAATGCGCGCACCGGCACTGTCCCCCCGCGCCGCATCCGTCGCACCGGCCGTGCCCGCGGTATCAGCAGTGTCCGTCGCACCGGCCGGGCCCGCAGTGCCCGCAGCACCGGCCGCGCCCGCAGTGCCAGCAGCACCGGCCGTGCCCGCTGTACCGGCCGCAACCTCGGCTAGGACGACCTCCGCAGCCCGCGGCTCCAGCCGGGTCACCAGAACCGGTCCGGACGAGCGGGCCAGCAACGTGGCCGCGATGGCCGCGATTTCACCCGGCTGCTTGCCAGGCGCGTAGATGACCTCGGGCAGCCCCTGCCGCCGCAGTCGGTCCAGATCTACGGTGGCGAACCCCAGGGGCGCGGATCCCTGAAGCAGAGATCCCGCGAACCCGGATCCCACGGGGAGGGTGTCATCCGGCTGGTCGGCATCCACCTACTGCGCGCCTCCGGCCTCGGCCGACCGTGCCGCCCCGTCCAGCACATCCAGCGAAAGCAGCGCGTTCATGCTGCCGCTGCGCAGCCCGGCCAGGTCCAGCGTGACGAACAGGAACCCGGCCGCGCGGACCAGGCCCGCGATCTCCTCCCGCCGGGCCAGCAACACCTCCAGGTCCTCCGCCGGTACCTCGATCCGGGCCACGTTTCCGTCCGCGTGCGCCCGCACCCTGCACGCGGCGAACCCTGCGCCGTGCAAGGCAGCCTCGGCCTGCTCGATCCGGCCGAGCAACTCCGGGGTTACCGGGTCACCGTAGGCGATACGCGAGGACAGGCAGGCCGCGGCAGGCTTGGCCGCGGTGACCAGGCCAAGCTGCCGACTCACCGCGCGGACAGCGGCCTTAGCAAGACCCGCGTCGACCAGCGGGAACACTGCGCCACGGGCGCGGGCGGCCCGCTGCCCGGGCCGGTGATCGGACAGGTCGTCCAAGTTGGTGCCCAGCGCCACCCGCGCCCCCATAGCGGCCGCGACCGGGCCCAAGGCGTCGAATAGCGCGCTCTTGCAGTGGAAGCAGCGGTCGGCCCCGTTGCTGCGGTACTCGGGCCGGTCCAGTTCGTCGGTGCATACCTCCACGTGGGCCAGGCCACCAGACCGGGCGAAGTCCCGCGCCGAGGCCCGTTCGGCCGCGGGCAGGCTGGCCGACACGGCCGTGACCGCGAGCGCGCGCGGCCCGAGCACCTGGTGCGCCACGGTGGCCAGCAGCGCCGAGTCAGCCCCGCCGGAGAACGCGGTGACCAGCCGGTCCTCCTGCTCCAGCCGGTGCCTCAGCCGCCTCAGCGCCTCCGCCACCTCAGGCGCGTTCACCGCACACCCCCAGGCGACGTCGGGACCGGCGCTGCCAAGAACGGAATGGCCTGCGGGCCTTCCGGCCCTGCACACACCGCTGGATGAAAGGCGGGCGCGACGACCGTGGCCCGGTCGGCGGGCAGCGACATACGCAGGCTCCCTCGCAGGCAGGCCAGGTCGATGGCCAGCACGCCGTCAGCAGGCATCAAGCTCCGTCCGCGCAATGTCCGGTACCACCGTAGCGAATGGGCCTGGACGGAGGTGAGGGTGTGGAGGCGTCTACCGGAGCGCCGGTTAGCTGGCGGCCCAGGCGGCCTGGTCCTGCACATCAGCGCGCAGCCTGGTGAGCTGCTCGGCCACCCGCTCGGGCGCCGTGCCGCCCCGGATGGCCCTCGCCGCGATCGCGCCCTGCACCGTGAGCACGTCGCGGACGTCGGGCGTAAGTAGTGGTGACACTTTCTCCAGGTCCTCGTCGCTGACCTCGGCCAGCTCACAGTCATTCACCTGGCACCAGATGACCAGATGCCCGACAACCTCGTGTGCCTCCCGGAACGGAGTGCCGCGCCGGACCAGCAGCTCGGCCAGGTCAGTAGCGAGGGCGTGACCCGCTGCCGCCGTGGCCCTGAGCCGCTCGGTATGAAACCGGAGCGTGCCGATCAGCCCGGCCATCGCGGGCAGCACTGTCAGCAGAGTGTCGACCGAATCGAATACCGGCTCCTTGTCCTCCTGCAGATCCCGGTCGTAGGCCAGCGGCAACCCCTTCAGGGTGGCGAGCAGCCCGGTGAGGTTGCCGATCAGCCGGCCGGCCTTGCCGCGGGCGAGTTCGGCTACGTCCGGGTTCTTCTTCTGCGGCATGATCGATGAGCCGGTCGCATAGGCATCGTCGATCTCCACCCAGCCGAACTCGTGCGAGGACCAGAGCACGACCTCCTCCCCCAGCCGGGACAGGTGGACGCCGAGCAGCGCCGCGATGAAGCAGAACTCGGCCGCGAAGTCCCGGTCGCTGACCGCATCCATGGAGTTGTCCGCCGCGCGGGCGAACCCGAGCTCGGCAGCGACAGCGTCCGGGTCGAGCGGCAGGGACGAGCCAGCGAGGGCACCCGAGCCCAGCGGGCTGACGGCGGCACGCACGTCCCAATCGCGCAGGCGGCTGGCGTCCCTCGCAAACGCCTGAACATGGGCGAGCAACTGGTGCGCGAGCAGAACCGGCTGAGCGTGCTGCAGATGCGTCATGCCGGGCACCGGGACGTCAGCGTGCCGCTCGGCTTGGCCGATCAGCGCCAGCTCGAGCTCGGTCAGCCGCGCCGTCACGATCCGCGCGTGATCACGCAGATACAACCGGAGGTCGGTGGCGATCTGGTCGTTGCGGCTGCGCCCGGCTCGCAGCTTGCCGCCGAGCTGACCCACTCGCTCCAGCAGCCCGCGCTCGAGCGCGGTGTGCACGTCCTCGTCCGCTGCCGACGGCCGGAACGTGCCGTCCCGGCATGCCCGGCCCAGATCGTCGAGAGCGCTCTGCATGCGAGCCGACTCGGCGTCGGTGAGCAGCCCCGCTTTGTGCAGCACCCGCGCGTGCGCTGCCGACGCCAGCAAGTCGTACGGCGCCAGCCGCCAGTCGAACTGGACACTGACCGACAGCCGGGCCAGCGCCTCCGCGGGGCCGGATTCGAAGCGGCCGCCCCACAGCCGCACTGGCCCGCCCGACGCTGGCTCCGGTTCTGCGGTTTCTTCCTCAGATGTCACGGTCAGTCTCCGGACTAGGCATTCGGCTGGGATCTGAGTCTGCTTGAGTTAATCGGACAATCCAAATGGAGTCACCGGAACGCCCGCGAGCCGGGCCGGTGACTTAGCCCGAGCCCGGAGGAAGTCAGGTGCCAGCAAGTTCCGATGAAGTCCCCGTCGTCGCTGTCGCCAGCGGCAAGGGCGGAGTTGGCAAGACCACCGTCGCAGTGAACCTGGCGCTGGCGCTGGCGGCCAGCGGCCTGCGCACCGGCCTGGTGGACGCGGACCTGTACGGGCCCGACGTGCCGCGGATGCTGGGACTGCGCCGCCGTCAGCACGCCGGCCAGCTCACCGTGTTCGGCGCGGCGGGCGCTGCCGCGGCCCGGCTGCAGGCGGTCGAACGGCACGGCATCCAGCTGGCCTCGGCGGGCTTCCTCATCGGCGAGGGCCAGGGCCTGGGCGTAGCGGCCGGGCTCGCCGAGCTCCTCGTCCGCCGGCTGATCACCGATACGGACTGGGACAGCCCGGATTGCCTCGTCATCGACTTGCCACCGGGAACTGCCGACATCCAGCAGTTCGTCTTCGCGCTGCGCGGCCGGCCCGTGCACGTGCTCGTCGTGGTGACTCCGCAGGTGATAGCGCACCAGGACGTCCGCCGCTTGCTGGCCCATCTGCGGCTGGCCAGCACTAGAGCCGGCGCGGAGATTCTCGGCGGGGTCGAGAACTACAGCGGCCTGGTCTGCGCGCACTGCGGCGAGGTCACGACGATGTTCCCGGCCGCGCCGCCAGATGACAGCGTGTGGGGGGAGATCGAGCGCATCGTCAGCGTGCCGTTCAGCCCGCAGGCGGCCGCCGACGCCGACCAGGGCAAGCCGGTCATGCTCACCAGAGCGGTGCATGAGCAGGTCACCGCCTTCGAACTGCTGGCGAGCCGGGTGCGGGAGCGTCTGGCCCAGCCGGGCCTGCCCGGCCGCGCCGCCGGCGGCTGACCAGCCGCTGCGGCGGCACCGGCAGCTAGCTGGCAAGTTTGCGGTCACGGTCCGCCGATATCTTGGCCGGCAACCCGAACAGCTCGATGAAGCCCTTGGCTAGCTGCTGGTCGAATACGTCGCCGGTGTCGTAGGTGGCCAGCGCGTAGTCATAGAGAGCGGCGGGACTGCGCCGCCCGGTGACGACTGCCCGGCCGCCTTGCAGCGTCAGCCGGACGTCGCCTGTCACGTGGCGGGAGGCTTCGGTCATGAAGGCGTCCAGCGCTTGCTTCAGCGGGGAGAACCAGAGACCGTCGTAGACCAGCTCGGTCCAGCGCTGCTCAGCCTGCCGCTTGAACCGGGCCAGGTCCCGCTCGACGCAGACGCTCTCCAGCTCCGAATGCGCGGTGATCAGGACCATGGCACCGGGCGCCTCGTAGATCTCCCGGCTCTTGATCCCGACCAGCCGGTCCTCGACCATGTCGATCCGGCCGACGCCGTGCGCCCCGGCGATCTGGTTCAGCTCGGTGATCATCTCCAGCGGCGTCCGCGGCTCCCCGTTCAGCGCGACCGGCAGGCCGCTGCTGAAGCTGATGACAATCTCCTCAGCAGGCAGTCCGGCGGCCGGGTCGCTGGTGTAGCCGTAGACATCCGGTTGCGGGGCGTTCCAGATGTCCTCCAGGTGGCCGGTCTCGCAGCTGCGGCCCCAGACGTTCTGGTCGATCGAGTACGGCGAACGCGACGTCACGTTGATCGGCAGGCCCTTCTCCGCCGCGAACGCGATGGCCTTGTCCCTGGTCATGCCAGAGTCCCTGACCGGGGCGGTGACCCGCACGTCCGGAGCGAGAGCAGCAAGTCCGGCCTCGAACCTGACCTGGTCATTGCCCTTGCCGGTACAGCCGTGCGCCACCAGACCCGCGCCGGTCTCGAGCGCCACTCTGGCGAGGTGCTTGACGATCAGCGGCCGGGAGAGCGCGGACACCAGCGGGTAACGCTCCATATAGCGGGCGTTGGCCAGCAGGGCCGGCATGCAGTACTCGGCCGCGAACTCATCGCGTGCGTCCACAACTTCGGCGGCTGCGGCGCCGCAGGCAAGCGCCCGCTTCCTGATGGTCTCCAGGTCCTCGCCACCCTGGCCGACGTCGACCGCGAGCGCGATAACCTCCGCGCCGGTCTGCTCGCCAATCCAGCCGATGGCCACCGACGTGTCCAGTCCGCCGGAGTACGCGAGGACGACTTTCTCTGTCACCGGGCTACCTGCCTATCTGTTGTCACTGTCAGCTGATTTCACGGTTATCTGGTGTCACTGCACGCTGGTGTCACTGCACGCTGGTGTCAGTGCTCTCTTGTGTTACTGGCGGCCGGCGCCCTGACTGGTCCGTTCAGCTAGCCGCAGCAAATCCTGAGCTACCTCAGCGCCGCCGTTCGGGTCGCGGGCGATGACCAGCACGGTGTCATCGCCGCCCACCGTGCCAAGGACGGACGGCCAGCGCGCGTGATCGATGGCCGAGGCGAGCAACTGAGCGGCCCCGGCCGGAGTTCGCAACACCACCAGGTTGGCGCTGGCTTCCGCGGACATCAGCAGCTCGGCGGCTAGCCTCGCCAGGCGGGTGGCCGGATCGGCCGCCGAGGGCGCGAACGGGCCGCCGGCGAGGGCGCTACCCAGGCCTGCGGACAGGCCGCCGGGGCCCGGTTCACCGGGCAGCGCGTACACGAGCGCCCCGTCTGGCCCGCGTAGCCGCACTGCGCCGAGCTCGTCGAGATCGCGCGACAACGTCGCCTGAGTGACCCGTACGCCGCGCTGGTTCAGCAAGTCAACCAGCTGCTCCTGGGAATGAACCGGAACCGACTTCTGGCTCAGGATCGAGGCAATCTGCGCGTGCCTGGCCGCTTTGGTCAGCGGGCTGGTGTTCATCGCAACCTGCCCGGCGGCCCGACGGACGAGGAGTCGAGCACGAAGCACAGCAACGCCTTCTGCGCGTGCAGCCGGTTCTCGGCCTGCTCGAACACCAGGCTGGCCGGCCCGTCGATGACCTCAGCGGTAATCTCCTCGCCGCGGTGCGCTGGCAGGCAGTGCAGCACCCGGCAGGCGGGACTCGCCAGTGCTAGCTTCGCAGCGTCCAGCTGGTACGGCGCCATCGCGCTGGTGCGGGCGTGCTCCTGCCCCTCCTGCCCCATCGAGGTCCAGACGTCGGTCGCCAGCACGTCGGCTCCCTTACAGGCATCCTGCGGGTCGGCGCTGATCGTCACCGAGCCGCCGGTCCGTTCCGCCACTGCTGCCGCGGCGGCAAGCACGTCCGCGGCGGGCCAGTACGCCTCCGGCGCGCAGATCCGCACGTGCAGCCCGGCAGTGGCGCCGCCGAGCAGGTAGGAGTGCGCCATGTTGGACGAGCCGTCACCGAGGAAGGTCAGCGCAAGCCCGTCGAGCCCGCCGAACGCGACCCTGATGGTCAGCAGGTCGGCGAGCACCTGGCACGGGTGGAACCGGTCGGTCAGCGCGTTGATCACCGGCACGCTGCTCGCCGCGGCCATCTCGTCGATATCGTCCTGGCGGAACGTGCGCCAGACGATCGCGGCCACCTGACCAGCCAGTACTTTGGCCGTGTCCGATATGGATTCACCCCGCCCGGCATGGGTTCCCTGCGCGTCGATCACCAGCGGGAAGCCGCCAAGCTCGGCGACGCCGACGGCGAACGAGACCCTGGTGCGCAACGACGGCTTGTCGAACAGCACCGCGACCGTGCGAGGCCCGGCGAGCGGCTGCCGGCTCAGCCGGTCCGCCTTCAGTTCGGCAGCAAGTGCCAGCACCTCAGCCTGCTCCGCCGGGGATAGGTCGTCGTCGCGGGTGAAATGCCGGACAGCGCCTGCGCCCGTGCTTGCAGCTACGGTGCTTGCAGCTACGGTGCCTGCAGCTACGGTGCTTGCAGCCGCGCTGCGAGCAGCTACGGCACCAACCGCCGGGTTGCCGGGTGCCTGGGCGGTCATGACGCTTCCTGTCCGGCCAGCACGACACTTGCCGCGTCCAGGATGGCGGGCAGCGCGGCCGTGAAGGTACCAGCTTCCTCGGCCGAGAGGATCAGCGGCGGCGCGAGCCGCACAGCGTCCGGCTGAACCGCGTTGACCAGGAAGCCCTGCCGCTGCGCGGTCGCGGCAACCGCGGTAGCGGCCACCCCCTTCAGCGCGATCGCAAGCCAGAGCCCGCTGCCGCGCACGCCGGCGACCAGCGGGTGCTTGATGTCTTTGATGCCGGCGGCCAGTTGCGTTCCCACCGCGGTCACATGCGCGAGCAGGCCGTCCCGTTCGATGGTGTCCAGCACGGCCAGCGCCGCTGCGCAGGCGACCGGGTTGCCGCCGAAGGTGCTGCCGTGATCGCCTTTTTCCAGCACCGAGCCGTACCGCCCGATGCCGATGCAAGCACCTATCGGCAGCCCGCCTCCAAGACCTTTCGCCAGCGTGAGCACGTCCGGGGTGATGCCCTCACGCTGATGGGCGAACCATTCGCCGGTGCGGCCGATCCCGCTCTGGATCTCGTCAAGCACCAGCAGCGCGCCAGCCTGGTCACAAGCCGCGCGCGCCGCTTTCAGGTACCCGGCCGGGGCGGGCACGACACCGCCCTCCCCCAGCGCTGGCTCGAGGAATACCGCGGCGCAGTCCGAGCCCACCGCGCTCTCAAGCGCTGCCGCGTCGCCGTAGGGCACGAACCGGACCGTCACGCCGAACGGCTGGAACGGCTCGCGGATCGAAGCCTTGCCGGTAAGGCTGAGCGCGCCCATGGTCCGCCCGTGGAAGCTGTGCTCGGCAGCCACGATGACCGGCCTGTCCGGCCCCTGGGCCTTGCGCACCAGCTTCAGCGCTGCCTCGTTCGCCTCGGCGCCCGAGTTGGCCAGGAACACCCGGCCGTCGGTGCCCAGCAGGCCGATCAGCCGCTCGGCCAGTTCCACCTGGCGCTGGTGCAGGAACAGGTTGGAGGTGTGCGCCAGCATCGCGACCTGCTTGCTGACTGCCTCGATAATCGCCGGATGCGCATGCCCGAGCGCACTGACGGCGATGCCGCCGATCAGGTCGAGGTAGCTGTTGCCGTCGACGTCGACCACCGTGCAGCCGCTGCCGCGAGCCAGCGCCACCGGCGGCATCCCGTAGGTGAGCATCATGACGGCGCCGTACCGGTCTTGCAGTAGCTCAGTGGCTGACATCGCTCGCTCCAGGGCTCGAATTCGGGACAACCATGGTTCCAATGCCAGAGTCGGTGAAGATCTCCAGCAAGATCGCGTGCGGCAGCCGGCCGTCGAGCACGTGCGCCTGCGGTACGCCACCGCGCACAGCCGCGAGGCAAGCGGCCATCTTGGGGATCATGCCGTCCGACAGGCCCGGCATCAGAGCCGCGAGCTCGTCGGCAGTGAGCTGGCTGAACGGCCTGGCTTTCGTGGCACTGGCGGCATCGGCGCCGGACCAGTTCGGGTACAGCCCAGCCACATCGGTCAGCAGCACCAGCTTCGCCGCGCGCAGTTCGACCGCCAGCGCCGCAGCCGCGGTATCGGCGTTCACATTCAGCACGCCGCCTTCCGCGCTGCGGGCGACGCTCGAGATGACCGGGATCCGCCCGTCTGCGAGCAGCGCGGTCACGGCGCCAGGGTTCACCGACTCGACCTCGCCGACCTCACCGATGTCGACCAGTTCGCCGCCCACCTCCGCTTGCACCCGCCGCGCGGTCAGCAGGTGCGCGTCCTCGCCGGACTGCCCGACGGCGAATGGCCCGTGCTCGTTAATCAGACCGACGATCTCCCGGTTGACCTGCCCGGTCAGCACCATGCGAACGACGTCCATGGTCTCCGGCGTGGTGACCCGAAGGCCTGCCCGGAATGTCGACCGCATCCCGAGCCGGTCGAGGTGGGCGGTGATCTGCGGTCCGCCACCGTGCACGACAACCGGCCGCAGCCCGGCGTACCGCAGGAAGACCACGTCCTGAGCGAACGAGTGCCGCAACCCCTCGTCCGTCATCGCGTTACCGCCGTACTTCAGCACGACAGTCTCGCCATGGAACCGTTCGAGCCACGGCAGCGCTTCGATGAGAGCGGCCGCCTTCCCGGCAGCCTCGTTCCCTGCTATTGACGCCGTCACGTCGAGTACGCCGAATTCTCGTGCACGTACTCGGCGGTGAGATCGGTCGTCCTGATCGCTGCGGCGTGCGGGCCTGCCGCGAGGTCAACGGTGATGGTTACCTCGCGCGGGCGCAGGTCGACCGCGGAGCGGTCCTCGCCGGGCGCGCCGGATTTGCACACCCAGACGCCGTTGATCGCGACGCTCAGATGGTCCGGCTCGAACACCGCGCTGGTGGTGCCGACCGCCGCCAGAACCCGGCCCCAGTTCGGGTCCTCACCTCCGATCGCGCACTTCAGCAGGTTGCAGCGGGCGATCGCGCGGCCCGCCTCGACCGCGTCTGCCTCGCTCGCGGCGCCGGTCACCTCGATCGTGATGGCCTTGCTCGCGCCCTCGGCATCTGCCTGCATCTGGCTGGCCAGATCCGTGCAGGCCGCGGTCAGCAGCGCGGCGAACTCGGCCGGATCCGGCGTGACGCCGCTTGCGCCGCTGGCCAGTAGCAGCACGGTGTCGTTGGTGGACATGCAGCCGTCGGTGTCGAGCCTGTCGAAGGTGGTCGCGGTAGCAGCGTGAAGCGCGGCGTCCAGGGCGGCCGGCGGCAGGTCAGCGTCTGTCGTCAGCACTGCGAGCATCGTGGCGAGCGCAGGCGCGAGCATGGCGGCCCCTTTGGCCATGCCGCCGATCTGGTAACCGGTGCCGGCCACGGTCACGGTCTTCGGCACCGTATCGGTGGTCCGGATCGCGTCAGCAGCGGTAAGGCCGCCATCCGCGGTGGCTTGTCCCGTCGCAGCCGTCACGCCGGCCAGCAGCTTCGGCATCGGCAGCCGCTCGCCGATCAGTCCGGTCGAGCAGACCGCCACCTCGCCCGCGCCGATCTCAAGCAACGCGGCCAGGTGCTCGGCGGTGCGGTGGGTGTCTTGGAATCCGGCAGGTCCGGTGCAGGCGTTGGCGCCGCCCGAATTCAGCACGACAGCGCGAACAGTGCCGCCGGCCAGTACCTGCCGGCTCCACAGCACCGGAGCCGCCTTCACGCGGTTGGCGGTGAACACGCCGGCCGCGGCGGCGCTGGGTCCGTCGTTGATGACCACGGCCACGTCAGGCAGGCCAGACTCCTTGATCCCGGCCGCGACGCCGGCGGCACGGAAGCCGAGCGGGCTGGTTACGCTCACGGGGCGACTCCGATCGCTGTCAGGCCTGCCGTCTCAGGCAAGCCGAGCATGAGGTTCGCGTCCTGGATGGCCTGCCCGGCCGCGCCCTTGCCGAGGTTGTCGATAGCCGCGACGACGACAGCGCGGCCAGCCCGCTCGTCGGCGGCGGCCTGCAGGTGCACGCCGTTCGATCCGGCCACTGACGCCGTGGCCGGCCAGCTCCCGACCGGGACCAGGGTGATGAACGGCTCGCCGGCGTAGGCCCCGGCTATGGCCTGGCGCAGCTCACCGGTCGTGACCGCTGGGGCGGTCAGCCTTGCTGTGCAGGTCGCCAGGATGCCGCGCGGCATCGGCGCCAGCACCGGGGTGAAACTCACGCCCACGGCGGGAACGGGCTGGACGTCAACGTCGGACGCCTGGCCGAGCGCCGCGGCCTCGGCCAGTGCCTGCTCGATCTCCGGCGTGTGCCGGTGCGCCCCGCCCGCCGCGTACGCCGACACCGAGCCCATTACCTCGCTAGCCAGCAGGTCCGCGCGCAGCGAGCGGCCCGCACCGGACGTCCCCGATGCGGCCACCACCACGACGTCGGCCGGGTCAGCCAGGCCAGCGGCGACCAGCGGGACGAGGGCAAGCATCGCTGCCGTCGCGTAGCAGCCGGGAGCGGCAACGTGGCTGGCGGCGCGGATCGCACCTCGAGCGCCGGGCAGTTCGGGCAACCCGGTGACCCAGCGGCCGGCGTGGCCGCCGCTGTAATGGCGTTCCCACGCAGCCGCATCGGCCAGCCGGAAGTCCGGGCCGAGGTCCACGATTTTCACGTTGTCAGCGGCGGCGTTCGCGACGGCCGCGGACTCACCGGCCGGAAGCGCGAGGAAGATCAGGTCGCAGCCAGCGAAGGCGGCCGGATCGTGCGGCTGCAGGGTCAGCTCGCCGACCGCCGGCGACCCGGCGAGGTGCGGATGGAGCTGCGCAACCGTCTTGCCCGCGCTCGCGCCGGCCGTGACCGCCGCGATCTCGAGCTCGGGATGTCCGGCCAGGAGCCTCAGCAGCTCGCCGCCCGCGTACCCGCTCGCGCCGGCCACCGCAACCCGCGCGCCCATGCTCGACCCTCCAGCGTTTCCGTGGACGTGGCGGCTGCGACAGCGCGCCCCGGTCTCGGTGACCTATTCTATGAATCATTATGCAGAGCTGTGATTGAATATGCAAGCCGGTTATTTCCGCGCCACCAGATCTGCGATCCAGGTTCGGTCGTGGCGCTGCAGACGGCATGATTGGGCGCGGAAGGGAGATTTGCTCCATGCAAGTTCGGCTGACAGCTGGCGCCGGCCAGCGACTAGCCGCCGCGCTCGGCCTCGCGGTCGTGGTGATGGCCGGGACACTGGCGCTCAGCAGCTGCGGCGGTACGAAGTCGAACGCAGCGACCGTCCAGGACTGTGGTAGCAGCAAGACCGCTGCCAACGTGCCGGTGGAGGTCAAGATCTACCGGGGCACGGTCTCGTGCGCGGCTGCCATGTCGGTGGAGAAGGCTTACGCCACGGCCATCCGGGAGGGCGACGCGCCTGGCGCCGGCGGTGCCGGGCCGGTAACCGTCAGCGGCTGGAAGTGCCAGGCCTTTCCCACGCCCCAGTTGCTGAAGACCGGGGATACCTCGAAGTGCGTGAAGAAGAGCACCGAGATCGTCGAGATCCTGAAGACGCCGAGCTGAGCGGCTAGCGCGGCAGCGGCCCGTCGACTGCGATCAGTCCGTCGGCGCCCGACTTGCCGGCCCGCACCACGCCGACAGCCCAGACCGAGTGCGTGCGCGGCACTAGCGCCAGCCCCTCAAGTACCCACCGGCGCTTGCCGAGGGCCGGCATGACGAGCGACCAGGTAGCACCGCGCAGGTGCCAGATCCGCTCCTTCGGGCCAACGCCGGCCCGAGCCAGTGCCCAGATGCCACCGGCTCCGTCCGGCGTCATGGCGTCCAACTGCCAGGTCACGGACGTGGCGTGCATAGGCAGATCCTTCACCGACCAGCTGATCCCGTTCCACTCAGCCGTGAGCGGTGTCGTTCCCTTCGCCGTGTTATTAGCCGAGCCGCCGAACCAGACATGGCCGTTCGGCTCCACCACCGCGCTGGTCAGCTGATCGCCAGCACGGAGGGGCGGCTGCTGAGCCGCGTCCTGCCAGCCGGTGCTGGCTGTCCAATGCAGCAGCACTGGCACGGTGGCGGCCGAAGTCGAAGTGCCGTTGAGGGTCGAGGCACCCTCAACGGCCCAGATGTCACCGGAAGACACGGCACCCACGGCGGTGATTGCGGTGCTCTCGGACGCGGGCCCAGGTACGGTCACCCTCACCCACAGACGGCCGTTGTAATGCGCGACGTACGGCTTGGCGATTATCTGCGTGGCCGAGAGCGTGTCGCGCTCCCCGAATGCCCATACGTCGGTACTGCTGAACGCCTCGACCGCATGGATGTCGACCGGCGCGGACTTCGGACCGGCACCCGGCAGCCGTCCGAGGCTCCACCGGCCGCCATTCAGCCGCAGGTAGCCGCCCTCGAGTCCGCCGAAGAACCAGACACTCCCAGCGGACACTGCGCCCAATTGGGAGGCGATCGTGCCTTCCTTTGCGAACGCCGTCGAGATCTTCGCCGGCAGCATGACCGGGCGCCATGTCTTGCCAGTCCAGCGCCTGATCACGGTTCGCAACAGCGGGTTGCCGGCGCCCTTGGCACTGAAACCAGCCGCCCACGCGTCTGACGGACTAACAGCCGCAACACTGACAAGGACGGTTTGGCTGCCACGGAACGCGACTTTCGCCTCGACGCGCCAGCCGGTCGTCGCAGCCTGAGCCTGGACTAAGCCTCCGGCCACCGCGAGCACGCTGCCAGCCAGGACGATTGCGGCACGACGCGAAGCAAGTCTGAGCACCTATGCCCCCAGATCCGGCTAGCGGGGAGACTTATGCACGCCAGGACGTGCATAAGTCTCCCGCATAATGCCCCACTGGCGCACCGTCAGCGCGGCAGCCGCCCGTCGATCGCGATGAGCGCGTTCGCGCTCGACTTGGTGCTGCCCTGCACCGCGCCCACGCCCCAGACCGAGTGCGTCCGCGGCACTAGCGCCAGCCCGAAGAGTTCCCACCGATGCTTGCCGAAAGCGGGCTTGACCTGCGACCAGGTGGTGCCGTGCAGATGCCAGATCCGCTCCGCCCCGGTGCTGCTGTTCAGGGTCAGTGCCCAGATGCCGCCCGTTCCGTCCGGCGCCATGGCGGTCACCTGCATGTCTGCCGACGAAGCCGTGCCGGGCAGATCCGAGACGGACCAGCTAGTCCCGTTCCACCTAGCCGTCAGCGGCGACGTGCCGTTCGCTGAGTTGCTAGCCGAACCGCCGAACCAGACATCACCGTTGGGCTCCGTCACACTGCTGGTCAGCTGGTCGCCGGCTACGAATGGCTGCTGAGCCGCGTCCTGCCAGCCGCCACTGGAAGTCCACTGCAGGAGGACCGGCGCGACGGCAGCCGGCGCTGCTGCACGCAATCTCGCGGCGGCGAGCCTCGCGGCAGGCGAGGCCGCGACAGCCGACTTCGCGACGGCCGGGTTCGAAGCAGCCAGGGCCAACAGACCGGAAGTGCCCTGGTCACTCTCGACCGCCCAGATGTCGTTGGCAGACACGGCAGCTACCGCGGTGATAGCGCCACCCCCAGACGGCAGCCCGGGTACGGTCACCATTGCCCACTTGCTGCCGTTGTAGTGCGCGGCGTATGGCGCGGAGACCACCTGCGTCCCGGAGATCGTGGTGCGTTCCCCGAACGCCCATGCGTTGGTGCCGCTGAAGACTTTGACCGCGTCGATCTCGAGCAGAGCGCCCGACTTCGCGCTGCCGCCTGGCAGCTGGCCGAGGCTCCAGCGGCTGCCGTCCAGCCTCAGGTAGCTGCCTTGCAGACGGTTAAAGACCCAGACACTACGGGCCGACGACACGCCGACGAAGGTAAGGACCGGGGTTTGGCTGGCCCACCGCTTCGCGATCTTCGCGGGCAGCGTGACCAGGCGCCACGTCTTTCCGCCCCAGTGCCTGATGACTGGCGGCAATGAGGTAGCCGTGGCCTTGGCGCTAACGCCGGCCGCCCACGCATCGGACGAGCTGCTGGCCCCGACGCCGGTGAAGATAGTGACTTTGCCGCGGACCGCGAACGTAGCATCGGTGCGCCAGCCGGTTGTTGCAGCTTGTGCCGGGACCATGCCGACAGCCAGTGTGAGCGCGCTGCCGGCCAGGACGATGGCAGCACGACGAGAAGCAAGTTTGATCACAGATGCCCCTGTGCACTAGAAGGGTGTCGAAGGGACAAAACCAGATTTAGCCGACTACGTCAATGACATGTGACAGTTGTTCATCTGCTTGCTCTGCGCCATGCGCTAGCCGGGAGCGCTGCGCTCGGCTGGCTACCCGGATGATCTTGATGAATGTGACCTGACCGTTGCTACATCAACGGCCAGGTCCATTCGTTCTGCGACCGTCAGTACCCGATCCGCGCCAGACTGGGATTACCCGCTTCGCAGTACGGCGCCGATCCGCCTGGCCGCCTCGGCCACAGCGGCGTCCCTGACCACGCTGACCTCTTCGGCAGTCAGCGTCCGGTCCGGCGCGCGGAACCGCAGGGTGTACGCCAGCGACTTGCGGCCCGCGCCGACTTGCTCGCCGGTGTAGACATCGAAGAGGTTTAGCGACTCCAGCTGGACGTCGCCCGCCGCGGATGCGCCAGCGACCAGCGCCAGTTCCACATCCGCCGCCGGAACCGACTGCGGGACCACGAGGGCCACGTCCTGGACGGCGAGCGGGTAACTGGACAGCGACGGCGCCTGAACCGGCCCGGCGGCGTCCGCGGTTGTCTCGATCATGGAGAGGTCAAGCTCCATCGCCGATGTCCTGGCCGGCAGGCCGAACGCGGCGATAACTCGCGGGTGCAGCTCCCCTGCGTGGCCGGCCAGCCATTCCTGGCCCTGCTCGCTGCGGACGAAGATCGCCGCGCACCGGCCGGGATGCCAGGGCTCATGCTGGTCGGCCCGGACATCGAAGGCGAGTCGGCTGGTGCGCAGCACCACCCGGGCCGCCTCGATCGCGTCCTGCCAGCCAGCTGGCCGGCCTGAGCCCCAGTAACCTGTCGGCTCCGCATTCCCGGTCATCACCGCGCCGACATGCAGCGGCTGGTCCGGCAGCGCGGCTTCAAGCCGCGCGACCTCGTGAACCGTCGGAGGACGGTCCACCGGCAAGATAGGCGCGAACGACGGCGCGTCTGGCCGCGGCCGGAAGACCAGGCCGAACTCATACAGTGACACGTCGTTGAACCCGCGGCCAAGGTTCCTGGCAACGGTCCGGAACAAGCCCGGCAGCAGCGTCGTCCGCAACAGCGGCTCATCCTCGCTGAGCGGGTTGGCCAGCCGCACCGCCTCCCGCCGCTCATCGTCGGCCGGCATCTGCAGCCTGTCGAAGTCGAGTACAGACGTGAACGGCGAGCAGATCACTTCGACGTAACCGGCAGCGGCAAGCGCCCTGCTGACGGTCCGGCGGAGCCGCTGCCGACCGGTCAGCCCCCTGCCGCCCACCGCCCGGACGGCGCGGACCGGGATGTTCTGGTAGCCCTCGAGCCGGATGACCTCTTCTGCCAGATCGGCCGGGTCGGTCAGGTCGGGCCGCCAGGACGGCGGCGAGACCACTAGCGTCAAGTCAGGCCGGTCATGCCGCCCGTGGTCTTGCCTGGCGGGCACGCCAGTTCCGTGATCACCCGCAAGGTGAGGACTGCCAACGTGACCGATCGAGAGACCCGCCTGACCGCCCTCCAGGCCGGGTGCGGCGCCGATGCTCGCGCCCGTCCTTGCGCCGTTTCCGTCCCCGGCGGCCTCAGGCTGGTCCGCCGCCGAGCCTGGCACGTGCGCGACCGCGCAGCCGACCTCTCGCAACCGCGTCTGCACGGTCTCCAGCCCGTACACCAGGCCTGCCACCTTGTCCGGGTAGTCGGCCGCCATCGTGATCCTGACCGGCTCGATCGGGACGCCCGCGAAGGAGTAGCCCGGAACGACAGTGCCGCCGCCGAGGGCGGCTAGCATCATGGTCGCCCTCGCCGATGCGCGAGGCGGGAGCTCCGGGTCTACGCCGCGCTCGAACCTGGCCGAGGCCTCGGAGCCCAGCTTGTGCCGCCGGCTCATCCGGGCGATGCCGCGGGCGGAGAAATGCGCCGCCTCGATGACCAGATCGTGCGAGGAGTCCGACACCTCCGTGGCCACGCCGCCCATGGTGCCGGCCAGCGAGATCGGGCCGGATTCATCGGCGATCAGGATGTCCTCGGGATCCAGCGTCCTGACCACGTGGTCGAGGGTTTCCAGCTTCTCCCCCGGCTGAGCGCGCCGGACCACGATCGGACCGTTCAGCCGTGCCCGGTCGAAGGCATGGAGCGGCTGGCCTAGCTCGAGCATCAGGTAATTGGTGACGTCGACCGCCAGCGAAACTGACCGCTGACCTGCCCTGGCCAGCCTCACCTTCATGGCCAGCGGCGTCGGCGTGGCCGGATCGATACCGCGCACCTCGCGCAGCACGATCCGGTCGCAGGCAGTCGTGTCATCAATGCTGACCGGGTACACCTCCGGTGACGTCGCAGTGACATCGGCCGGCAGCCCCACGTCAGCCGGATCGCTGAACGGGACCTGATAGGAGATCGCAAGCTCCCGCGCCACTCCGCGGACCGACAGCGCGAAGCCCTTGTCCGGCGTGACATTGATGTCGAAAACCACGTCGCGCAGGCCCGCGTAGGCAACGAAGTCGGTACCCAGCGGCGCATCCGCGGCCAGCACGATGATGCCGGTGTGGTCATCGCCGATAGCGAGCTCCAGCGCCGAGCAGATCATGCCTTCTGACACGCGGCCATAGGTCTTGCGTGCGCCGATCTCGAATCCGCCCGGCAGTACCGCGCCTGGCAGCGCGAGCGGGACCCGGTCGCCAGCGGCGAAATTCCGCGCCCCGCAAATAACGTGCCGCTCCTGCCCGTCGCCGGTGGACACCTGGCAGTACCTGATCGGCTTGTTGAAGCCGGTCAGCTCTTCCACGTCAATGACCTCAGCGATGACGACACCGGAGACGTCCTGGCCGACGGGCTCGACGGACTCGACCTCCAGCCCGCACGCGGTCAGCCGCCGGGACATTTCCGCGACACCCTCGGCATCGTCTGGCGAAAGGTCGATGGCCGCGTACTCCAGCAGCCATGACAGCGGTAGCCGCATCACGCCTCCATTCCGAATGCGCGGCTGAACCGCACGTCACCCTCAAGCGTGTCCCGGATGTCGGCCACTCCGTGCCTGACAAGGACCGACCTGTCGATGCCGAGCCCGAAGGCGAACCCGCTGTAGCGGTCCGGATCGATACCGCATGCGACCAGCACGCGCGGGTTGACCATCCCGCAGCCGGCCAGCTCGATCCAGCCCTGCGACCGGCATACCCGGCACGGCTGTCCGCCGGGCCGGGCGGAGGCGCCGCGGCACACATGGCATTGCATCGACACGTCGGCGGACGGCTCGGTGAACGGGAAGAAATCCGGCCGCAGCCGGGTCTCCAGTCCCTCGCCGAACATGGCCTCGACGAAGGCGTTGATCGCCCCGCGCAAGTCCGCCATGGTCAGGCCCTCGTCGACAGCCAGGCACTCAATCTGGTGGAAGACGGGGCTGTGCGTCGCGTCCAGTGCGTCAGCGCGGTAGCACTTGCCGGGGCTCACCACGTACAGCGGCAGGGGCCTGGTCAGCATCGCCCTTATCTGCACCGGCGACGTGTGCGTTCGCAACACCATGCCTGACCGCTGGCCCGGCCCGGCTCCGCCGACGAAGATCGTGTCCTGCATCTCCCTCGCCGGGTGGTCCGGCGGGAAGTTCAGCGCGTCGAAGTTGTACCACTCGGCCTCGACTTCAGGCCCTTCGGCGACTTCGTAGCCCATGCTGACGAAGACGTCGACGAGACGCTCGCCCACCGTGGTGACCGGGTGCCGCGCGCCGTCGAGCGACATCGACCGGTCCCAGGGCAGGGTGACGTCGACGGCTTCGTCCACGAGAACCCGGCGGTCACGCTCGGCTTCGAGCTCGGTCTGGCGCTCCGCCAGCGCCGTCTTCACGGCGGCGCGGGCTGCGCCGATGCGCTTGCCCGCTTCGGCCCGTGCGGCCGGCGGCAAAGCCCCGATCTCCGCATTCGCCAGCGTGAGCGGCGCCCGGTCGCCGAAGTGCGCGCGTCTGGCGGTCTTGAGCTCATCGAGATTGGCGGCATCCGCGATCGCCGCCAGCGCATCAGTCTGCATGCGCTGCAGTTCCTCGGGAGACAGCGTGGCTACCTCCACGGGGTCATAAGCCTTATTCGGTGCAGACATCGGTATGACATCTCCTGCAGTCAGTGGCACTGGGACAGGCTGTCAGCGCGGTGATCCGGCAGATCAGCCTGGTTGCGCAGGCACGGCGCGACCAGAGCGGGTGCGCATGCTCGCGTCGCCAGCAGCTATTCTCTGGCTCCGCAGGGCGGCGCCAGGAAGACAGGCAGCCTCGATAGGCCCGCCGGCTAGCCGAACTCAGGCGTCCCGGCGGGCATGGTAAATCGGAACTCAGCCCCGCCCCCTGGTGCCTGCTGCACGATGATCTCCCCGCCGTGCGCCTCTACCAGGCCCTTGACGATGAACAGGCCAAGACCCGCACCGCCGCGGCGCTTCGCGCGCCAGAACCGGGCGAAGACGCGGGGTGCTACCTCGGGCGCAATGCCAGGACCCTGGTCGCGGACCGCTACGGCCACGCCAGGAGCCCCTGCCACGACCGCTGGCTCCACCACGGTAGTAACGGTACCAGCCCCGTGCCGGACGGCGTTCTCAATAAGGTTCGCCAGAATCTGGTCGACTTTGTCGCCATCGAGCCAGGTCTCGGGCAGTCCGTCGGCGACCTCGATCCGGTAGCGGTCAGGGGAATCGCCCGCCGCGACCCGGCCGCTGATGATCTTGATGGCGCGGCTGGGAATGTCGACAAGCTCCGGGTGAATCTCGATCCGTCCGGCCTCGATCCTGGACACGTCCAGCAATTCGGTGATCAGGCGGGTAACCCGGTCGGCGTCGGCATTGACCGTCTCCAGCATCACGCGCTTCTGATCATCGGTGAACCGGGGCCATTTGGCCAGCAGGGTCGCAGTAAAGCCTTTCACGCTGGTCAGCGGCGAACGCAGCTCGTGCGCCACCGTCGACACCAGGTCGGCCCGGCTTCGCTCTAGCCGCGACCGCTGCTCCGCGCTACGCAGGGAGATCATCAGCCGTTGCACGGAGCCCGGCTCGAGAGACCAGCCCTCCCTCGGACCACTGCCGCGCGGTGTCCGCACATAGCCGACACTGACCAGCAGTTCCGTGCCGTCGGGCAAGTAGAGCGAGAGTTCCGGGTGCCGCGTCCGGGTCGACAGGCCGTCGAACGGCTTGCACATCGTCCACCAGGAGCGGTCCTCGTGGTCTCGCAACGGCAGCACCTGGCGCACATCGCGGCCGAGCGCGAGAGCCGGGCTGATCCCGGTCAGCCGCGCGGCCGCCCGGTTGAAGACGGTGACCTTGCCCTTGCGGTCGGCGATCACCAGGCCGTCCGGCAGGTCATCGGCAACCACCAGGTCGAAGCCGACATCGCCCGGCTCGGTAGCTGGCCCGCTGACGGCCGGCTCTGCTCCGGCTGGTGCCTTTCGCGCTGAGCCTCTCCCAGTTGGAGAGGCTTCCGATGGCCCGCCACCCGTAGGCGAGCCGTCAGCGCGGGCCATCGCATGGCCTGCCACGATGCCGTCCACCTGCGCGCCGCCTCCGGAAGGCTAATGAGCCTGCCCCCCGGCAACGAGTCTGGCGCGCCGCAGCCGACTGCGCCGGCCGCCCGGTCGGCGCATATAAGCCACAGCCACGTCGGCGGACTCGGGGGACAATCCGCCTTCATAACGCAGTTACGTCATCGGCCACCAGCCAGTGGCCGACCCGGCCACTTCATGACGCAACGTGATCAGACTCTAGCGGATTAGCCCTGCCCGCCTGCACTGCCGGCTGCGGTCAGTTATCTCGCGGTAGCGAGAGTGTGCCGGACGGCATCGTGACGAGGTAAGAAACGTCACTCTTTAGGCCACTTCCGGCAATCTGATCACGATGCGTGAACGCGAGCCTCAGCGCGGCGCCCGCAGCTGCCGTGCTGACGCGTACAGGCAGACCGCCGCGGCGGCGGCCAAGTTCAGGCTCTCGGCCTGTCCGTAGATGGGCACCGCCACGACGTCGTCAGCCAGTGCAAGAAGCTCGCCGGGCAGTCCCCAGGCCTCGTTGCCGAATAGCCACGCCGTCGGCCGGCTGAGATCAGGTCCCCCTGGCGCGTCGAGGAGCGCGCTGGCGCTGCCGTCGGCGGCGAGTACTTGCAAGCCAGCCTCGTGCAGCCCGCCGATCGCGTCCGCCAGCTGCGCTCCGGCCACCACCGGCAAGTGGAACAGGCTACCGGCCGAGGAGCGGACGCACTTGCTGTTATAGGGGTCGACCGATGCAGCTGCGAAGATCACCCCGTCGGCTCCAGCCGCGTCGGAGGTGCGCATCACGGTGCCGGCGTTCCCTGGATCACGAACATTGACCAGCAGGGTGACCAGCTGCGGGTTATGCGCGGTTAGCAGCGCGGAGAGCGGCACGTCCACGAACCGGCAGACGCCGAGCAGGCCCTGCGGCGTGATCGTCTGAGCCAGCTCGGCCATGACCTCACCGCTGACCTCGTGCACGGCGATTCCCTGACCTGCCGCCTGCGCTGCCAGCTCGGGATGGCGGCTAGCGCCCTGGCTGGTGACGAACAACTCAGTCAGGATTCCCGGCTGGCGCAGTGCCTCGCGGACGGCCTGTGGCCCCTCGGCGAGGAACAGCCTGCCGCGCTCCCTGAACGCTCGCTTGCCCAGCTGGCGGGCAGCCTTCACCCGCGGCGAACGGATGCTCATCCCGCCCGCCTGCGGGGAGTGGGCAGACCTGACTGGCCCAGTCATGCGTGCTGTCGGTCTAGCAACGCTTCATGGCTTTGTGCCACTTCTGCGCCTGTTATTTCTGACATGCGGTCACCAAACCCATGAAAGGCGTGGAGGCCACCGCAGCGCTGCCGAAGACGGCGCCGTCTCAGGCTGCGGGCGCGTTGATGTCAGCAGGCAGCGCCGCCTTCGCCACCTCGACCAGCGCGGTGAAAGCCTGCGAGTCGGACACGGCGAGCTCTGCCAGTATCTTGCGGTCGACCTCGACCTCAGCCAGCCGCAGGCCCTGGATGAACCGGTTATACGTCATGCCCTCGGCCCGGACGGCTGCATTGATGCGCTGGATCCATAGCCGCCGGAACGCACCCTTGCGGTCCTTGCGGTCCCGATAGGCATAGGTCATCGAGTGGAGCTGCTGCTCCTTCGCCTTGCGGTAGAGCCGCGACCGCTGGCCCCGGTATCCGCTGGCGCGCTCGAGTACAACCCGGCGCTTCTTGTGGGCATTGACCGCCCGCTTCACGCGTGCCATTTGTTACGACTCCCTAGCAGCGGGCCGGGTCACTTACCCAGCAACTTCTTGATCTTCTTGCTGTCACCTGGCGCAAGCTCGACGTAGCCATCGAGCCGGCGCATCATCGAGCTCGGCTTCCACTCGGCGTAGTGAGCGCGATTAGCACGGCGGCGGACGATCTTACCGGTACCAGTGAGCCGGAACCGCTTGCCAGCGCCGGTATGCGTCTTCATCTTCGGCATGTCGCCGTGTCTCCATTCCTGTGTGCCGTTGGCACCACGCTGGCGTGCCGTCGGCACGAGTCCGTGCTTCCGGCCCGATCCTGACTGCCAAGGCACACTGTCATGGTGGCCTGGCGCTTCTGCTCGCCGGCCGGCATGAGCCGTCCAGCGTCACGTTCGGGCCTCAGTAGCTCTCAGGCCCTAGCTGTCGCCGGGCGGCCTGCCCAGGCCGCCCGGCGCAGCGTGAGGTCTACTTATCGGCCTCGCCCGACTTCCTTGCCGAGGCGGCGCTGTCAGCCGCGATCGTGCGCGGCGATGGCACCGGGCCATCTCCGGATCGCCGGGCCGGGCCGGGCTTGGGCGTGGCTGACGTGCTCGCGGCCGGCCGGGCCGCCGTTGTTCCGCGTGGTGCCATCGGCTTAGGTGCCGGGCCGGGCCGGGCGGACGATGCGGGCGTCGCGCGCGGAGCGGACGGCTTAGGTGCCGGGCTACTTGCCGGGCTGGGTCGCGCAGACGCAGCTGCCGACTGGGGCGCGCTAGGCCTCGGCGCGGCTGGCCTTGGCGCGGCGGCTCTCGGCGGGGCGTCCGCATCGCGAGCCTCGCCCGCCGGGGCGGCCGGTCGCGGATTAGCCGGCGCTGGCCGCTCTGCCGCTTGCTCTGCGGCCGCCGACGACTGTGGTTGCGACGACTCGGCGGCCTCGGACGACTCGGCAGCCTGGGACGACTCGGCAGCCTGGAACGGCTCGGCAGCCTGGAACGGCTCGGCGGCCTGGGACGACTGTTCGGACGCACTAGGCCCGGCAGCGTCTGGCGGGGCTGAAGCCTCCGGCTCGGCGCCTGTCTGCTCGGACCCGCGGCTAGGCCGACCTGCCCGGTCGGCGCGCTCGGCTCTAGTGGCCGCCATCGCGTCGGCTTTCCTCTTGTGCGGCCCGATCACCATGATCATGTTGCGGCCGTCCTGCTTCGGCGAGGATTCGACGAAGCCAAGCTCCTCGATGTCGCCAGCCAGGCGCTGGAGCAGCTTGAACCCGAGCTCGGGCCTTGACTGCTCACGTCCCCTGAACATGATCGTTACCTTGACTTTGTCGCCCTGCTTGAGGAAGCGCTCGACGTGGCCCTTCTTGGTGCCGTAGTCGTGCGGGTCGATCTTCGGCCTCAGCTTGATCTCTTTGATGACCGTCTGGGCCTGGTTCTTGCGCGACTCCCTGGCCTTCAAGGCGGACTCGTACTTGAACTTGCCGTAGTCCATCAGCTTGGCGACAGGGGGCCGGGCCATGGGCGCAACCTCGACGAGGTCGAGATCTGCCTCCTGGGCCAGCCGGAGCGCGTCATTAATGGCAACGATCCCGACCTGCTCGCCGGCAGGGCCGACAAGCCGCACTTCGGGTACCCTGATGCGCTCGTTGATACGAGGTTCGGTGCTGATGTGACCTCCTTGTGTCACCTGTGCGTCGCCAGGGACCATCCCTGGGCGCAGCGGCGGGAGCTTGATTCTGGATCGCCCGGCCGCGGAGCAGCCGGGACAGGAAACCGAAAAGCCCCGCGTTATTGTGCCGCGGGGCCACCTTTGCGGGGCCGTCCCCCAGGACGGCTACCGCGACGCCGCTACCAGCCGTCCCGCTCTGTCCAGAGCGCGCCGACCATATGGCGTCCGGCCTGACCAGCCAGCTCAAGCTGACCAGCCGCCAGGCTGCCCCTCAGGCAACCTGGCACGTACCCGCCAGCAGTGAGCTGACCAGGTGGGAGGCGGCCGAGGTGGTCCTCCGCTTGCACGTCCGGCAACGCGAAACTCCGCTTGTACGCAAGCGATCCGCTAGGACAAGCGTTGCTCGCACTTGCCGAACATTGTCGTCACGTCCAAGCGTAGCCCATGGGGGCTACCACTGGAATTCGGCGACCGCTCGAATTCTCCGGGCAGGTAAGCATCCGGCGGCTAGCGGATATTCCGCCGGCGAGCAAGTTCCGCCAGGCCAGCCACCCGCATGGCGCAGACCGGGGCCGCCCGGCCGGTCATGAGCTCGACCTGGCCAGCCGCTTGATGCACAAGCATGTCAAAGCCGGAAATAACCGTCGAGCCAGCCTTATCCGCGGTGGCCGCGAGCGGCGTCGGCCACGGGTCGTACACGACGTCGAATACGCCGTCGGCTGCCAGCGTGCCGGCAGCGAGCTGGGCCGCTACTGGTTCGGCGCCGGTGGCCGGGATCGTGGAGATCAGCAGTTGCCAGCGCCGGCTCGCCAGGGCCGGGCCAAAGTCCAGTAGCTCGACCTGCATGCCGAGGCAGTCTGCTACCGCCAGCAGGGATTTCGCCCTGGCCTGCGCGCGAACGGCCACGCAGACCGCGACCGTACCCATCGCGTGGATTGCCGCTAGTGCCGAGCAGGCGGTTGCGCCGCTGCCTAGGACCAGCACGTTCCCGCCGGTAGTAACGCCGGCCTGGCGGAGGGCGGTCACGATGCCGCCCACGTCGGTGTTGAAGCCGCGCCGCTGGCCGTCGGCGAACACCACCGTGTTGGCGGCGCCGACCTGCGTGGCGAGCGGCTCGACATGATCAAGCAGCGGCAGCACCGCGCGCTTGAGCGGCATTGTCAGCGAGAGGCCCGCCCACTCCGGGCCGAGCGAGTCCAGCAGCGATGGCAGGCGCTGCTCGTCACACTCGATCGCTGAATAGCTCCAGCCTGCTAGGCCCAGTTCGGCGTAAGCGGCGCGGTGCAGGACCGGCGACAGAGAATGGGCGATGGGCGAGCCGAGCACAGCCGCCCGGCGGGGCGCGCCGGGTCCTGCAGCCACCGGGTCAGCCAAGGGCCTTCTGGGCCTCGGCAGACCATGTCAGGAACGTCGAGTAGCTCGCCGTGAAATCGGTCTTGCCCGCCTTGTTCACGGTAACGAAATACAGCCAGGTACGTGCATTCTGGCTGTCATTCGGGTGCAGCACGGCCTGGATCGCCGCGGCGTCGGGCGAGTCGATCGGACCGGGTGGCAGGCCAGAGTGCTTGAAGGTGTTGTAAGGCGATTTCACGTTCTGATCGCTCTGCGAGAGGTTGTAGATGTAGTGACCGGTGGCGTAGGCCACCGTGCTATCCAGCTGGAGTTTCATTGGCGGGACCTGGTTCAGCCGGTTGTCGATGACTCGTGCGACGTCTGGGAAGTACTTCGGTACCGAGCCAACCTCGCCTTCGAGGAGGCTGGCCTCGGTGATGACGTGGAGCTCAGTGAACCCCACCCGCCTGGCCTCAGCCGCCAGATTCAGGCTCGCCACCTCGCTGTTGAACTTGGAGACCATCATCTTCAGGATGTCGGCCGCCGAGGTCCCTGGTTGTATCGGGTAGGTAGCCGGGTACAGGAAGCCCTCGGCGCTGCCATGCGCCCAGGACGGCAGACCGAGCGCGGAGGTGTCCTTAAACGCCGCCTGGAACTTGGTCAGCGAGATGCCGGTGCCCTTGGCGAGTATCGCCAGGATCTTGCTGGCCCGCAGGCCGTCCGGCACGGCCACTGTCTGCTGAAGCCGGGACTTCGGGCTGACCAGCAGATTCCAGGCCAGTAGTGCACCCATGTGCTTTTTCAGCCGGAAGGAGCCGGGCTCAAGCGAGGCGGAAGTGCCCGCGGTCTTGGCAGCGTCACAGAAGGCCGTTCCTGACGCGACCACTCCTTCGCTGACCATCGTGTTTTCCAGCGCCAGACTGCAGGCAATCTCGCCGGGCTTGACCTGCACGGTGACCGAGCCGTAGCCCTTTGACCCGACCCAGTCGGCGTGCCGCTTGGAGTACCAGTGGTAGGCGTACACGCCGCCGCCGGCGACTGCCACCAGGAAAATGATGACTACGGTCAGCGCAACTATCGGAGCGCGGCTGCGGCGCCGCTTCGGCGGGCGGTGCCCGTAGTCGTCATCTCCGCGGCCGAAGCCGCGGAAGAACCCGTTGTGGCGCGCGCTGTCGGCGTCGATCTCATCTTCGCTGTCACGGCCCCGGCGGCTGGTTATGCCGCTGTCGTCCACTGACCCCGGCCAGCCGTAATCGTCGTCGTCCGGGGCGCCACGGCCGCCCGCACCGCCCAGCCCGCGGGCCCCCGCCGCAGAGCCATACTCGTCGTCATATCCCCCGCCGTGCTCGTATCCCGCCGAAGCGTCGTACCCCGCCGCGCCGCGGCCAGCGCCAGGCTGACCGTATGCGTCCTGCGCAGGGTAGGAGTCGCTAGCGCCGTATCCGGCGGATTCGCCGTACTGGTCGTGCGCGCCGTACTGGTCATCCGCGCCGTACTGGTCCTGCCTACCGTAACGGCCCGACGCCCCGTAGCTGTCGGATACGCCGTAATCCTGTTCGCGACGCCCGGCCTGGCGGCCAGGATCCGTGCGGCCACCTGAGTCGGGGCGGCCGCTCGGATTGGTGCGGTACGGGTCAGTCCCGCCGTACGGGTCGCGTCCGCCGACGGAATACTCATCGGCCTGGTGGCCGGCGCCCGGGTAACCGGCATCGCCGTAACCCCGGTCGTTGTAGGCCTGGTCACCATAGCCGTTCTCGCCGTAGCCGCCGCCCGAGTAGCCGCGGTCACCGTACGGCTGGCCGTTTCCGTAGCTACCGCCGTCGCCGCGCTGGTAACCGCTATCTAGGGACGAACTGTGGCCACCGCTGTCCCGGTACGGACTTCCGGAGTAGCCGTTCTCCGAGTAGCCGTTCTCGCGGTAGCCGTCACTGCCCGACCCGGCGCCTCCGGCCGGCAAGGCCCCGCTGGAGCGCCCGCCGGACTCGTAGTACTGGCCGGCACCGGGATCGAACCCTGGGTAACTGCTCGAACCGGGATGGCTGCCAGAGTCCGGGTAGCCACTGCGGGGCGCCGGGTAGCCGCCCGAATCGCCATAACCGCCCGGTGCTTCGTACCCGCGCGAACCTGGGTACCCGCCCTGATCTGGGTAGCCGCGCGGGTCTGGGTAGCCGCCCGGATCTGGGTACCTGGGCGAATCGGGGTACCCGGCCGGGTCTGTATACGCAGCCGGATCGTAGCCACCAGGCTGCCAGGGCGGACCGCCACTGGTTTGCGGTGCCGGCCTTTCCCCGGAACCCTGCCCCGCCGATGAGTCGCCCGGCCAGGAATCCTCCTGCGCAGCAGACCGGCGCGCCCGCCGGCCGCCTCGCGAATTGTGGCGACCGGACTCCCGGGCATCCGGCTGGTCATCCCAGCGCTCGTACCCGTCGCGGCTCATAGCGCGCAGTCCCGGCTGGCTACTAGCTCCCCGGCCGGCTCACCGGTGGAGCGCTCAGCGTCAAGCGCCCCCTGGAGCAGCACCGCTGCCGCAGCCTTGTCCACTGCCTGCCGCCTCGCCTTGGAGTCCTGGCCGCTCCGCTGCAGCGCAGAATGCGCTAGCACGGTAGTAAAGCGCTCGTCGACAAGCCGCACTGGCAGCGGCGCCAGCCGCCCGGCCAGCCGCCCGGCGAACTCCCGGCCCTCAGCGGCGGCTTTGCCTTCGGCGCCGCGCAAGCCCACGGCGAGGCCGACGACAACCTCCATAGCGTCATTCTCGGCTGCGAGCCGCGTCAGTTCCGCCAGATCGCCAGCGCCGCGCCGGACCGTGCCAAGCGGCGAGGCAAGCATGCCGCCCGGGTCAGACCGGGCAACGCCGATCCGTACCGAACCGACGTCGATGCCGAGGCGCACACCAGGCCGCACTTCAGGCCTCACGTCAGTGCTCTGGCATCGCGACAGGTCACCAGCTCTGCGCCGGGCTGCGATGCCCTGGACGCCTGCCGACACGTGACAGGTATCAACCTGAACACGAACTGGTGTAGGCACGGACTCACCCTACGGCACCTGCGCCCATTATGTCGTTAATAAGTGCACGAACTGCTCCAAAGGCCCCAGAGATCGCCTGGTCAGCGCGGTCGCCCAGCGGAGCACCGCCACCCTGAGCGACGTCGTCCTTGCCGCCGCCGCGACCGCCGAGCGCGCCAGCCCCCGCGAGCACGAGGGCGCCCGCTCGCAGGCCGTGCGCGCGGCCAGCGTCATTGACCGCCACCACCACAGTCGGCCGGCTGTCGGTGACCCCGATAGCCGCGACCACGCCGGGCCGGTCAGCCGGCACGCGGCCGCGGACGTCAAGCGCGACCTTCCTGATGCCGTCCGCCGCGACACCGTCCGGCACCCGGTGGGCGACGAACGCCGCGCCATGCAGATCTTCGGCGCTCGCGGCCAGTTCCGCCGCGCTGCCGAGCAGCTGGGCTGACCTGAGCCGCTCCAGGTCCCGCTCGGCCTCCCGGAGGCGGGAGACCACCGTCGCGATCCGCTCGGGAAGCTCTTCCCGGCGAGTTTTGAGCTGCTCAGACAGCATGCTGACGAGCACGCTCTCGCGGGCCAGGTACTTGAACGCGTCGATCCCCACTAGGGCCTCGACCCGGCGGACGCCCGAGCCGATGGACGACTCGCCCAGGATCTTGACCAGCCCGAGGTTGCCGGACCTGGCCACGTGCGTGCCGCCGCACAGCTCACGCGAGTATTCGCCGACCTCGACCACACGCACCTGGTCGCCGTACTTCTCCCCGAACAGCGCCAGCGCGCCCATCGCCCGCGCCTCGTCGATCGAGGTGTGGAAGGCGCGTACTTCCAGGTCGTTGATGAGGACCTGGTTAACTTCTTCCTCGGCCGTGGCCAGCACCGACGCGGGCACCGCGCCGATAGCCGTGAAGTCGAACCGGAAGCGGCCCGGCGCGTTTTCCGAGCCGGCCTGTGCCGCTGACTCGCCCAGCGCCCCGCGGAAGGCGCGGTGAACCAGGTGCGTGGCGGTGTGCGAGCGCGAGATGGCCCGCCTGCGCTCGACGTCGATCTGGGCCAGCACCGGCGAGCCCACGACGATCTCGCCGGCGGTGACCGTGCCGCGGTGCACGATCAGGCCGGGAACGGGCGCTTGCACATCAGTCACTTCGATCCGCGCGCCGTCACCGGCGCCGCTGCCCGCCGCGGTGATGACGCCGTTGTCGGCGAGCTGGCCGCCGCCCTCCGCATAGAACGGCGTGCGGTCGAGGACTACCTCAACCGCGGTACCCGCCCCGGCCGACGGCACCGACGTGCCGCCTACGATGAGGCCGGCAACAGTGGCCTCGCTGGTCACCTCGTCGTAACCGGTGAACGAAACCTGGCCGGCCCGCTCGAGCATGCGAGCGAACACCGAGATGTCGGCATTCCCAGTCTTCTTGCCCGCGGCGTCGGCTTTCGCCCGCTGCCGCTGCTCTGTCATCAGCCGCCGGAACTCGCCCTCGTCCACGGTCAGGCCCTGCTCTTCGGCCATCTCCAGGGTCAGGTCGATCGGGAATCCGTAGGTGTCGTGCAGCTGGAAGGCCTGGTCGCCGCGGATGGTGTCCCTGCCGCTGCGCCTGGTCTCCTCGACGGCCGCGTCGAAGATGGCGCTGCCGGTGCGCAGCGTGGACAGGAACGCTGCCTCTTCGGCGTCGATCACCGTGTGGATGTTAGGCGCGTCGCGGATCAGCTCGGAATACTGCTCGCCGAGCGCGCTGATCGCGACCGAGGACAGCTCGTGCAGGAACCGCTCGTCCTGGCCACCCCGGCTGTGACCGCCGGCGCCGCCGCGCTGCGCACCGGAGAGCAGCCGCAGCTTCTGCACGCTACGCCGCAGGATCCGGCGGAGCACGTAACCGCGCCCCTCGTTAGACGGGATCACGCCGTCGGCCACCAGCATGACCGCGGTGCGGACATGGTCGGTAACCACGCGCAGCGCGACATCCGACCGCTCGTCCACGCCGTAGCGCTGGTCGGTGAGCTCGGCCGCCCGCTCCAGCACCTTCCACATCGTGTCGATCTCGTAGATGTTGTCCACGCCCTGAAGCAGCGCGGCCATCCGCTCCATGCCCATGCCGGTGTCGATGTTGCGTGACGGCAGGTCACCCACGACATCGAAGTCCACCTTCGACCGCACCTGGCCAAGCTGGTACTGCATGAAGACCAGGTTCCAGACCTCGAGGTAGCGGTCCTCGTCCGCTTCCGGGCCGCCCTCCCGGCCGTATTCCGGGCCGCGGTCGTAGTAGATCTCCGAGCACGGGCCGCCGGGGCCGGACACGCCCATGTGCCAGTAGTTGTCGGCCAGGCCGCGGCGCTGGATCCGGTGCTCGGGAATGCCCACGACGTCGTGCCAGAGCTTGGCTGCCTCGTCGTCGTCGTGCAGCACCGTCACCCAGAGCTTGGCTTCGGGGAAGCCGAACCCGCCGTCAGATTCCGGCCTGGTCAGCAGCTCCCAGGCGAACGGGATGGCCATCTCCTTGAAGTAGTCGCCGAAGGAGAAGTTGCCCAGCATCTGGAAGAACGTGCCATGCCTGGTGGTCTTGCCGACTTCCTCGATGTCAGGTGTCCGGACGCACTTCTGGCAGGACGTAGCTCGCCGGAACGGGGGTGTCTGCTGGCCGAGAAAGTACGGCTTGAATGGCTGCATGCCGGCATTGACAAGCAGCAGCGTCGGGTCGTCGGCCACCAGGCTGGCAGACGGCACGACGGTGTGCCCGCGCTGCTCGAAGTACTTAAGGAAACGGCGGACGATCTCTGCCGACTCCATCACGGCCATCCTTCACCTAGACATGCCCGCGCTGCCTCCGGCGCGGGACTTCGGACTGATCAGTGCTCGCGAGGGCCCTGCCGGCCGTCGCCGGACCACATGTGGTCGCGCTGGCTTCCGAGCGTACGGTCCGACTCGCTGCGATGCAGATCCCAATACTCTGCCATGCCAACACGCACATCGCGGACGAACCCCGCAGCAGCTGTCGCGCGCGCGGCAGCCGCCGCAATCCTGGCTGCGGGTTTCACGGCCTCCGGCTCGCTGGCCGGCAGCCTCAGCCGCGGCGGCACAAGCTGAGGCTGGGCACGCCCGGGACGGACTGCGTGTGCTGCCGTCGGCCGCCGGACCGCACGCGGTTGAGGCGCCGCAGCGGGCCTGCCCAGCAGGCTCTGACCGGTCACAGCCTGCACCAGCCGGGTCGCCTTCCGGTACCCGGTCACGCCCAGTGCCGCGCCCGCGAGCAGCCAGAATCCGCGCCGGATCATCTGCGGCCAGCCCCGGTCGGCCTGGTCGCCCCGGTCGCTCTGGAGGCCGCGGTCGCCCCTGACCCGCTAGCCGCTGACCCGCTAGCCGCTGTCCCGCCCGCCGCCTGGCCCGACGCGCCCCTCGGGCGCGTTGGCACGGCCCTGGAGTGCGCTTGCGCAGTTCCGGCTCGCGTTGCTACGGGCGGGCTCGCGATCGCTGCCGGCTGTACCACTGTTCCAGGGCCCACCATGGTCGCCGGCATGGTCTCGGCCATCGCCGCGACCTGCAGGGACCTGCGAACGGCTACCGCCCGCCGGAGCCCGAAAACGAACGCAGAAGCGCCGTGCAGCGGAGCGGTCGCCGCGACCGACAAGCCCCTGGCCAGCCCCGTCAGCGCGGACACGTGCCCGGTCAGCTCGGCCATGTTGGCGGTTACCTGGTCCATGCTCGCGGTGATCGCGTCCGTCCTGGCCAGTTGCTCGTTCGTCCGGTCGACCGCTTCCTGGGCCTGCCGGATGAGCAGGTCCGCCCGATCCCGGTACTCGGTAACCATGCCGGTGACAGCGGACATCAGGCGGGAGAGCTTTACCAGCACGACGATGCCCGCACAGGCCAGCACGGCGAAGAACACAGCGGCTATCAGCGCTGCCAGCTGACCGGCGTTCATTCCCCCTGACTCCTATCCGCGCGTGCGAGTGCGACTCGGTTCTTCGCACGACCCTATCGTGGTTGCTCTGGGCTCAGCCGGGCTCTTCCCCACTGGCGGCCCGCGGCTCGGCGCGTTCCCGCTCCGATTCCGCGGCCGGTTCCGGATCGGTGCCAGCTCGCCCGGCCCGTTCCCCGCCCGGTTCCGAGTTCCCGCGCAGGATCGCCCTGATCCGCTCGGACCGCTCGGAGACGCGGGCCTCGGCACCGTGCGTCGTCGGCTCGTAGTAGCGCTTGCCGACCAGGCTGTCTGGTGCGTACTGCTGCTGCACTATGCCAGCCGGATCGTCGTGCGCGTACAAGTAGCCCTTGCCGTGCCCAAGCCGGGCTGCTCCGGGATAGCTTGCGTCCCGCAGGTGCTTGGGCACCGGCCCGGCCAGGCCCTGCTGGACGTCAGCGCCGGCCTCCATGATGGCCTTGGCCACGGCGTTCGACTTGGGCGCCAGGGCGATGTGGATGACGGCCTGCGCCAGGTTCAGCCGCGCCTCGGGCAGCCCGACGAACTCGACGGCCTGTGCCGCCGCCACCGCCGTCTGCAGCGCCGTCGGGTCGGCCATCCCGACGTCCTCGCTGGCGTGCACGATGAGCCGTCGCGCGATGAACCTCGGGTCCTCTCCCGCCTCGATCATCCGGGCCAGGTAGTGCAGCGCCGCGTCGGCGTCGCTGCCCCGCATGCTCTTGATGAACGCGCTGATCACGTCGTAGTGCTGATCTCCGGCCCGGTCATAGCGCACCATCGCGCGGTCGACCGCCCGCTCCAGCAACTCGACCGTCACCTCGCCGCCGTCGGGCAGGCCGAGCGCGGCGGCTTCGAGGTACGTCAGGACCCGGCGGGCGTCACCGCCGGCCAGCCGGACAAGCTGGTCTGTTACCCCGGTCGCCAGCTTGATGCGGCCGGCCAGCCCGCGCTCATCAGCTAGCGCCCGGCTGATCACCTGCCGGATGTCCGCGTCGTCCAGCGGCCTGAGGGTCAGCAACAGCGACCGTGACAGCAGCG
>DATMMA010000095.1:0-8909 GCA_035570295.1 Streptosporangiaceae bacterium
CGCACCTTCGGCAACCGCCGCCAGGGCTGACGGCGTTGTGCCCCTTTTGTCGGCTTTCTCAGACTGTTGAGCAGCAGGGCGCGCACTGGAGCACCCAGTGGCGCCCTGCTGCTACCCGGACGCTAGGCGCCGTCTCAGCCCGATGGTTGATCTGACCGGAGCGGTCCCGAGTGGCAGGTCTCGAGCAGCAGGGCGCGCACCCTGCTGCTGCCCCACACGAGGTAACTGCCGCGTCGACGGCAACCTGGCCGCACGATCGATCAGGCGCGCGTCGGAGAAGGCGAGGGGGTCGGGCCAGCCGGCTGATGAGACCGGCTGGGCACAGGAGCCGGAACCGGGCCACCCGAACCATGAGACCGGCTGGGCACAGGAGACGGAACCGGGCCAGCTGGCTGATGAGACCGGCTGGGCACAGGAGCCGGAACCGAGCCACCCGAACCACGAGACCGGCTGGGCACAGGAGCCGGAGTCAGGCCCCGCTTAGGTTTGTGCGCCAGCGTGCTGGAGTGCTCGGTGTCAGAACTCGCAGTGCTATGGCCAGACGGCGCCGCCAGGGCCACGCCGATTCCGCTGGCGACGATGACCGCTGCTGCCGGGGCTGCTACCCACCACTGTGTGCGCGACAATCTCATTCGTACCCTCCGATTCAGGCTGGCGCAGATGCCAGCACCCGTCAGTACCGCTGGCCGCAGCCGCCGGTTGCATCGAAGCGGCAGAAAGTTGAATCGCCTTGCCTCGGGCTACATGCAGAGTCGCTTATGGTTGGGGCGGCCTGCGAAGCACAGCCACGCGTCGGGAAGGAGCCGGTATCCCAGGTGAGCCCTGATGAGTTCACCGAGTTTTACGCCGCCTCCTTCCGCCGGCTGGTCGGCCAGTTGTATGCCATGACTGGAGACAGCACCGAAGCTCAGGACGCCGTTCAGGAGGCCTTCGTCCGCGCCTGGGAGCGGCGGGCGAAACTCGACGCGCATGGTTCACCAGAAGCCTGGGTGCGCGCGACGGCATGGCGCATCGCCGTCTCGCGATGGCACCGCGCACGTCTCGGCGGCTTGCTGATGCGATCGCGGCCCGGACCGGTAGCGGCTGACGGGCCAAGCCCGGACCGCGTCGCCTTGATCGACGCGCTCCGCAAAGTCCCGGCCGAACAGCGGCGGGCCGTCGTGCTCTATCACCTCTGTGATCGCACCATTGCCGAGATCGCTGCCGAGACAGGTGTCCCGGCCGGGACAGTGAAGGCCAGGCTGGCACGCGGCCGCGCCGCGCTGGCCCCGTTCCTGCGGGAGTCGGCCGCGGCCGCTGGCACGACAGCAGCGGACGGGCGGTGACCGATGACTGAACTCGACGACGAGCTCCGCCGCCTGGCCGATCAGGCGGCAGCCGCGGCTCAGCCGACGGCCGCGACGGAGGTCATCCGGCTCGGCGACCGGCGGCGGCGCAGGCGGATCGTCCGCAACTGCTCGGCCGCCGTCGCGGCTGCCGCCGTCGTCGTCGGCGGTGTGCTCGCGGGCGGAGTGCTCACTGGCACGGGCGCGACCAAGCCGGTCACGCCTGCGCCTCCTGCTGTCCACCGGGTGAGCCCGGCGCCGAGCGCGACGGCATCGCCCGGCCACACAGGTGTTCCGGGACCTGTTCCGTCGCCGTCGCGCTCTTTCTCTGGCCCCAGACCGTCACCGTCTGCCGTCACGATCAGCCGGGCCAGCAGGACGCCAAAGGCCGGCCCGTCGATCACCGGCCGGCCCTGACCAGGCCCGGTTATCGGGGCCTCGGCGGACCGCACGGCGCAACGAGCCGGCCTAGGAGCTAGCGATCAGCGGGTGAAGTGCTCGAACACGTGGCTGAAGTACCAATCCTGCTGCGCTACGCCGGAACAAGTTCCCGCGCCCTTTGTGCCAGGGCAGCCGCCGTTGTCCCGCTGCAGCGCCCAGAACGAGACCAGCCCGATCCCATGCTGCTGTGCCCAGTTCAATATCGTGACCGCGTCCGCCGTCGAGAACGTCTCGTCCGGGCCGAAGTCATCGATACCTGGCATCTCGGTGATGCCGATCATGTGCCAGAGCTGCCGCGAGGTTGCCTGCGGGTACAGCGACTGCAACTGGCTGTACAAGCCGGCCGCGGCGGTCTCGGTGTCGGCGACCATGTCCTGCTGCGTGCCGAAGAAGTAGTCGAAGGTCAGCAAGTTCACGGTGGAGATCTTCGCTCCGTCGGCGACCGCGTTCTGCAGCACCGCCAGCCCGGACGGGGTCAGGCCGGTCGGGAACGTCGGCAGCGTGTAGGAGAACTGGATCCGCCGGTGATGCGCCGCTGCCCAGGCCTCGGTCATCGCGATTGCTTCGTTGCGCCGGTTGATCCCGGCGGTATTGGTGAGCGAGTCGGCCTCGACGTCCAGGTCGATCCGCGGCACGTGGTAGGTAGTGATCAGGCTCTCGAAAACCGCGGCGATCGCTGGCACGCTCGTGCAACTGTCAGCGATCTCGGTGTCAGTGGTGTCCGCGGTGAAGCCACCGAACGACGGGATGACGTTCCCGCCAGCCCGCTGGATCGCGGTGATGTCGCTGCCAAAGCTGGTGGCAGCGATCGGCTGGCTCGTATCGCCGTCCCAGTACGCGGTGCACGAGCCAGCGGCCGCGGTCTGAAGGAACGCCAGCGACAGGAACCTTGAGCCGGACTGCTGCGACAGCGTCGCCAGGTCGGTACTGGAGTCGTACATCTCGTAGTAAGGCGCGAAGACACGGTGCGGCAGCGGCCGCGAGTTCGGGAACGAGCCGTGGTCAAGCCCGGCCGGCGAGGCGCTGGCTCCGGCGGCAGTGAATCCGAGTGTGAGCACGGTGGCGGTTACGGTGGCCAGCGCTGCCAGCAGGGGGGTTAGTCGTTTCATGCGCGAATCCCTTGGCTTGTGCGAAGCGGCAATCAACTACGTCGGGCCGACGGCCGCCGCTTGCGCACCGGTGGCCGCCAGCCCACTCCGGTCGAACCCCGAGCAATGCCGAATCAAATAGGAAACTTTCCTATTTGATTCGACCGCGACGCTAGCCCCGTCTGCAGGCGGCGTCAATAGGCAGATATCCGCACGTGCCCGTTCCCGCCCGAATGATCCTCCGCAGCACCGGGACGGAAGCCCTCGGGCAGGTCGGCTACCGTTGCCACGTCGGCGCGACTGGCGGACGATGGTGTCCCCAGGCGCCCAGCACGCCAGGAGCCAGCAGCATGGACGACACGATCAGCGCCCCGACCGCGGCGCCAGCGAGGCCTGAGGCGCTAGCGTGGCCCGCGGCGCCAGGCTGCGACCCCGCGGTCCTGAACGAGATCCAGCAGCGGGTGCTGTGGCTGGCGACGCGGATCATCGACGCGGCGAACCACGACCGCGACACCGGCGACGGCGTCAAGGTCGGCGGCCACCAGGCCTCCAGCGCCAGCCTCGTCACGGTGATGACGGCGCTGTATTTCGCCCACCTGGACGCGGCGGACCGGGTCAGCGTGAAGCCGCACGCCTCGCCGGTCTTCCACGCCATCCAGTACCTGCTCGGCAACCTCGACCGGTCGTACCTCACTACGCTGCGCGCCTTCGGCGGGCTGCAGTCCTACCCGAGCCGCACCAAAGATCCTGACAATGTCGACTTCTCGACCGGCTCGGTCGGCCTGGGTGCCGCCGCCCCGCTCTTCGCCGCTGCCGCGCGCCGCTACGTCGACGCGCACTTCGGTCCCCGTCCGCGCAGCCGGTTCATCGCCCTGATCGGCGACGCCGAACTCGACGAGGGCAACATCTGGGAAGCCGTCGCCGATCCCGCCACCGACGGCCTTGGCGACGTCCTGTGGATCGTCGACGTCAACCGCCAGTCGCTGGACCGGGTCGTGCCGGGAGTCCGGATCGCCCAGTGGGAGCAGCAGTTCAGCGCAGCCGGCTGGCACGTGGTGGAGGCCAAGTACGGCCAGGCACTCCAGCGCGCCTTCGCCGAGCCCGGCGGCGACAGCCTGCGCGACTGGATCGACGCGATGCCCAACGAGCAGTACCAGTCGCTCTTCGGCATGGAACCGGCCGCGGTGCGCGAGCGCTTCCTGGACGGGGCGCCGCCAGCGGTGCAGCGGTTCTGCGCGGGCATCCCCGATTCCGAACTTGCGCCGCTGGTCACTGACCTGGCCGGGCATGACCTCGGCTCGCTGCTGGCGGCCTTCGCTGAGTGCGACGCCGAGTCAGGCCGGCCCAGCGTGCTGTTCGCCTACACGATCAAGGGCTGGGGCCTGCCGATCGCGGGCAACCCCCGGAACCATTCGGCGCTGCTCACCACCACCCAGATCGGCCAGATGCGGGAAGGGCTCGGCCTCACCGCCGCGACCGAGTGGGACCGGCTTGACCCGATGACACCGGCAGGGCAATGGGCGGCCGCCCGCCGCGAACAGCTAACCAGGGCGCCGGTATCTGACACCGGGAACGACCTCGTGGTACCCGATGCCGTCGGCCTGCGCGCGGCCAGGCCGATCTCCACGCAGGAGGCGTTCGGGCGGATCCTGGTGGACCTGTCGCGGTCCGAATCGGCAGGCCCGTACCTGGTGACCACCGCACCGGACGTGGCGACGTCGACGAACCTGGCGGGCTTCATCAACCGGACTGGCGTGTTCTCCCCAGTGCCGCGCCGGGCCTGGAGCGAGGACCCGGTGCTCAAGTGGGCCGAGGGCCCGGACGGTCAGCACATCGAGCTCGGCATCAGCGAGATGAACCTGTTCTTGCTGCTCGGGCAGCTCGGGCTCAGCTGGGACCTGTCCGATCAGCCGCTGCTGCCCGTCGGCACGGTGTACGACCCCTTCGTGCTGCGCGGCCTGGACGCGTTCATCTACTCGGTGTACTCGGGCGCGCGGTTCATCGTCGCGGGCACGCCGTCCGGGGTGACGCTCGCGCCAGAGGGCGGCGCGCACCAGTCGACGATCACCGCGTCGGTCGGGCTCGAGCTGCCCAACGTGACCTTCATCGAGCCTGCCTACGCGGTAGCGCTCGACTGGCTGCTGTGCGGCGCGCTGCAATCGGTCGCGGCCGCCGCGACACCGGACGCCCGTGGTGGTGAAGCTGGCCCAGGCCAGGCCGAGACCGGCTCGTACTACTTCCGGCTGACCACTCGCGGGATCGACCAGGCGCCTTTCCAGGCCGCGCGAGAGCGGCTCGGCGACGCCATCCTTCGCCGTCAGGTGCTCGCCGGGGCCTACCGTCTGGTCGACGCCGCGGAGGCGGCGGCGAGCGGCGCTCCCCCGGTTTACCTGGTCGGCTGCGGCGCCGTGCTCCCCGAAGTCCTGCAGGCCGCAGCCGAACTCGCCGATGAGGGCATCGCCGCCACTGTCGTCGACGTCACCTCGGCTGACCGCCTCTACCGGGCCTGGCAGCGGACGCTGCGCCAGGGCGTGCGCACCGCGACCGCGCCGTCCATTCCGGGCGCTCTTCGCAGCGCGTTCCCGGACCGCGCGCCGGTGGTCACCGTGCACGATGCCTCCTCGCACACGATGAGCTGGCTCGGGTCCGCGCTCGGCGTCGCAGCCGTCAGCCTCGGCGTCGACAGCTTCGGCCAGTCAGGCGCGGTAGCTGACCTGTACCGGGCCCATGACCTGGACGCCGGCTCGATCGTGAACGCGGCCCTGGCGGCGCTGTCGCTGCGCTGAGGCCCGCCACCCCCGGCGCGCAGCCCAGGGTGATCTTGATTGCTGCCTGACTGGTGCTATCACCCCACTAGCGCGGCACCCATGTCCGGGCCGAGGGCGGCTAGACGTGCGCTCAGCCCAGATTGAACTGCATGAGCTCCTCGGTTCGTCCTGGCCTTGCCGCCAGCGGCTGGCGCTGGTCACTGCTCATAAAGCCGACGCTCTTGTACAGTCGCACCGCTGCGTCGTTGCCATCCAGGACCCACAGGTACGCGGTACGCACCCCGGACTTACGCAAACGGTCCAGAACGACCGTGAGCATATGATGGGCCACGCCTTTATTACGCCACCGTGGCGCGACCCAGAGATATTCCAGATAGCGCCCGGAATCCGATATGCCGGTTTCCCATGTGCATCCGACAATGGCAGCCGGCTCATCCTGGACAATGCTGACTGTCCAGTCGCCCCGGCCAAACTCCGCACGCCACTTCAGCTCGTCAAAGTCCTTTTCCGTCTGGTAAGAAGCTAGAAATGCATGCGGTGAGTCACGCAATGCTGCCAGCCTTGTGTCGCGCAGCAGCGGCCATTCCCCAGGGACAAGCAGTTTGATATCGGGCATAAAAGTTGATTCTGACACGATGCCATCTAGCCTGCAAGCGGCCGACCGGGTCGCTGCCACCTGCGATGTCGTTAGCTGTCTGAACTAAAGTTCGCCTGGCTTCTATCACATGTAGTTAAGCTGCCGCCGCTCTTGCTCAGCCGGGACTCTGGTGCAACCTTTCCGTGCCCGGCCGACGGGCTCCAGTCAGCGAAGCAACTGGAGCCCGGGCCACTTCAGTGCACGAGAAATGCAATTCCCACGAAGATTGCTACGACGGTGGTCAGCAAGACCGACGTCACGGCCGTCGCCACCCGGAGTAGTTCGGACAGTAGCGCGAAGAGACTGCGCGCAGCCTTGACCAGTGCAGCCGTGACGAAAATGATCACAACAATGACGACCAGAGCGCCGATGCCGGGAGTCGCTGCCGCTGTCATCGCGCTCGCCGCGTGGTAGGTCGTGGCGTGGTGGGCGATGGCGTGGTACGTGGCGGCGTGGCGCGCCGCGTCGGCAGCCGACGCGACCAGGCGGGGAGTTAAGGTGTGCACGGGACTTCCTTCGTGTATGAGAGCGCGCAGGGGTTCTGCCTGGCGGGCATCCTTGTTGGCGCAAGGGTGCCCGCATTGCTTGCTGCTGCCGATCTGCTCGCGGCGGCGGAAATCGCGATCATCTTCACTCCCTCCGTTAACTTCAGTGAAGTTCTTGTTCTGTCCAGCCCCTTCTTAAACGGCTTGCTCTAAGTTTGCGCTAGGCTCTTCACATTCATCAACCCTGCTGAACTATCTGTCTTGGCTGAAGTCGGGGCCAGGAAGATCGCGCTGACGAGCTGGCACATTCGGGACTACCTGCAGTTTCAGGACGTAGCTATAGTGGTATGAGGCATTTGCAATGGGTGCTGAAGTTAAGTTGAACAAAGGCAGGGTGACGTGGACGCGCAGGATCCCCGGCGGCTTCTTGCTCATCGGCTGCGTTCGCTTCGCGAGCACGGGCCGCACGAGCGCAAGATCACCCAGCCTGAGCTGGCAGAAGCCCTGGGTGGTATCAAGCCCCTCAGCGTGCCGCTCATCTCGTCATGGGAGTCTCAAACAAATCCGCGGATCCCGCCGCTGGCCAGGCTGGACGGATACGCGGCTCTGTTCGCGACCGCCCGCTCCTTCCAGACGAATCCGCCTCGCCTGCTCACTCCAGCCGACATGAGCGAGGCGGAGAGGCGCGCCATGGCAGAACTTAAGCAGGAGCTGTTCCACTTGCGGAACGACGCCCTGCGAGCGACGCCGTCCAGCCCAGCGCCCGTCCAGGCCAACGCGACTGTGGAATCACTCAACGGCGGGCCGTGGCGATTCGCCGACGGCAACACTCTCACCATCGTCTGCGCCCAGTGGCCGCAGCACATGCTGGACCGGATGCCCTACACCGACGTCGACGATCCGGACTACATCGAACTGCTGAACTACTCAGAACTCGATGCGCTCTTCGAACTGCACGGCCATCTGCGTGCCGCCAACCCGGCTAATCAGGTCAACCTCCGCATCGCCGGCAGGCTCGCTTCGGATGACTACACCTCGCACCTGGTATCGCTGGGCGGAGTCGACTGGAATTTGGTGACTAGCTCGGCACTCAGGAGACTGCAGCTGCCGGTAAGGCAAGTCGCAGACTGGAGCACTCCGGACGGCCAGTACTTCGAAGTAGAAGTCAACGGCGAGTCAGTTAAGCATCGCGCAGTTCTCGATAGGGCCAGCAATTGGGATGCCGCCGGTCAGGCGGTTAGCGAAGGAGCCGGCAAGGGAATCCTGCTCGAAGATGTGGCGCTGTTCGCTCGTGCGGTCAGCCCCTTCAACAGGAAGCGAACTGTTACGATCTGCAACGGCATGTACGGCCGGGGCACGTACGGCGCAGTCCGTGCGCTCACTGACGAACGGTTCCGCGACCGCAATGCCGAGTACCTGCGATCCCGGTTCAACGGCTGCGAGGCCTACTGCATCCTTACCCGTGTTCCTATCGTTGACGGAGCCACCTTGACCCCTGATTGGACGAACGGTGAGTACACCCTGTTCGAATGGTCCGGGTGACCCGGTGTCCAGTAATGAGCCGCTGGATCATCATGGCTCGCACCGCGATCTGTTGTGGTCGGGTGACCATGTCCAGTCGCAGCGGATCGATGCGATCTTCGTGCCCACCATCCGGACTCCGGCCTACCTGGCCGCGGCGTCCCGCCTCGCACAGGATCTCGAGTGCGCCCTGGTTACCCTGCACAGCAGGCAGTGGACGACCGCCGCCAGGGCCGCTCAGCGGCTGCCCAAGTCGGTCGACCTGATCGCTATCGATGTGCCTGATCCCGCGCTGCTGCGGCTGCCGCGCTTCCAGACATCCCTGCTTGCCGCGCACAAAGTATTTCCGCGGGACCCGCGCCGGCCACCGACGGACCTGAGCGTCAAGCGCAATCTCGGCCTGGTTCTGAGCCGCCTGCTCGGCTGGTCGCGCGTGCTATTCCTGGACGACGACATCACCGGGCTCAATCCGGCCGATGTGCTCGACGCGGGCGGCCTCCTTGACACGCATAATGCCGTTGGCTTGCAGGTGGGCGGGTTCCCGGATCACTCGGTGGTCTGTCACGCCTACCGGGAGGCCGGCGGGCTTCAGCAGTCGTTCATCGGCGGCGGGGCGCTGGCCGTGCACGTGCAGCGCAGCACCT
>DATMMA010000096.1:0-21662 GCA_035570295.1 Streptosporangiaceae bacterium
GCGTGGACGTCTTCAAGCTCCGCGACAAGTCGTTCGAGCTGCCGGTCATGGGCACCTTCGAGGTCAGCGGTGGCAAGATCAACGCCTGGCGGGATTATTTCGACATGAACCAGTTCACGAGCCGGATGGGATGAGGCTGGAACCACTGCATGGCTCGGATGCGGCTGGTCGCTGAGAAGCGCGGTCGCGCCTGCCTGCATGTGGGGGTAGGGCGCGCCAGAGCCCTCCACGACATGATCAACGTGACGTGTGGCCTGGTGGCGGAGGCGGACGGGAATCGAACCCGCCGGCGACGCGGAGCGCCGCCCACTGGTTTTGAAGACCATGGGGGCCACCAGGCACCCAGACGCCTCCGGGACCAGACCCTACCGGCGCGACAAGGCGCTATGGCAGGTCGGGCCGCCGCGGTGCTACGCCAGTCGCGCCGCGAATACGCTCCTGCGTGGCAGTAAACCGGGCTGAAGGTCAGGCGACGCGTCGCGCTCCAGGGCCCGGTACTGGCGTGACATCCCTGGCCGAGCCCAGTACATGGCCCTGCGAGCAGGCAAGCTGCAGGGACACCGGCGCTCCGCAGTCGCGGTGCGTCAGCTCGACGGCCGGACCGCCGGGCGCGGCTGCGTACTTGTCCCCCCAGGCAAGCAGTGCCGCCATTACCGGGAATAGCTCGATTCCCTTCTCGGTCAGCCGGTACTCGTTGCGCGATCGCTGGCCGGCTTCCTGGTATGGCGCCTTGCGCAGGATTCCCTCCGCAACCAGCCGGGCTAGCCGGCTGCTCAGCACTTGCCTGGGCGCGCCAGTTCGCCGCTGCATGTCCTCGAACCTCCGGATGCCATTGAAGGCCTCCCGCAGCACCAGGAACGTCCATCTCTCCCCTACGACTGCCAGTGCCGCAGCAATGTTGCAGTTCTCCGTGTCGTAGTCGATCGCCCAGGACTTTGCCATATCGCAAGGCTAAGTTCACTTGACAGACTTAGCAAGCAGCGACAGGCTGGGTCTATGAAACGAACCCCGGCTGAGATCAGCGCCGGAGCGCGTCAGCCTGGCACGGCCGGGTCTGCGCTGACGACCACCGCCACCTTCAGCGGCTTGCTCCGGGAAGGCCGGGAGGATGACGCAGCGCGAATTCGCGAGTTCGTCTGCGGCCTCTCGGCCAATTCGCAGTACCTGCGCTTCTTTGCCAGCGTGGCACCTCCGAGCTCTGGCTTGCTCCGCGTGCTATGCGGCGGCACCGGGGCCGACATCCTCCTGGTTACTGACGAAAGCGGGACTGTCATCGCGCACGCCATGGCGGCAGATACGGCCGTTTGCGGCGGGCTGGCGAGCAACATCGGACTGGTCGTCGCCGACGCGTGGCAGCAGCAAGGGCTCGGCACGCTGCTGCTGAGCACCCTGATTGGCCGCGCCTCACGCCGCGGCATGGGCTCACTTGTCCTGGACGTGCTGCCGTCCAACGACCGCATGCTCGGCATCATTGCCCGCCGGTGGCCGGACGCGCCGCGGCAGCGCACGCGCGACGCAATCATCATCAGTCCCGCGATCACGCCGTCGCAGGCAGCTGGCGGTCACATCGTGCCTGCCGTCGTCAGCCTCGCGCCTGGCCGCAAAACTCGTCAGTCAGGAGAACTCCGTGCATCAAACCGAGCTGCCGCGTAACCCGTCCGCCCCGGACGCCGGCAGGCTGACCGCCGGCGTCCTGAACGGGCGAGCGCTGGAGGCCAGTTCACCGCACGCGAGCGCCCGAGCGCGGAGCTACGCCTGGGACGATCCGGCGATCTCCGCGGCAGCCGCGAGAGAGCAGGATGGCTTGGCCTTCTTGCAGGCCATCCTCGACGGCACCCTGCCCGCGCCGCCTATCGCCCGCGCTCTGGACTTCGCGCTGGTCAGCGTTGAGCCTGGCACCGTCGAATTCCAGTTCACCCCAGCTGAGTTCCATTACAACCCGATCGGCTCGGTGCACGGCGGCGCGATTTCCACCTTGTGCGACTCAGCATGCGGCTGCGCGGTGCAAAGCTTGCTCCCGGCCGGGACGTACTACACGAGCCTGGATCTCAGCGTGAAATTCTTGCGCGCCGTGAGCGCGGGCGCTGGCCCGCTGACGTGCACCGGCACCGTCAGTCACCTGGGCGGCCGGTCTGCCCTGGCGGAGGCACGCCTGACCGGCAATGACGGCAAGCTCTACGCGTTCGCCACGAGCAGCTGCATGATCTTCCGGCCAGCGGTCTAGGCAGATAACGTGGTGCAAGCAGCCGGCCACAGCGGCTACCGTTCGGGCGTGACAAGCGAACTTGATCCCGTTGCAGTGCACAACCGGTCGGCATGGGACCGCGAGGTTGACTCAGGCAACGAGTGGACCGTGCCGGTCGGACCCGAGGTGATCACCGCCGCCAGGGCTGGCACCTGGTCGGTCGTGCTCATCGGCTACGACCCGGTCCCGCGCGACTGGTTCCCGGCCACGCTGGCGGGAGCCGACGTGCTGTGCCTGGCCAGCGGGGGCGGCCAGCAAGGTCCGGTACTCGCGGCAGCCGGCGCGAGGGTGACCGTGCTGGACAACTCGCCTCGTCAGCTAGCCCAGGACCGGCTGGTGGCCGATCGCGACAACCTGGAGCTGACCACCGTGCTCGGCGACATGCGCGACCTCAGCGCATTCGAGGACGCAAGCTTCGACCTGATCTTCCACCCGGTCTCCAACTTGTTCTGCCCGGAGATTGAGCCGGTCTGGCGAGAGTGCTTCCGGGTGCTGCGGCCCGGCGGAATCCTGCTCGCCGGTTTCATGAACCCCGACGTCTTCATTTTCGATGCCGACGCGTGCGAGAACCGAGGGGAGCTGATCGTCCGGCACGCGCTGCCATACTCCGATCTGACCCACCTGAGCGAGCAGGAGCGTGCCCGGCTATGGGGCCTGGACGCCCCCGTCGAGTACAGCCACTCGCTGACCGAGCAGATCGGCGGCCAGCTGGCCGCAGGGTTCGTCATCGCCGCGTTCCGTGAGTGCCCGCACCACGCCGGGCCCACCGCCGACTATCTACCGGGCTACTTCGCCACCAGGGCAGTCAAGCCTCAAGCGGTCAGGCCGGCGTAGGTCCAGCCTGGTACAGGGCGTCGATGACATCGGCGTACTTCGCGTGCACCACCCTGCGCTTGAGCTTGAAGGTAGGCGTCAGCTCCTCGCTCTCCGCCGTCCACTCGACCGGCAGCAGCTCCCAGTACTTGACCTGCTGCACCCGAGCCAGCTTCGCGTTGGCGTCCGCCACCGCCCGCCCGACCTCGGCGCGCACGACATCATTAGCGGCCAGCTCAGCCAGCGAGCTTTGCTCGACCCCCCGCGCCTTGGCCCACGCGGGCGCGACGCCGCCGTCCAGCGTCAGCAGCGCGACCAGGTACGGTCGGCCGTCGCCGTAAGCAAGCGCCTGGCCGATCAGCGGATGCGCGACCAGCAGGTTCTCCACCGCTGCCGGCGAGACGTTCTCCCCGCCCGCGGTGATGATCAGCTCCTTCTTCCGGTCGACCACGCGGACGAAACCGTCGTCGTCGATGGCGCCGATATCGCCGGTGTGCAGCCACCCCTCGGCGTCGATCAGGTCGGCCGTCTGCTCGGGCAGGTTGAGGTAACCAGGAGTACTCAACGGACCGCGGGCGAGAATCTCGCCGTCGTCGGCGATCCGGACTTCAATGCCGGGAACGGGCCGTCCCACCGTGCCGAGTCTGAAGGCGCCCGGCGTGTTCGTGGTAAAGGCCCCGGTGGTCTCGCTCATGCCGTACACGTCCATGATCCGCACGCCAAGCCCGCCGAAGAACGCGCCCACTTCCGGCGGAAGCGGTGCAGCGCCGCTGACCACGATCTCCGCCTCACCAAGGCCGAGCAGCGACCTGATCGGACGCAGCACCTGCTCATCGGCTGCCGCGAACTTCTCGGCCAGCTCGGGCGGGGTGCTCTCGCCGTACTGGCAGCTGCGCACGTACGCCAGGCCGGTCTCGAAGGCAGCAGCGACCGCGGCCTTGCGGCCCGCGTCCTGCTCGCCGGCCAGCAAGGCCTGAATGCCGGCCATGACCTTCTCGAAGATCCGCGGCACCCCGAAGAATGCCGTCGGCTTGACCTCGCCCATCGTGCCGATGAGCTGGGTTGCGGCGTCGTGGCAGAAATGCGTGTGGGTCGCATTGCAGATCGCCAGGTACAAAGTGAACATCCGCTCCGCGATGTGGGCCAGCGGAAGGTAGGAAACCCAGCGCACGTGCATGCGGCTGAGGTCGGCTGCCCGGCCGGTTTCCACTTCGTAGAGCACGTTCGCGTGGGTGATGATGACGCCCTTGGGGTTCCCGGTCGTGCCCGAGGTGTACAGCAGCGTGACCGGGTCGTCCGGCTTGATCGCGGCGACCCGGCTGGTAACCAGGCCGGGATCCGCCGCAAGCCGTTCCGCGCCAAGAGCGGCGAACTCCTGCCAGCTCAGGTACGGGGCCTGCGACGGGCAGGCGGCTGCGTCCCGGACGATGACCTTGCGCAGCGACGGTAGCTGCGCCAGCACCTGCTGCCAGCGAGCGAGTTCGCTGGCGCCGTCGATGACCGCGATCTTGGCGTCGCAGTTGCCCGCCATGAAGGCAATCTGCTCAGCGGCGAGGGTCGCGTAGAACGTCACCGGCACACCGCCAGCGTGCAGCACGCCGAAGTCCGCGAGCACATGCTCGAGCCGGTTCGGCAGCATGAGCGCGACCTTCTCGCCGGGCTGCAATCCGAGTTCGGTGAACGCCGCGGCAAGCTGCAATGCCCGCTCCCGCGTCTCGGCCCAGCTGATCGTCTGCCATGCGCCGCCCGGTGCATCCCGGTCGGAGTAGGCGGGCATGTCGCCGTAGCGCTCCGCCGTGCTGGCCAGGGCGTCGCAGAGCGTCTGCCCGGCCGACACCTGCAGCAGGGCTTCCCGTTGCGCGGCAATCTCGGCCGGCACCTGCGTACTGGTCACGGCACGCCTCCATCGTTCCTCGCGGCGCGCCAGCCGCATCGACCCGGCGCGGACTCATACCGCATGGCACCACGCACGCGCGCGGTTCGCAAGACCACTGAGATTACAGTTCTGGTTATGACGATCCAGGCTCCGGTCAGGCTCACCCAGTACGCGCACGGCGGCGGCTGCGCCTGCAAGATCCCGCCCGGCGAGCTGGAGGCGGCGGTAGCCAGGCTCATTCCGGCGCGCAAGCCGGACGCCATGCTCATCGGCGTAGAGCACGGCGATGACGCGGCCGTAATCCGGATCGCCAGGGACCGCGCGGTAGTTGCCACCGCGGACTTCTTCACTCCGGTGGTCGACGACGCTTACACCTTCGGCCAGATCGCCGCGACGAACGCGCTCTCAGACGTCTACGCGGTCGGTGGCGAGCCACTGGTCGCGCTCAATCTGCTCGGCTGGCCGCGGGAGGTGCTGAGCACGGACCTGGCCGCCGAGGTACTGCGCGGCGGCCTGGACGCGGCCACCGCTGCGGGCTGCCACGTGGCAGGCGGGCACAGCATCGACGACCCCGAGCCGAAGTACGGCATGGCGGTCACCGGACTGGCCGACCCGGACCGGCTGCTGCGCATCGATGCCGGGCGGCCCGGGGTGCCCATCAGCTTGTCCAAGCCAATCGGCAGCGGCGTGCTGAACTCCCGGCACAAGGCCACCGGCGAGGTGTTCCCGGCCGCGATCGACGTGATGACCACGCTGAACGATTCGGCCAGCCGGCTGGCGCTGACGGCCGGCATCCGGTGCGCGACCGACGTGACCGGCTTCGGGCTGCTTGGTCACCTGTTCAAGATGGCGAGGGCCAGCGGCGTCACGGCGGTCGTGGACAGCGCGGCCGTCCCGCTGATCGAGGGCGCTGCGGAAGCCATCCGGGCAGGCTACGTGCCCGGTGGCAGCCGCCGGAACCTGGACTGGGTGGCGCCGCACAGCGACTTCAGCGGCGCGAGCCAGGAGATGCTGCTCCTGCTCGCCGATGCTCAGACGTCCGGCGGGCTGCTGGTCGCTGGCGAGATTCCAGGCGCACCAGTCATCGGTGAGCTGATCGGGCCGGGCCCCAAGGTTCTGATGGTGCGCTAGCGCGCTTTACCCGGTCGTCAGTAGCGCAGCGCGCTGGACGGCACGATCCGCACCCCGAGCGGCACCAGCGTGACCGGGATGATCTTGAAGCTGGCCAGGCCCAGCGGGATGCCGATGATGGTCAGGCAGAGCAGCACCCCCGCGATCAGGTGCCCGAGTGCCAGCCACCAGCCGAACAGGATGAGCCACAGTACGTTACCGATCACTGAGGCAACCCCGGCGCCGGGCCGCCGTTCGATGGTCCGGCCGAACGGCCAGAGCACGTATCCCGCGATGCGCCAGGAAGCGATCCCGAACGGGATCGTGATGATCAGAACGAAACAGACAATACCGACTATCACATAGGCGATGGCCATCCACAGGCCTTCAAGCACAAGCCAGATGACATTCAGAATCGCGGCAAGCATCTGCGGCCCCCCGTGCGCGTCCCGGCCCGGCAGCGCCGTGCCGTTACCCACGATTGCACGGCGGCCGGCCGCGCGTATTCACTCCGGCCGGGTGATGACGGCACCGGGCCGGCTGGCGGATCGTATGGAAAGCCGCGTCCGGCCGGCGCGTGGCAGCCGAGCCCGCGCCGGGGCGGCGATGGGACGACGAACCGGGGGGAACAAGTGGGCGTTCCGGATATGGATGTGACCGTCGACCAGGCGACGAGCGACATGCTGCTCGCGCTCGCCATGGGCGAATCCGGCGTTATGGGTGAGGCGATGGAACTGCGCGAGCAACTGCGAGCGCACACCAACCTGGATGCCAAGACGTTCGCGCTGGTGAAGATCGCCGCGCTGGTGGCTCTGGATGCCGCACCTGCGTCCTATTTGTTCCAGGTGCAGGGAGCCCTCGATGCCGGGGCCACGCCGCGGGAGATTCTTGGCGTGCTGACTGCGGTGGCACCGCAGACTGGCATGGCGCGGGTGGTATCGGCGGCGCCGGAGGTCATGATCTCCCTCGGCCTGGAACTGCCGGCCGGAATGGACTCTGAGAGCGCAACCAGTAACGGCGGCATGCGGAGCCGGTAACTGGGGAGCAGGTAACCAGACCCGGCCTGGCACCGGGCCGGAGGCGGGAGGTACTGCACATGATCGGCCGACCAGGAGTCGTACGGCGGCGCCCGTTGCTTCGAGCCGCCGCGGTCGGGGGCACGTTCGCTGCCGGGCGGGCAATGGGCCGCCGGATGGCGGCGCAAGATACCGCGCAGGCAGATCAGGGCCAGCGGTTGAGCTCTGCCGGGAGCCAGCAGGCTCAGCAGGCCGGGCCGGCGCAGGTCAGCGCGGCTAGCTCAGAGGCAACGATGATGGATCAGCTCAGCCAGCTCAGCATGCTGCACCAGCAGGGCGCTCTCACTGACGACGAGTTCGCGGCGGCGAAGGCTAAGGTGCTCGGCGGCTGACCTTACCGAGGTGGCCGGCCGTCGTTACGAGAGGCTGGTTAGCGCTGCGACGCATACGATGAGCAAGTGGCGGTTTCGGGCGGCGTGGTGCTGGCGGGCGGCCGGTCCTCGCGGATGGGCACTCCCAAGGCGGCGCTGGAGTGGCACGGGTCCACGCTGCTGCGCAGGACGGCCGGCATCGTGGCGCGCGCGGCCGGCGGCCCGGTGGTCGTCGTGCGCGCTCATGGCCAGGAGCTCCCAGCCCTGCCGCAAGGCATCCTGGTGGTCGACGACCCCCGCGAGAGCAAGGGTCCGGTGCAGGGCATCGCCGCCGGACTCGCGGCGCTGCGCGGGCACGCCGATATCGCCTTCGTCAGCTCAACCGACATGCCCTTTCTGCACCCGGCCTTCATCCGCCGGGTGCTGCGCGTCCTCGGTGACAGCGAAAGCACGGACGTCGCCCTGCCGGTTGCCCGTGGCTTCAGGCAGCCGCTCGCCGCGGCGTACCGGGTCTCGCTCGCGGAGATCGCTGAGCGCTTGGTGAAAGAGGACCGGCTACGGCCGGCTTTTCTGTTCGGCGAGTGCGCGGTGCAAGAACTAGACGACGAAGCGCTCCGCAAAGACCCGGTGCTCGCCGCGCTCGACCCTGACCTGGACTCGGTGGTGAACGTCAACACCCCTGCCGACTATCAGGCGGCCCTGGCCCGGCCGGCACCGGAAGTGACCGTCCAGCTTTTCGGGGTCCTCGCCAAGGGCGGCGGCAAGAGCGGCCCGCACGCCGTCCGGGCCGCGACCGTGGGCGCCGCAGCCGGCGCGCTTGGCCTGGTGCTCGACCGGCATGTCACGGCTGCGCTGAACGGCGACCAGATCACCCGGGACGGCGAGACGCCGCTCGTGTCGGGTGACACCGTCTTCTTCCTGTCCGCGGACGCCGGCGGCTGACATGCCCGCTGGCGGCTACTTCGGACGGGCGCTTGTGGCGGACGCGGCCACCGGGACTAGTGCGACCCTGCCGCTGGCCGATGAGATCCTGCGCGCCTACATCGGCGGCGCCGGACTCGGCGCCTGGCTGCTGTACCGGCTGGGGACGCCGGGCGCCGGCGCCCTGGACGCCACGGCGGCGCTGGCATTCGTGTTCTCGCCGCTGGTGGGCACGCCGCTGACCACGAGCGCGAAGTTTGCCGTGGTGGCGAAGTCGCCGCTGACCGGGATGCTGACCGACGCGCTGGCCTCCAGCCAGTTCGCGATCGCCGGGAAGCTCACCGGACACGACGCGATCGTGGTCCGCGGCCGGGCGCCCCAACTGTCCGTCCTGCTCGTCGACGGCGGCGGCACCGCGCTCCTCGACGCACGACATCTGGTCGGCCGCACCGCAGCCGAGACTGACAATGAGCTGCGGGAACAGCTTGGCCGCGGCTGGCGCGTGGCCGCGATCGGCCCGGCCGGCGAGCTTGGCATCCGGTACGCGACGATCTCGCACGACGGCCGGCACGCAGGCCGCGGCGGCCTGGGCGCGGTCATGGGCGCGAAGAACCTGAAGGCAATCGCGGTCCGCTCGGCGGCGAAGGTCGCGACAGCCGACCCGCGAGGCGTCATCGCCGCGGCGCGCGACCTGAGGGAGCGGTCATTCGGACCGGCCACGGCCAAATACCGCGAGCTCGGCACGCTCGCCAACCTGCTCGCATTCAACGCGATCGCCACGCTGCCCACCCGCAACTTCCAGGCCGCCACATTCGACGGAGCCGACCGCCTGGCCGGACAGGCAACGGATGAGGCCGTCGAGGGGATGCGCCGGGTCGCGCGCAGCAGCTGCGCGTCCTGCACCATCGGCTGCGAGCACATCTACCAGGTAGGCCGGGGCAAGAAAGCGCGCGTTGAGTACGAGAACGTGTTCGCTCTCGGCCCGATGTGCGGAGTAGGCGACCCGGACGCGGTCCTCGCCGCCAGCGCCCGCTGCGACGAGCTTGGCATCGACACGATCTCGGCGGGCGGCACGATCGCGTGGGCGATGGAGTGCGCACAGCGTGGCCTGATCGACGCGCCCTGGCTCCGCTTCGGCGACCCTGCCGCGCTGCTGCGCGCCCTGGACGAGATCGGCACCCGTGGCACGCCGCTCGGCTCCCTGCTCGGAGAAGGTTCCAGACAAGCGTCCCGGACGGTCGGGGCTGACTCCGCTTCCTTCGCACCGCATGTCAAGGGCCTGGAGATGCCCGGCTACGAGCCTCGCACGCTGCACGCGATGGCCCTGGGTCTGGCGGTGAACACACGGGGTGCGGATCACAACAGGTCGGGCGCCTACGAGGCGGACCTGTCGGGCGACCTGGACCGGCTGGACGGCGGCGACGCGCATGTGGCGGCGGCGATCGAGACTGAGGACCGGGCCGCGATCATGGATTCGCTGATCCTGTGCAAGTTCCTGCGCGGGGTGTTCACCGACCCGTTCCGGGAGTGGGCAGAGCTGCTGGCGTCGGTCACCGGCTGGGACGTTACCGGCGAGGAGTTGCGCGCGACTGCCCGCCGGATCGTGCTGGCCAAACGTGTCTACAACATTCGCGAGGGCTGGCAGCCGTCCGACGACTGGCTGCCTGACCGCCTGCTGACCGAGCCGCTTACCCTGCCATCCGGCCGGGTGGCCACCCTCACCGCGGATCGCCTGCGGGCGATGATCGACGCTTACTACTCAAAGCGCGGGCTTGATCATGACGGGCGCCCAGTTCCAGGGACCGTTGATGACCTGAGCTTGGCCTAGCGCGACTCGCAGGCGGATACTGCCGCTATGGCCATCACAGCCCCCGAAAGCACGCGAACGGTAGCCCTCACCATCGACGGACGTGAGGTCACCGCCCCGGAGGGCGCCACGATCTGGCAGGCCGCCAGGGCCGCGGGCATCGACATCCCCGTGCTCTGCCACGACGAGCGTTTCGATCCAGTCGGCGTCTGCCGGATGTGCGTCGTCGACGTCGGCGCGCCCGCGTTCGCCGCCTCCTGCGTGCGGGCCTGCGAGAACGGGATGCAGGTGACGACAAGTACGCCGGAACTCGAGCGTAGCCGCGCGATGCTGACGAAGCTCCTGATCAGTGACCAGCCGCCGCCCGAGCGCGACCCGAAGCAGACGACGACAGCGGACAACGAACTGATCGCGCTGGCCGAACGGTTCGGGCTCACCCCGGACGGCACCGCCCTGCCCGAGGCGTCGGGTCGCGGCACCGACCTGTCCAGCCCGGTGATCGCCGTCGATCACGACGCCTGCATCCTGTGCGACCGCTGCGTGCGGGCCTGTGACGACATTCAGGGCAACGACGTGATCGGGCGCAGCGGCAAGGGCTATGGCACCCGGATCGCGTTCGACCTCAGCGACCCGATGGGCGCCTCGTCCTGCGTGTCCTGCGGCGAGTGCGTGGCCGCATGCCCGACCGGCGCGCTGACGAACAAGCCAATCAACAACATTCCGATCCGGCCGCGCACCGAACTGGACGCCGTGGACACCGTCTGCCCGTACTGCGGCGTGGGCTGCGCGCTGACCTACTACGTGGACCGGGAGAAGGGCGCGATCGCGTACGCGGAGGGCCGGGAACAGCCCGGCTCGCAGGGGCGGCTGTGCGTGAAGGGCCGTTACGGCTGGGACTACGCCGCGTCGCCGCAGCGCCTGGTGGTGCCCCTGATCCGCCGGGAGGAGTCCTACCCGAAGGGCGCGCTATCCGCCGACGTCCGCGGCGATATGGCGGCCGACGGCGAGAGCAACGACCACGGGATGACCAGCGACGGTGACCCGAGTCGGAAGCGCAAGGGCGGCAAGCGCGGCCGCAAGCCCGGCGGCCTGGTCGACTACGCCGAGGTGCTGCCGCACTTCCGCGAGGCGACCTGGGAGGAGGCCCTCGACCTCGTCGCGAGGCGGCTGACCGAGATCTATACCGCCGGTGGCCCTGGCGCCATCGCCGGGTTCGGCTCGGCGAAGTGCTCCAACGAGGAGGCCTACCTCTTCCAGAAGCTCATCCGCACCGGCTTCCACACCAACAACGTGGACCACTGCACGCGGCTTTGCCACGCCTCCAGTGTGTCGGCGCTGTTCGAGGGGATCGGCTCCGGCGCGGTCTCCACCACCTTCGGCGACATCAAGAACGCCGGGGTCGCAATCGTCACCGGCAGCAACTCCACGGCGAACCACCCGGTGGCCTCGACCTTCTTCAAGCAGGCCCGCCGCAACGGCACGACGATCATCTACGTGGACCCGCGCGCCGACAAGATGGCCGACCATGCGGACATCTACTGCCAGCTCAAGCCCGGCACCGATGTCGCCTTCTATAACGGCATCATGCATGAGGTCATCCGGCTCGGCCTGACCGACGACGAGTTCATCAGGACGCGGACATCCAACTTCGAGGCCCTGAAAAAGACCGTCGCGGACTACCCGCCGGAGCGGGCGGAGCAGATCAGCGGCGTGCCAGCCGAGTTGATCAGGAGGGTCGCGCGGGCCTGGGGCGGCGCCAAGGCCGGCATCATCTTCTGGGGCATGGGGATCTCCCAGCACACCACCGGCACAGATAACGCCCGCTGCCTGATCGCGCTGTGCGCGATCACCGGGAACGTCGGCAAGCCGGGCAGCGGCCTGCATCCGCTGCGCGGGCAGAACAACGTGCAGGGCGCCTCGGACATGGGCCTCATCCCGATGTTCTACCCGGACTACCAGAAGGCTGACGATCCCGCCGTGCAGGCTAGGTTTGAGCAGGCCTGGGGTACAGCCGACCTGGACCCGAACAAGGGTCTGACCGTCACGGAAATCATCGGCTCGGCGCTCAAGGGCGGGGTGCGCGGCATGTACATGCTGGGCGAGAACCCGTTCCTGTCCGACCCGAACATCAACAAGGTCCGCAAGGCCCTGGCCAAGCTCGATTTCCTCGTCGTGCAGGACATCTTCCTCACCGAGACCGCCGAGTTCGCCGACGTGATCCTGCCGGCGTCCTCCTACCTCGAGAAGGACGGCACCTTCACCAACACCGACCGCCGCGTGCAACTGGGACGCAAGGTGCTGGACAGCCCGGGCCAGGCACGCGTGGACTGGGAGGTCGTGCAGGACATCGCGAACCGGATCGGCCTGGACTGGCACTACGAGACGCCGCGGCAGGTTTTCGACGAGATGGTCACCGTCATCGGCAGCTATAAGAACCTCAGTTACGACAACCTCGGCCTGTCCGGCAAGCTGTACCCGAACCCGGATCCCGCCCGCAGCGACGGCATCGTGGTGATGTTCACCGAGAAGTTCAATACGGAAGACGGCCTGGCCCACCTAGTACCCGCCGAGTGGCTGCCTGCGAAGGAGCTGCCGGACGAGCGCTACCCGTACGTGCTGAACACCGGCCGGATGCTGGAGCACTGGCACACCGGCTCGATGACCCGCCGGTCCTACGCGCTCGACGCGATCGCGCCCAAGGCCCTGGTGTACATCCACCCGGACGACGCCGCGGAACTCGGCCTCGACGACGGCGACATGGCACGGGTAAGCTCCCGCCGCGGCACGATCGAGCTGGAGACGAAGGTCTCTCACCGGGAGGCCAGGGGCAACTGCTTCATCCCGTTCCACTTCCGCGAGGCGGCCGCGAACCTGCTGACGATCGACGAGATCGACCCGTTCGGGAAGATCCCCGAGTTCAAGTTCTGCGCCGTCCGGATCGAGAGGGCCGATGGCTGAAGCCCCGCCCCGCGTCCCCGGCGTCGAGGCCAGGGCGGGCAAGTTTCCCGGCCCGAGCCTGATCCCGGCTCTGAACGCCATCCAGGAGCGAGCCGGCTGGCTGCCCCGCGAGGAGCTGGTCGCGCTGTCACGCGACGTGCGGCGGCCGCTGTACGAGATCGAGGGGCTCGTCTCGTTCTACCCGCATTTCCGTTCCGAGCCGCCAAAGAAGACCGAGATCCGCGTCTGCCATGACCTGTCCTGCTGGCTGCGCGGCGCCGACGCGGCCATCGACGCGATCCGGGAACGGTACGGCACGGACGCGGACACCGAGATCGTCGAGGGATCCTGCCTCGGCCGCTGCGATATCGCCCCGGCGTCCACCGTCAACGACCAGCCGCTGCCACTTGAGGCGATCGGGGAGCACCATCCGGGGGTTCCAGGGGGGCTAGCAGGGTCGGAACAGGCCGACGTGACTTCCCGGCCGCCGGCTAGCTCACCGGTGCGGTGGCCCAATGACCCGTATCCCGCAGCGAGCGACAGATACGCCGTCTTGCGCGACGCGCTCGCGGGCCGGCTGGATACCGCGGCGATCATAACCGCGCTGACGGACGCGGGCCTGCGCGGGATGGGTGGCGCAGGCTTCCCGACAGGCCGCAAGTGGAACCTGGTCGCGGCGCAAGAAGCGGCGCCGAAGTACGTGATCTGCAACGCAGACGAGTCCGAGCCGGGCACGTTCAAGGACCGGGAAATCCTGGCGACGGAGCCGCACCTGGTCCTGGAGGGCATGCTGCTCGGGATGCTCGCGGTCGGTGCCGATGAAGGCTGGGTATTCATCCGGCACGAGTACGGCCCGGAAGAGCAGGTCATCCGCCGCGAGATCGAGAACCTTCGCGAGGCCGGGCTGATCGGCCCGGATGCGGCGGGCTCCGGCAGGCGGCTGAACGTCGAGGTCTTCACCTCACCGGGCGGCTACATCCTGGGCGAGGAGTCCGCGCTCATTGAGTGCATGGAAGGGCACCGCGGCGAGCCGAGGAACAAGCCGCCGTTCCCCGGTACCTACGGCCTGCACGGCAAGCCGACGCTGATGAACTCGGTCGAGACATTCGCGCACGTCCCGGTCATCGCACGCAACGGCGCGGCCTGGTGGCACGCCCAGGGCAAGGGCGACCACGCCGGGCTGAAGTTCTTCGCCGTGTCCGGCCACGTGGCGCGCCCCGGCGTGTACTGCGTCCCGATGGGCACCACTGCGCGCGAGCTGCTCGACCTGGCCGGTGGCGTCGACGGCGGCAGGCCGCTCGCCGCCATCCAGCCGGGCGGTGCGTCGTCCAACTTCATCGGGCCGGACAAGCTTGATGTGGAGCTGGATTTCGCCTCGCTGCAGGCAATCGGGTCAATGCTCGGCTCCGGCGCGATCGTCGTTATGGCCGAGGGCACCGACCTGCTCGCCGCCGCGGTCAACGTCCTGCGATTCTTCCGCGACGAGTCGTGCGGCAAGTGCGTGCCCTGCCGGGTCGGCTCTACGAAGGCGCACGTCATTCTCGACGACCTGCTGACGACGGGCGGCGGCCCCGCCGACGTGAACGGCGAGGTGCGCGACCTCGCCGAGGTGATGCGCCGTACCTCGATCTGCGGGCTCGGCCAGGTCGCGCTCGGCCCGGTGATGAGCGTGCTGCGCCTTTCGGAGGGGGACCGCGCCGGGGGCCATGGCTGACGCGGTCGGGCGCGAGTTCTTCACGACCCGGACGGTCGCCGATGCCCTGGCCGGCTTCCGTCCCCGGCGGCGTACCCGCACCGAGGCCGTGCCGCTGGCAGCGGCGCTGCGGCGGGTGCCGGCCACGCCGGTCAGCGCGCCGCATTCACTGCCCGGGTTCGCCCGATCCACCGTCGACGGCTACGCCGTCCGCGCTGCCGACACTTACGGCGTGTCCGAGGGCCTCCCTGGCTACCTCACCGTCATCGGCACCGTCCGCATGGGGTCTGAGCCGGATACGACTGTCACGCCCGGCACAGCGGTCGCGATGCCGACCGGAGGCGTCATCCCGCCCGGCGGGGATGCGGTCGTGATGGTCGAGTACACCGCCGAGGCGATGCCTGGCACGATCGAGGTGGTCCGCCCGGTCGCGCCTGGCGAGGGCATAGTGCGGGCCGACGAGGACGCCAGGCCCGGCGACGAGATCGTTCCCGGCGGCCGGCCGCTCCGCCCCCAGGACCTCGGCATGCTCGCCGCGGCCGGCGTGACGACCGTGACCGTACATGAGAAGCCGGTGGTGACGATCTTCTCTACAGGCGACGAGGTGATCCCGCCCGAGGCGGCTGAGCTGAAGCCAGGCCAGGTGCGTGATGCGACGGCGTCCGCGCTCGCCGCGCTGGTTGCGGACGCGGGCGGCGAGCCGGTGTACGGCGGGATCGTGCCCGATGACCCGGGCGCGCTGGAGATAGCGCTGCGCGGTGCGCTGCCGGCCAGCGACCTGCTCGTGATCTCCGCCGGGTCTTCGGTCGGCGCCAGAGATGAGACCGCGAACGCCGTCGCTCGCCTCGGCCCGCCGGGCATCTGGTGCCACGGCCTGGCTATCAAACCCGGCAAGCCGACGCTGCTGGCCGAGTGCGGCGACGTGCCGGTCATCGGGTTGCCGGGCAACCCGCGCTCGGCGCTCGTTGTGTTCCGGCTGATCGGAATGCCGGTCATCCGCCTCGTCGGCGGCTGCGAGGTGCCGCCGCCCGAACCCTCGACGCGGGCCAGGCTGTCCCGGGATCTCGCCTCGGCGACCGGGCGGCTCGATATCGTGCAGGTAACTGTGAACGCGGGGGTGGCCGCGCCGGTGTTCGGCCTGTCGGCGCTCTTGTCCGTGCTGACGCAGGCCGACGGCTACATCGTGATCCCCGAGGAGGCGACCGGGCTGGACGCTGGCAGCGAGGTGAACGTAATCCTGTATGGGTGACAAGCCGGCGAACAGCCCGTTCATCCGAGACGTCCCCGCCGGGCAGGCCATGGACGCCTGGCGCGCCGCCCGCGGGGCGGCTGGCTGCCCGGAACGGCTGCCCGCCGTCACCGTACCCGTCGCCGAGGCCGCCGGGCTCGTCACCGCGGCGCCAGTGTGGGCGGTCCGCTCGTCTCCCCCATTCGACGCCGCCGGGATGGATGGCATCGCGGTCCGTTCCGCGGACACGCCCGGCGCGAGCGAGACCACTCCCCTCTGGCTCGGCCCCGACGCCTACGACGTGGTGGACACCGGCGACCCGATGCCCGACGGCCGCGACGCGGTAGTCATGCGCGAGCACGTGCACTATGACGACGCCGGGCGTGCCGAGCTGCGCGCCGCCGTTCCCCCGTACCAGCACGTCCGGTCGATCGGCGAGGACGTGAGTGCGGGCGAGCTGCTGCTCCCGGCGGGTCACCGGCTCCGCGCCGCCGACCTGGCTGCAGCGGCGGCCGCAGGGGCAACGCGCTTGTCCGTTCGGAAGCAGGCTCTGGTTCTTATCCTCCCGACCGGGGATGAGGTGCGGCCAATCGGAGCGGAGACGGGCCCGGGCGAAATCCTCGACACGAATTCGCTCATGCTCGCCGTGCAGGCGCGGGAGGCGGGGTGCGAGGCCCGGTGCCTGCCGATCGAGCCAGACGAGCCGGAGCGGATCGCCGCCGTAGTTCGCGAGGCGGCCGCGGAATGCGACCTGCTGATCGTGATCGCCGGGTCCAGCGCCGGACGGGACGATTACACGGCGCAGGTGGTCGCCTCCGCCGGGACGCTGGCCGTCCACGGGGTCGCGGTGCGACCGGGGCACCCGGTCGTGCTTGGCACCGTGGGGCGGACGCCGGTGCTCGGCGCGCCTGGCTACCCCGTGTCGGCGGCGCTCACGTTCGACATCTTCGCCGCGCCGCTGCTGGCGGAGCTGTCCGGCGCGCCGCCGCGGCAGCGGCCGCGCGCTTCGGCGCGGCTGGCGCGCAAGCTCGCGTCGCCGGCTGGCATGGACGACTGGGTACGGGTCCGGCTCGGCTCTGTCGGCGGGGCCCTCGTGGCAACGCCGCTGCCGCGCGGTGCCGGGGTACTGACGTCACTGGTCCGTGCGGACGGACTGCTCGTCGTGCCGGCCGGCGTGGAAGGGCACCACGCCGGGTCTTACGTGCCGGTCGACCTGCTGCGCGGGCTTGACGAGATCACCCGCACTATCGTCGCGATCGGCTCGCACGACATGGTGCTCGACCTGGCGTCCTCGTTCCTGCGCACCGCCGACCCGATGGTGACGCTGGCGTCGTCCAACGTCGGGTCCCTCGGCGGGCTCGTCGCGCTGCGCGACGGCCTGTGCCACATCGCCGGGTCGCACCTGCTCGACCCGGCTTCCGGGGAGTACACGCTGCCGTACGTGGACCGGGTCTTCGGGACCGCGGCGGGCGACGTCGCAGTCGTGCGGCTGGTGCAACGCTCGCAAGGGCTGATGGTCGCCGCCGGGAACCCCCTGGGCATCTCCGGGCTGCCTGATGTCTGCCGTCCCGGCATCCGCTATGTCAACCGGCAGCGCGGCGCCGGAACGAGGGTGCTGCTCGACGTCATGCTCGGACAGCAGCATCTCGCGGCCTCCTCGATCGAGGGATACGCGCGGGAGGAGCCGACGCACCTGGCGGTCGCGGCGGCGATCGCGTCCGGCCGGGCCGACGCCGGCCTGGGAATCATGGCGGCCGCCCGCCCGTTCGGCCTTGACTTCGTACCACTGGCCACCGAGCCGTACGACCTGGCCGTCGCGCCAGGCGCGCTGGAGTCACCGCAGCTCGCGCCGCTCTGGGCGTTGCTGCGATCAGATCGATTCAAGACGTCGGTGGAAGAACTCGGCGGTTACTCCGGCAAGGAAATGGGCCGCCGGGTGCGCTGACGCCAGTCGGCGTGGCTACCAGCCGCAGGTGGTCCAGCAAGCGGGGGTACGGGAAGTGACCGGCCTGCTGGCGTCCCGGCGCGCTGACTGTCTCGTCAGCGCGCCGGGCCCGCCATCTCGTCAGGTCGCCGCAGCCGGGTCGAGCAGGCCGCGGCGGCGGCGGAGCGCGATGTCGGCCTTCGTGAAGGCCGTGTCGACCAGGATCCCGATCACCAGGATCACGATGATCACCGAGCTGACCCCGACGAAATCGAGGTTCTGCTGGTCGGTGTCCAGGACCTGGCCGATCGACGTCTGCCCGATGATCGCGACGAACAGTTCGGCTGCCATCAGGCTGCGCCATGCGAACGCCCAGCCCTGCTTAAGCCCGGCCACGAAGGCGGGCAGCGATGCGGGCAGGATCAGGTACCGGTACAGGGCGAACCCGCGCAGGCCCATGGTCTTGCCAGCGCGCAGCAGCAGCGGCGGCGTATAGTCCACGCCGCTGATGAGCCCGTTGGCAATCGACGGGGCGGCACCGAGGATGACCACGAACAGGATGGCCGAGTTGTTCTCGCCGAACAGGACGATCGCGAACGGCGCCCACGCAACCGAGGGCATCGTCTGCAAGCCGGTGATGATGGACCCGACCGCTGCGCGCAGCGGCGCGATCCGGGACACCAGCAGACCGACGACCGAGCCGATGACCAGGGCGACGAGGTAGCCTTCCAGGGCGCTGCGCATCGTCCAGCCGATGGTGGCCCACAGCATTTCGTGCTGCATCTGCTGCCACAGGTTGGAGAAGACCGGTCCCGGCCCCTTCAGCACGTATTTCTTCCAGCCGGCGAGCGTGACCACCTCCCAGAGGGCGAGGACAAGCGCTACAGCAAGCAGTTTCGGCCAGAACGCCGCCCACGTCCTGCGGGCCAGCCGGCCAGGCCCCCCCTGACGCCCCGGGTCCGGCGGCAGCTCCAGGCTGTCGAGTCCGCGTAGTGCCTGGTCAGCTACCATGCCGGCCCACTTCCTCACGCAGCCGGTCGGTGAGCCTGGCTGCGACTTCCGATACCTCCGGTGAGTCGATCCGGCGCTGGCCCTGCCGGGGCAGCGCGTACTCCTCGATGATGCGGCCCGGCCGGCTGCTCAGCAGGATGACCCGGTCACCGAGCCGGGCGGCTTCCCGGACGTTGTGCGTGACGAACAACACGGTCAGCGTGCGCTCTGCGCAGATCCGCTCCAGCTCGTCATGGAGCAGGTCCCTGGTCATCGCGTCGAGCGCGCCGAACGGTTCGTCCATCAGCAGCACGTCGGCGTCCAGTGCCAGCGCCCTGGCCATGGCGACCCGTTGCCGCATGCCGCCGGACAGCTCGTGCGGGCGCTTGTCGCGGAACGCGCCGAGCCTGACGGTGTCGAGCAGCTCGGTGGTCATCGCTGGCCGCTGCGCGCGGGGCACGCCCCTGGCGCGGAGGGCGAGCTCGACATTACGACCCGCAGTCAGCCACGGGAACAGCGCAGGCTCCTGGAACATCAGGCCCACCCGGCGGCCGCCGGTGTCCACCTGGCCACTGGTCGGCTTGTCCAACCCTGCCACCAGGTTCAGCAGCGTGCTCTTGCCGCAGCCCGACGCGCCGATGATGCAGACGAACTCGCCATCGGCCACGGTGACAGAGACCGAGTCGAGCGCCAGCAGCCGGGACGGGCCGGCGCCATACGCCTTGCTGACCTCCGTCAGCCGCACCGCGATGTTCCGGTCGCCTGGCTGCCCGGCCTGGTCAGCAAGCCTCGTCTGGTCAGCAAACCCTGCCGCAGACAGGGCTGACGCCCCCGGCCGGCCGGCCGGGGGCGTCACCTGCTCGTTGCTCACTCTCACGAGCTGACCTGCTGCTGACCGTCGGCCGCGAGCAGCTTGTTCAGCGGCCCGAGGTCGTAGATCCCCGACAGGTTCTTCACCGGGCTCAGCAGTCCCACCGCCTGCGCGTGCGCCGCGTCAGTGATCAGCGACGACGCGATCGGGTCATTGGTGAAAGACACCTGGCCGAAGGCCGCTGCCAGGATGGCCGGCTTAAGGCTCTTGCCGGTCAGGGACGCCAGCTCGGCGTTCGCCGCGGACTCCGCGGCCGGCTTGTTGCTCGCGATAAAGGAGCTGGCCTCGATCTGGGCCTTGAGCAGGTCGGTCACAACCGTCGGGTGCTGGCTGATGAAGCTCTGCGTCGCGACGAGGTTGGTGGTGACGAACTGGCCCTGTGGCCACAGGCTGGCCTCGTTCGCCAGCACGTGCCCGCCAGCGGCGACCATTTCCGCGTCGTATGGCGCGGGCTCCCAGCCGCCGGCGATCTTGCCGGATTCGAACGCCAGCACGGCGTCGGAGTTCGGCGTGATGGGGGTGATCGGCACGTCGCCGCCGCCAGTCTGGGTCGTGGTCAGGCCCTTGCCCTTAAGCCAGTACCGCAGCGCCACGTCCTGGGTGTTGCCCAGCGACGGCGTCGCCAGCTGCTGCCCCTTGAGCTGGGCAGCAGATGTGATGCCCTTCTTCACCACCAGCTCGGCGCCGCCCGAGGCAGCGCCGGAGATCACGCTGATGAGCTTGCCGCCAGAGGTCTGCCATGCCTTGATAGCCGGGTTTGGCCCTACATAGGCGGCGTCTAGCTGGCCTGCCAGCAACGCGGTGGCCTCCTGCGTCCCGGTGCTGAACGGGTACAGCTTGAGCGTCACGTTGCTGCCGAGGTTCTTAGTGAAGAAGCCTTCCTTGACGCCAACCAGGGCAGGCGCGTGCGTGATGTTCTCCTGGAAGCCCAGCCGCAGCACGACCTTGGCAGTCGAGTTGCCTGAAGTCGAACTGGCAGCTGAGGAGGAGCAGCCAGCTGCGAGCGCCGCCACACCCACTGCCGCGACTGCGGCAAGTGCTCGTTTCATCGTCCACCTTTTCCGATCAAGTTACTCGGGTTTCCGCTGGGCGAAAGTCTACAATGACTATGGGAATTATTTAGAGCGTCGGGCGAAATCCGCACTGCGGCGCTCTGTCATGTTGCCCGGGCGACCTGGCGTTTTCCCAGGTCAGAGTCGGTTTAGCGACTTGAGTCCGGAGACGAAAAATTTCTGTGCGGGAACGTGCGGGTGCGGGAAACTCCTGGTTCGCCGGGTCTCAGAGGCCGGGCTCAGCTGCCCTCGTCGCTGGCGGCCTCGGGGTCAAGGCCCTGAACCGACTTGAACTTCTGCAGGCAACCCTGGAGCTTGGCCTCGTTCGCCGGGCTGGAGTTCGTGGTGTTGAACCGGATCCCGTACATCATGTTGATCGGGGTGTGCTTGGCCGGCAGCGCGAGCGGCGGCGTGTTCTGAATGTGCGAGCAGGCGGCCCTGACGTGCAGCGCGGTCGCCACCGGGGTGCTGGGGTAGAACTGCACCGTTATCCACTGCTGATCCAGCGACGCGTCCATCTTCGCGCAGCCGGTAACCCCGATCAGCGCGATCGCCCCGGCAGCGGCGGCCATCGCCACGCGGCGGGCCGCGCTTCGCCGTTCCCTGATGGCCTTCGGCTGGTGCCTTCGGCCGGCTGTACCTTGCGCGCGCACGCCGCTACTCTGCGACGAGCCGTCGTACAACCTCGCCGCGTGTCACCCTTAGTGTCGAAGAAAGCGGTCGCGCGGCTGCCGCCCGGGCAGCCGGTCTGGGCCGGACGGGAGGCTTCGATGACGAGCCTGATCGAGGACTACGCCCTGATCGGGGA